>NZ_JBHMIQ010000031.1:0-79413 GCF_048060315.1 Micromonospora sp. LOL_013
CGACAGCAGCCACACAACCGCAGGCCACACCCCAAGATCAACTTAAGCTACGCAGCATTGGTTCAGTCCTTGGTCGGGCCAAGTGGGAGTTGATCGAGCCGCTATTGCCGCGCCGGCCACATCGATCACCAGGACCACGACCGGCCCGACCGACCCCGCCAGCAAGGTATTCTGTACGTGCTGCACACCGGGATCGGCTGGGAGGACCTGCTGGCGCCGCCTCAGCAATCAGGCCAGCCCAAGATCGTTTAGAAGATCATCTGACGAAAAACCGGGCGACACGCCGGCGCCATCCCGGTTTTTCGTCAGATGATCATGGGGGTAGGCGTGCAGGATCGACGATCGGTCGTCCCGATCAGGGGCCGGAGAAGGTGCTGAGGCCGGCGAACGCAATGAGGCCGGCCAGTACGCCGGCGAGTCCGGTGAAGGCCTGCGTCCAGCGCGTCGTCGGGGAGATGGCGTACCGGGCGCCCCAGATGGCGAACACTACAAGGGCGGTCCCACCGAGGAGGAAGCCCCATCCGAGGGGCATCGGGCCGGTGTCGGGGCTCAGGTCGTGCAACCGGCCAGCCGCGACGGTCACCGCCATCACCAGGACCACTGTGTTGAAGGTGGCGTCTGCCGCGTCCAGCCGGTTGGTGAGGCTGTCGAACACGGTGACCACGCCGATCGCCGTGGCGGCGACCGTGGTTACGATCCGCGCCTGGCTGGTCAGCCAGGGCAGCACGACTCCGATGCCGCAGCACAACCCGAGCGTCGCCATCGCGGCCGCACCGATCGGCTGGCGGGCGTGACCCTGGCGCAGCAGATAGGGCATGCTCAGGAAGGACGACAGCATCACCGCACCGAGTGTCCACTGCAGCACCCACAGGACGACGTTCATCGCGGCGCGTTGGTAGGGGCCGCGCGGCCGGTGCCGGCCGAGGGAGCGCCGCCGGTCCGCTGTGGCGGGAAGGCGTCCAGGAGTTGGCGTTCGGCGGCGTCGAGGTAGGCGGTCAGGACCCGATGGGCCTCGACGAACTCGCCAGTGACGAGTAGCTGGTGGATCTGCCGGTTGTCTCGGATGTAGGGCTGGTGGAACGCCTGTACGGCGGGGACCACCAGAAACACCAGGCGTAGCTCGGCCAGCAGGCGACGCGCGGTCTGACTGAGGCGGCTGTTGCCGGCCAGGTCGGCGATGGCCTGGTGGAACCGCATGTTCGCCGTACCCACCTTCGCCCAGTCACCGGCGGCGGCGGCGACCTCGGCCGCCTCGACCGCCTCGCCGACGCGGTCCAGCGCGCCGGGTGGCGCGTCGGCGGCGGCGAGGACCGCGGCACCCTCGATGATCCGGCGGAACGCGTAGAGATCCCGGACGTCGGCGGCGGTCAGTTCCCGGATGAAGACGCCGCGGTTGAACTCGTGCGTGAGCAGGCCCTCGTGCGACAGCAGCCGGAACGCTTCCCGCAGGGTGTTGCGGGACACCCCTAGTGCCTCGCACAGGGCGTTCTCGCTCAGCCGGACACCGGGCGGGAAGACGCCCTCGGTGATCCGTTCACGAAGGACGTCCGCAACCCGTTCGCCGTAGCCGCCGAGGTCGAGGCGGGTGCGGTCGTCGGTCAGTCGGGCGACCCAGTCTTCACGCATCGCAGCTGCCACGACTGGAGGATACAAACAGTCGGATCGTTCAACGATCCGGTCACGCAGGACACGAGCAACCATCGATCTAGTATTGCAGGATTGTTGAACAATCCGCTACCTTCATCGTGTGTCGCATCCAGCGGAGGCTGCTATGTCCAAGCGCACGTCCCTACCTGTCGGCGTTGGTGCCCGCGCGACAGCGACCCGAGGAGGCCGACGATGAACCTGGAGGCCAGCCTCCGGGAGCGGGCGGCGCTGGACGATTCCGCCGCGATGGTGGAGCTGGCGCAGTGGCTGTTGGTACGGGGTCGGCGGTCCGAAGCCCAGCAGTGGCTGCGCAACGCCGCCGCCGCTGGCGACCTCGTCGGGATGACTCACCTGGGCGCGCGGCTCGCCCAGGAGGGCGATCTGCATGGCGCGAAGAGTTGGCTCGAGCGGGCCGCCGAAGCCGGGCAGGCCACCGCGATGGTGAGTCTGGGGATGGTGCGGGTCGACATCGCCGCAGGCCGTCACGGCAACCTGCGCACCCACCTGTTGCCGCGCAGCGGACCGGTGCACGACCGGAAAACCAGGCACTGGTGGCGACGGGCGGCCGAGGCGGGGGACCCGCTGGGAATGTTCCTCTGGTCGGTTGTCTGCGCGCGACGCAACCGTCCCGACGACAGCCTCCGGTGGCGGGAGGCCGCTGCCGAGTGCCGCGATCCAGCCGTGTTGCGCGCCATCGGCGACTTCTGCCGAATGCACAACGTGGACGACGCCGAGCCGTGGTACGACCGGGCGGTCAGCGCCGACGGTGACCCGATCGAGCGGTCGACCGCAGCCGCGCGCCTAGCTGAGCTGCTCCCCGATGACGAGGCCGAACGGCGGCTTCGCGACGCGGCCACATCGGTCGGAGCGTACGGCCGGGGTGTCCTCGGCGAGTGGTTGGAGCGGCGCGGACAGGTCGCGGAGGCCGAGGAGTGCTACCGCGCCGCCGCCGAGCAGGGCAGCCACCGCGCGATGAACAATCTAGCCGCCATCCTGCTGGATCGGGCCGAGACCGGCGCGGCCGAACGCTGGTTCCGGCTGGCCGCCGACGACGGGTTCGCCGAGGCCATGAGCAACCTCGCGGCCGTTCACCTGCGTCGCGGAGATCAACAAAGCGCGGCGTTCTGGCTGATCCGGGCGGTGGGCGCGGAGAACGACGTCGCCTGGCCGGCACTGCGGCAGATGCTCACGGGTGAGGGCCTGGACCTGCTCTCCGGTGCGGTCGCCGGTGACACGCACCAGATGGCACTCGCGGGTACCTGGCTGGCGCGCTCGGCGATGACGGCGGAGGCGGAACCCTGGCTGCGGCGCGCGGCTGCCGCCGGCGATCCCGACGGCATGGACAGCCTGGGCTTCATGCTCAGCCAGCGACCCGGTGGCGGCACCGAGGCGGAGGCGTGGCTGGGCAAGGCGGTCGACGCGGGCAGCGTCAACGCCTGCTGCGAATTCGGCGTCTTCCGCGAACGCCAGCAACGCTATGCCGAAGCCGAAGAGCTCTACGCACGTGCCGCACGCGCCGGGCACGTCCTGGGTATGACGAACCTGGCCTCGCTGCTCGAGCAACGTGACGAGCTGACCGAGGCCGAACACTGGTACCGACAGGCCGCCGACCACGACCATCCCCGCGCCATGTCCAACCTTGGACGCTTGCTGGAACTGCGGGCCGATCACGGTCAGGCCGAGCATTGGTTCCTGCGCGCGGCCAGGACCGGCGACGCCGACGCGATGCACAACCTCGGCGCGATGTACGGACGCCGAGGCGACGAGCAACTGGCCCGGCTCTGGTACGTCAAAGCCGCCAAGGCCGGCTCCGACATCGCCAAAGCCAAGATCACCGGCCGATTCTGACCACCACGCGGTCCCGTCCACGTGCGACATGAAGATCAGATGACGAAAAACCGGGCGACACGCCGGTGCCGTTCCGGTTTTTTGTCATCTGATCATGGAGAACAGCGCGGTTGCCGACCGACCCTGGCTCAGGCGCCGCCGGGGTTGAGGGTGACGGTCAGCGGGGTGAAACCGGAGCCGGTGACGTCGACACCGTCCGCCTCCGCAGCTTCGAGCGCCTCGGTGATGTAGTCGTTGGTGTAGGCCAACCCCTCCGGCTCGGCGGTCAGCACCGTCTGGCCGTCCTGGTTCTTCGTGGCCAGCGACAACTCGACCGTGCGCGCCCAGTCCGCCTCGTCGATCAGCCCGATCCCGCCGGTCGACGGCCAGATCAGCTTGTTGACCTCGTTGACCTGCCACAGCTGATGGCTGGCGCCCAACGTCGACCCGGCCGCGACGGACAGGTCCCGGCACTCCTCCGGGTTGTCCCGGCAGTACGCCCAGCCCTTGATGGTGCCGGTGAGGAACTTGACGGTCTGCTCCTGGTACGCCGGGTCGTCGAGCTTGGTGGTGTCGGCCCAGATGGCGTCCTGCAGCATCGCCGTCCCGACCTCGTTCCAGTCGAGCACCGTGAAGTCCTCCGGCGTGTACAGCTCACCGGTGTCCGGGTTCTCCGCCTCCAGCAGCTGCGCGTACTCGTTGTAGCTCATCGCCTGGGCGGCGTCGATGTCGCCGCGCAGCAGCGCCTGCATGTCGAACTGCTGCTGCACCAGGGTCACATCGGACCCCGGGTCCAGCCCGGCCTGGGTCATCGCGGCGAACAGCTCGAACTCGTTGCCGAAACCCCAGTTGCCGACCTTCTTGCCGCGCAGATCCGCCGGCCCACTGATGCCGGGGTCGGCGAACGCCACCTGGTAGGTGCCGGAGCGGGCGAAGATTTGCCCCACGTCGGTGATCTCAGCACCCTGTTCGCGCGAGGCGAGCGCCTTCGGCACCCAGGCGATCGCGTAGTCGGCCTGCCCCTGAGCGAGCACCGTCTGCGGGACGATGTCCACCCCGCCTTCGAGCAGCTCGACGTCGAGCCCTTCCTCCGCATAGAAGCCCTTTTCGACGGCCGCGATGTAGCCGGCGAACTGGGCCTGGAAGAACCACTGCAACTGCACCTTTACCGTGGTGGTGCCGTCGATGGCACCGCCAGAACCGTCCGGCTCGGCGTCCGCCGTACCGCAGGCGCTGATCAGCAGCGCGGCACCCGTCAGCGCCGCCGCGGCGGCCAACCGTCTTCTCATCTTCGTCGTTCCTCCTGGTCGCGATGATGGAGCGGGGGACTACGGCGCGGGACGGGTGCGCCAGGGGAGGTGGGGGTCACGGGGCCTGGCCGGTGCGCCACGGCATCGCGAGGCGTTCCAGCAGCAGGGTCGCCAGGTAGAAGACCAGGCCGAGCAGGCAGGCGCCGACGACGAAAGCCCAGGCCCGGGGGTACGCGGTGAGCGCCGCCGCCGAGGTGATCCGCGCCCCCAGCCCGTCCTGCAGCCCACCGAAGTACTCGGCGACCACGGCCGCGATCACCGCCAGCGACGACGCCTGCCGTAGCCCGGTGAAGACGAACGGCAGCGCGCCGGGCAGCCGGACCAGCCGGGCGAACGTCGCGCCGCTGGCGGCGTAGCTGTCCATCAGTTCGCGGTGGATCGGCTGCACCTGGCGCAGCCCACGCAGCGTGTTGACGAAGACCGGGAAGAACGCGACCAGGCCGACGACGATCCGCCGGGGCACGCTGCTGGCCGCGTCGAACATGTTGTTCAGCACCGGGGCGAGCGCGATGATCGGCAGCGCGTTGACCAGCGCGGCCAGTGGCACCGACACCTCGCTGAGCAGCCGCAGCCGGCTGACCGCCAACGCCACCAGCACCCCGAGCGCTGCCCCGGCCAGCAGCCCGATCAGCGCGTTGGTGCCGCTGGCCAGCCCGGCGGTCAGCACCACGGTACGGCTGGCCCAGAACTGTTCGGCGATCGCTGACGGGGCCGGCAGCACATAGGAGGCGACCCGGCCCAGCCGTACCGTCGCTTCCCACAGCGCCAGCCCGGCGAGCCCGACGGCGACCGGCGGCCCGGCCGCCCGCAGCGCTTTCACGCCACCGCCGCATCCGCAGCCGGCGCGCCGGTGCCGCGCAGCGCCCGGCGGACCTCGGTGACGGCGGCGAAGAACTCCGCCGACTGCCGGGTCTGCTCCGTACGCTCGCCGAGGTCGACGTCGACGACGGCGGTGATCCGACCCGGCCGGGCCGACATCACCACCACCCGGTCGGACAGGTACACCGCCTCGGAGATCGAATGGGTGACGAAGACGGTGCTGGTCGCGGTGCGCGCGCAGATGCCGAGCAGTTCGTCCTGCAGGCGTTCGCGGGTCATCTCGTCGAGGGCCCCGAACGGTTCGTCCATCAACAGCAACGGCGGGTGTACGGCGAGCGCCCGCGCGATCGCCACCCGCTGCTGCATGCCACCGGACAGCTGAGCCGGGTAGTGCCCGGCGAAGTCGGCCAACCCGACCAGGGCCAGCATCTCGTCGACCCGGGCCCGCCGCTGCGCCCGCCGCACCCCGCGCAGCTCCAACGGCAGTTCCACGTTGCGCCGCACCGTCCGCCAGTCGAAGAGGCCGGCCTGCTGGAAGGCGATTCCGTACTCCTGGTCCAGTCTGGCCTGCCGGGCGGGTTTGCCGTTGACGGTGACCGTGCCGGCGGTCGGGGTGATCAGGTCGGCGATCAGCCGCAGCAGGGTGCTCTTGCCGCAGCCGGACGGCCCGATCAGCGACACGAACTCGCCCCGGCCGATGGCCAGCTCCACCCCGGTCAGCGCGGTGACCGCGTCGGCCCGGCCGGCGTGGAAGACCTTGTCGACCCCGGTGAGACCGACAGCGAACTCGCTGCTCATCCGGTCACCGCCACCCGCCGCTGGTGCCGGGTCAGTCCGACCTCCAGCAGGGTCACCGTGGCGGCGACGACCAGGCCGAGGACGGCGGCACCGAGGATCGCCGCGTACACCTTCGCCGGGGCGCTGGTCGCCTGCCGCGAATATTCCAGGATCAGTCGGCCGATGCCGCCCCGGGTGCCGGTGGAGATCTCCCCGACGACCGCGCCGACCACGGCCGCCGCCCCGGCCAGCCGCAGCGCCGGGAACAGGTACGGCAGCGCGGCCGGTGCCCGCAGTTTCCACAGGGTGCGCCACCAGCCGGCGGCGTAGCTGCGCATCAGCTCGACCCCGGCGGCCGGCGGCGACTGCAGGCCGCGCAGCATGCCGACGGCGACCGGGAAGAACGCCAGGTACGCGGCGATCACCGCGACCGACATCCACGGCTGCCACGGGTAGGTGCCGATGGACAGCCGCCCGCCCCAGCCGGCGATCACCGGGGCCAGGGCGACCAGCGGCACGGTCTGCGACAGCACCACGTACGGCAGCAGTCCACGTTCGACGATCCGCCACCGCTGCATCGCCACCGCCAGGACCAGCCCGACCAGCGTGCCGGCGGCGAACCCGACGCCGGTCACCCCGAGGGTGAACAGGCAGGCGTCCACGACGACCCGCCACACCGGCTGGCCGGCGGCGACGTCGACAGCACCTAGGCCGGCGACCACGTCGGCCAGGTGTGGCATGGCGGCGTCGTCGGCGCGCGGCAGCAGCGGTACGCCGTACACGTCGGTGCCGTCCGGGTCGCCGACCAGTTTGTAGCCTTCCCAACCGGTGGCGGCGAGGGCGAGCGCGGCCAGCGCGACCCCGGCGACGCTGGCCCGGCGCGTCCAGCCGCTGGTCAAGACGCGACCACCCGGCGGTACGCGGGGATGATCTGCTCGCCGTACGCGGCCAGGGTCTCCTGCTTGGCGTCGTGTTGCAGGTAGACGGCGAACTGGTCGACGCCGAGATCACGCAGCTCGGCGAGCCGCCGCAGGTGCTCCTCGGCCGGGCCGAGCAGGCAGAACCGGTCGATGATCTCGTCGGGCACGAAGTCGGTGTGGGTGTTGCCGGCCCGGCCGTGTTCGGCGTAGTCGTAGCCCTGCCGGCCGGCGATGTAGTCGGTGAGCACCTTCGGCACCGCGCTGCCGCCACCGCCGTAGCGGGCCACGATGTCGGCGATGTGGTTGCCGACCATGCCGCCGAACCAGCGGGTCTGCTCCCGCTGGTGGGCCAGGTCGTCGCCGACGTAGGCGGGGGCGGCGACGCAGAAGGTGACCGCGTCCGGGTCGCGGCCGGCACGTTCGGCCGCCGCCCGGACCGCACCGATCATCCAGGCGGCGATGTCCGGGTCGGCGAGTTGCAGGATGTAGCCGTCGCCGACCTCGCCGGCCAGGGCGAGTGCCTTCGGCCCGTACGCGGCGACCCAGACCTCCAGCGCCCCGTCACTGACCCACGGCAGGGTGATGTCGCGGTCGCGGTAGCGCACGGTCCGCCCGGCGGCCAGGTCGCGGATGACGGTGACGCATTCGCGCAGCTCGGCGAGGGTGGTGGGGCGGGCACCGAGGACCCGTACCGCTGAGTCGCCCCGGCCGATGCCGCAGACCGTACGGTTGCCGTACATCTCGTTGAGGGTGGCGAACGTCGACGCGGTGACGGTCCAGTCCCGGGTGCTCGGGTTGGTCACCATCGGCCCCACCGTCACTGACGAGGTGGCGGCGAGGATCTGGCTGTAGATGACGAACGGCTCCTGCCACAGCACGTGCGAGTCGAACGTCCACACGTGGCTGAAGCCGGCCTGCTCGGCCCGTTGGGCCAGCGACACCAGCTCCCGGCCGGGCGGGTCACACTGGAACACGACGCCGAAGTCCATGCTCGCCTCCTTCACAGCAGGTAGTCCGACAGGCCGCGGCGCAGGTAGCGGCCGTGGCCGGCGCGGCCGTGGTAGGCCCCATCGCCGCTGACCAGGACGGTGCCGCGGGAGAGCACGGTGTCGACCTTGCCGGTGATCTCGAACCCTTCGTACGCCGAGTGGTCCATGTTCATGTGGTGGGTGGCCGCCGAGATGGTGGTCCGGCCGGCCGGGTCGTAGACGACGATGTCGGCGTCGGAGCCGGGGGCGATGACGCCCTTGCGCGGGTAGAGGCCGAACATCCGGGCCGGCGTGGTGGCGATCGTCTCCACCCAGCGGGCCAGGGACAGTTTGCCGTCGACGACGCCCTGGTAGACCAGGTCGACCCGGTGTTCGACGCCGCCGATCCCATTGGGGATCTTGGAGAAGTCGCCGAGGCCGAGTTCCTTCTGGTCCTTGAAGCAGAACGGGCAGTGGTCGGTGGAGACTACCGCCAGGTCGTTGGTGCGCAGCCCCCGCCACAGGTCGGCGCGGTGGGGTTCGTGCCTGCTGCGCAGCGGAGTGGAGCAGACCCATTTCGCGCCCTCGAAGCCGGGCGCGCCGAGCTGGTCCTCCAGGGCGAGGTAGAGGTACTGCGGGCAGGTTTCGGCGAAGACGTTGCGGCCGGTGTCGCGGGCGGCGGCGACGGCGGCGAGGGCTTCGCTGGCGGACAGGTGCACGATGTAGAGCGGGCAGTCGGCGGCGACCCCGGCCAGCGCGATGGCCCGGCTGGTCGCTTCGGCCTCCAACGCGGCCGGGCGGGTCAGTCCGTGGTGGATCGGGTCGGTCTCGCCCCGGGCGAGGGCCTGGCCGATGAGCACGTCGATGGCGATGCCGTTCTCGGCGTGCATCATGATGGTGGCGCCGTTGTCGCGGGCCTTCTGCATGGCCCGCAGGATCTGGCCGTCGTCGCTGTAGAACACCCCCGGGTACGCCATGAACAGCTTGAAGCTGGTGATCCCCTCGGTGGCGACCAGCGAGTCCATCGCCTTGAGCGATTCGTCGTCCACCCCGCCGATGATCATGTGGAAGCCGTAGTCGACGTGGCAGTTGCCCTCGGCCTTCGCGTGCCAGGCGGCCAGCCCGTCGCCGACCACCTCACCGGCACGCTGCACCGCGAAATCGATGATCGTGGTGGTGCCGCCGTGTGCGGCGGCCCGGGTGCCGGTGTCGAAGGTGTCACTCGCGTTGGTGCCACCGAACGGGAGCTCCATGTGGGTGTGGACGTCGACGCCGCCGGGGATGACGTACTTGCCACTGGCGTCGAGGACGTCGACGCCAGTGGCCGGCCCGGTGCCGGGGGAGTGCAGCGCGGTGATCGTCTCGCCGTCGACGAGCACGTCGGCGGCGTACGGTCCGGTGGGTCCGATCACGGTGCCGCCGGTGATCAGCAGACTCATGGCTTCCTCCGCCGGCTCAGGGTTGGACCAGGTCGCCGTAGGCGTCCGGGCGGCGGTCGCGGTAGAAGGCCCAGCGGTTGCGGACCGTCTCGATTAGGCCGAGGTCGAGGTCCCGGACGATTAACTCCGACTGGTACGGGTCCCCGGTGTCGCCGACGAACTTGCCTTCCGGGTCGACGAAGTAGGAGGTGCCGTAGAAGTCGTTGTCGCCGTAATCGGCCTCGACGCCGACCCGGTTGATCGCGGCGATGAAGTACTCGTTGGCCACCGCTGCCGCCGGCTGCTCCAGCTTCCACAGGTACGACGAGAGGCTGCGGCTGGTCGCCGACGGGTTGAACACGATCTGCGCGCCGGACAGGCCCAGCGCCCGCCAGCCTTCCGGGAAGTGCCGGTCGTAGCAGATGTAGACGCCGATCCGACCGACGGCGGTGTCGAAGACCGGGTAGCCGAGGTTGCCGGGGCGGAAGTAGAACTTCTCCCAGAAGCCCTTGACGTTGGGGATGTGGGTCTTGCGGAACTTGCCCAGGTAACTGCCGTCGGCGTCGATCACGGCGGCGGTGTTGTAGAGCAGGCCGGCCTGCTCGCGCTCGTACATCGGCAGCACCATCACCATGCCGTGCTCGGCCGCGAGGGCGGCGAACCGTTCGGTGATCGGCCCGGGGATCGATTCGGCGTACGCGTAGTACTCGCTCTCCTGCACCTGGCAGAAGTACGGCCCGTAGAACAGCTCCTGAAAGCAGATCACCTTGGCGCCCTGGGCGGCGGCCTGCCGGACGTACTCCTCGTGCGCTTTGATCATGGATTCCTTGTCGCCGGTCCAGGCGGTCTGGACGATGGCGGCGCGGACGACTCCTGACATGGGCGGATCCTCTCTGCGGTACCGGTTTCCCGGCACCATTGATCCACTTCGGACAGCATGGCTGATCCGGTTGACCGGCCGTGACCTGCGCTTCCTGGCCCCGAGAAGGTACGACTGTAACCACGTGGGCAATGGCTGACAATAATATCCGTGTTACCGCCTGTTTCGGATGTGTAAGACGGTCAATTACCTACGATGGCCATCGATCTGATTTCGGCCCGGCATGACAACCGGGGCGGTGCCGCGAACCGCGACACCGCCCCGGAAGGCGTGCTGACCCGGTACGCCTCAGGTGGCGCGGCAGGTCACCGACGGTGTGCCGCCGGAGTTCGAGCCAATGAAGCCGAAGTTGGTACTGGCTCCGGCGGCGAGGCTGCCGTTGTAGCTGACGTTGCGGGCGGTCACCGTCGAGCCGCTGGCCGAGACGGTGGCGTTCCACGCCTGCTGCACGGTCTGTCCACTGGGGTAGCTCAGGGTCACCGTCCAGCCGCTGATCGCCGACGCGCCCGCGGTCACCCGTACGTCACCCTGGAAGCCGCCGGACCAGCTCGAGGCGACCGTGTAGGACGCGGTGCAGCCGGCCGAGCCGGGCGGCGGCGCGGTGGTCGGTGGCGCGGTGGTCGGCGGCGGCGTGGTCGGTGGCGCGGTGGTCGGCGGCGGGTTGCTACCGCCGAAGTTCACGTCGCTGCAGAAGTAGTAGGACTGGTCCATGTGGCTGGCCTGCCAGATGGTGTAGACCATGTGCCGGCCGGTGCGCCCCGGAGCGGTCGCCGGGATGTCGATCTGCACCCCGCTGGGCACGCTCTGCCACTGCGACGCCGGTGTGTTGCCGATCTGGGCTACGAGCTCCAGATTGCCCCAGCCCAGCGCCTGGGTGATCGGGTTGAAGCCCTGCCGGGTCACGTAGACCCGGATGTAGTCGGCGCCGTGGCTGGCCCCGTCGAACAGCCGGACGTTGAAGGAGTTGTTGATCGACGTGGCGCGCCAGTCGCCGATCGCGTCCATCGCGTTGTAGCGACCGCCTTCGGTGCGTCCACCGCTGCAGAGCTGGCCGTCCGGGATGGCGCCCTGGTGGTTGCCACCGACGCCCTCCCGGTAGAGGCCGTTCCAGTTCCACATCGCGGCGGCGTTGGCCTGCCACGCCTGGTAACACATGGGGTCCTCGGTGGCCATCTCCGGCGCCATGTGGTTGTCGCCCCAACGCTCGAGGCAGCCGTAGTTGCGTGAGGCCGGGCTGATCACCGAACCGTGCGCCGAGGCGACGTTGGCCAGCGCCGTGGTCAGCAGCAACCCGGCGGTGACCGCGACAACCAGGGCGTACAGCCCCAGCGGTCGGCGGTCGGTGGTGGTGGGAAGGGACATGACGACTCCAACTGTGGTGGGTACGCGCCGGTGGACGGCGCGACCTGGTTACGTGTGCGTTCTGCCCGGAAGATGCGCGTGGTCGTCGACGCGTGCCGAGTCAGTGGAGAGTTGCCCTGCTCCCCACGCGGATGTCAGGCTCCTACGCGGTACCCTGAGGTTGGCATCATGATCGATATTTGTCAATGGTGCTGGTTGGTCGTGGTATCGAAGATCGCTCTTGGTATCGCTGGGTTATGGCGAGTGTCGGGCGGCTGCCGTCGGCGGCAGGGACGGTCGGTGGTGCGGACCCACCGTCCCTGCCGTGGCAGGAGAAAGCGCTTTCCTCAGAGCGGTTGACATGCAACTACGAAGTCAACACGCTCGCCGGCCGGAACTCGGTATCCCACGGGCCGCAGCGAATGCCGTCGTCGGACACCCTGCCGGGTGATTTCCGGCGCAACCGCCCGCACCCCGCCGACCCAACCGGGAAGCTCGCTGAGTAGCGGACGACGGAGGTGGCGGATTGTCAGCGACCACGGAGGCCTTCTTCGCCGGTCTCGACGAACGTGCCCCCCGGCTACCCCCGACGATCGACGGCACGCTGCGATTCGACGTGCGGTACCGCGACCACATCGAGCAGTGGCTGCTGCACTTCGCAGCCGGCGGTGTACAGGCCGAACAGTCCGGTGCCGACGCGGACTGCGTCGCCGTCATCGACGGCCCACTGTTCGAGCGGCTACTGCGCGGCGAGGACCGGCTGTGGGCGACCTTCGTTCGGTTCGCGTTCATTGTCGAGGGCAACATCTTCATGGTGCCGGCGTTCGAGCGGCTGCTACCCGACACCGTCGGTGCCCGTCACCCCCGGCAGTTGGCCCAGGGCTGGGGGAGAGCACGGTGAGGAACCTGAGCTACACCAGCATCCTCGACGGCATGATGTTCATGATCAGCGACGGTCGGGGAGACATCCTTCCGTCGGCTGAACTGCCCACCGGACTCTTCTCGTTCGACATGCGGGTGCTCTCCACCTGGGATCTCACCGTCAACGGCGAAGGGCTCACCGCCCTGTCGGTCGACGACCTGCGGTACTTCGAGTCGCGGTACTTCCTGGTGCCCGGCGAACCGACCCACTACGTGGACGCCAACCTCTCGGTGATCCGGCAGCGGTCGGTCGGTGGCGGGCTGTTCCTGGAGCGGCTCACCGTCCTGAACCATCAGGACGTGCCGGTGGACCTGCGGATCCGCCTCGACATCAGCACCGACTTCGCGGACATCACCGAAGTCGCCGACGTGCAGAAGAAGGGCAAGATCTCCGTCGCGGTCGAGGACGGCACGCTGCGCCTGCTCTACCACCGGGAGAACCAGCGACGCGAGGTCGTGGTATCCAGCAGCGCGGACGCCGCCGTTGACGACCACGGCATGACCTTCGAGATCCAGGTCGGGCCGCAGGGCGCCTGGGATACCACCTTCCAGGTGGTGCTCTGGAGCCGCGGAACCGAAGGGCGGGACATCCGGGAGGCGGTGCCGGCCTACGATACCCCCGCAAAGGTGGAGACGGGCGAGGCGCTCGACGAATGGCTGGCCGCCGCGCCCACCCTCACCTGCGACTCGGCGAGCCTCGACCAGGCATACCGCCGCAGCCTCGTAGACCTGGCCGCGCTGCGGTTCCAGGGCAACACCCGCGGCGAGATGGTCTTCGCCGCCGGGCTGCCCTGGCTGATGGGCTTCTTCGGCCGGGACGCGATCATCACTAGCCTGCAGGCACTGCCGTTCGCCCCGCAGCTCACCCCCGCTGTGCTGCACACCCTCGCCGATGCGCAGGGCAGCCGGCTTGACGACTTCGCCGAGGAGGAGCCGGGCAAGATCCTGCAGGAGTTCCGGTACGGCGAACGCGCCGGCTACGAGGAGATCAGCGCCTGCCCCTACTACGGCGGTGCCGACACCACGCCGCTGTTCGTCGTGCTGCTCGACGAGTACGAACGGTGGACCGGCGACGCGGATCTGGTCCGGGAACTCGAGTTCCACGCCCGGCTCGCCCTGGACTGGATCGACTCGTACGGCGACATCATGGGCGACGGATACGTCTGGTACGCGTGCCGCAATGAACGCCTCGGAGTGCAGAACCAGGGGTGGAAGGACTCCGCCGACGCCATCTCCTACCGCGACGGTCGGCTGCCGGTCGGCCCCCGCGCAACCTGCGAACTGCAGGGCTACGCGTACGACGCGAAACGGCGCGGTGCCCGGCTGGCCCGCGACATCTGGTCCGACGCGGCCTACGCCGACCAGCTGGAACGCGAGGCGGCCGAGCTCAAGCGTCGGTTCAACGAGGAGTTCTGGATTTCCAACGGCAGGTACTACGCGCTCGGCATGGACGCCGACGGCAACCTGATCGACGCCTGCGCCTCGAACATGGGGCATCTGCTGTGGAGCGGTATCGCCGACCCGGACAAGGCCCGGCACGTCGTCGGTCACCTGATGAGCCGGCGGCTGTTCTCCGGCTGGGGGATTCGTACCCTCGCCGAAGGTGCCGGGCGGTACAGCCCGGTTGGCTACCACAACGGCACGATTTGGCCGTTCGACAACGCGCTGATCGCCTGCGGAATGCGCCGTTACGGCTTCGACGAGGAGGCGGCCGTTGTCGCCGGAGCGATGATCGGGGCCGCGCAGTTCTTCGATGGGCGGCTGCCCGGCGCGTTCACCGGCTACGACCGAGCGTTGACCAAGTATCCGGTGCAGTTTCCAGCTGCCTGCAGCCCGCACGCCTGGTCGGCCGGGGCGGTACTGATGTTCCTGCGCTCCATGCTCGGCCTGGACCCCAAGGGTGAACACCTGATCGTCCGCCCGCACCTACCGCGCGACATCGGTCGGATCGAGCTGCTGGACATTCCCGGTCGCTGGGGCGTGGTCGACGCGTTCGGTCGCGGGCACTGACCCGCGCTGGCACCGACCCTGTCGGTCACCCGGCTCGTCCGCCGGCATCCGACGGCGACGCGCCGGGGGAGTAGCCGGACCGCCGACCGGGTACCCCGTAGCGACGACCTGCCCGACCCCGTACGACCATGGGAAGGACCAACGGTGACTTCGACCACGCCCCGAACCACCCTCGTCGACCTGGCCACCGCACCCGGACCGTTCGTGTCGCTCTACCTGGACACCAGCGGCCGGGCCCCGGACACCGCCGAGCAGGTCCAGCTGCGCTGGCGGGCGGCGCGTCGGCAGTTGGCCGAGGCGGGCGCGCCCGACCACCTGCTCGACGTGATCGGTGGGTTGACCGGGCGGGCCAATCTCGACGGCGACACCCTGGTGGTGGTCGCCGACGCCGACCGGGTGCGGCTGGTACGCCAGCTGCCGGAACCACCGGATCGGGAGACCGCCAGCTATTGTCCGGTCGCGCACCTGCTGCCGCTACTGCGCTGGGAGCAGCGGCAGCTGCCCGTGCTGGTGGTGGCGACCGACCGGGTCGGCGCCGAGATCGTCGCCCTGCAGCCGGACGGTGTGGAGGTGACCGAGACGGTCGCCGGGGAGACGTTGCACATCACCCGGTCGCATCCGGGTGGCTGGTCCCAGCGGCGGTACCAGCAGCGGGCCGAGGACCGGTGGGAGGCCAACGCGACGCTGGTGGCCGAGCGGCTCACCGAACTGGTCGACGAGGTCCGCCCCCGAGCGGTCGTGGTCACCGGGGACGTCCGGGCGGTGCAGTTCCTGCGGGACAAGTCACCGACCCGGGTCTCCGCACTGCTGCACGAGGTGCAGGGCGCCTACGACACCACCGACGCGGCGGTCGAACAGGCCGTCGACGTGGTGGAAGACATTGCCGACGCCGACGTGGCCGCCGCCGTGGCGGCGTACCGGCGGGAGATCGGCCAGGCCGACCGGGCCGCCGGTGGAGCGTCGGACACCCTCGCGACGCTGGCCCGCCGTCAGGTCGACACTCTGCTGCTGGTCGACGGTCCGCAGCTGACGACCCGTTCGGCGTACACCGGTCCGCAGCCCGACCAGGTGGGTGCCACGGCCGGCGCGGTGGCCGTCTTCGGAGTGACAGACCCCGTCGAGGTGCCGCTGGGTGACGCCGCCGTGCGGGCCGCCCTCGCCGGCGGCGCCCGGCTGGTGGTGGTGCCGGGCAAGCTCGCCGACCAGGTGCCCGACGGCATCGGTGCGATCCTGCGTTACACCGTCTGACCGGGCGGCCGGGACGTCCGACCCGGCTGGCGGGCCGGTCAGCGGTGCGGATGCGGGCGGGCCACCAGCACCGGGCAGTGCGCGTGGTGCACCAGCGTCTGGCTGACCGAGCCGAGCAGCAGCCCGGTGAAGCCACCCCGACCGCGGGAACCAACCACCACCAGACCTGCCTTGCGGCTCGCCTCGACCATCACCGCGTCGGCCTCGACCCCTTCCAACGGCCGCCGCTCGATGGGCAGGTCCGGATGGTGTCGCCGAACGGCGGCGACCGCGGCGTCGAGCAGTTCGTCGGCCTCCCGGCGGGCGCTGTCGGCCGGCGCCGCGACTTCGGTGCTGTCCCGCATCGGACTCGGCCACCACACGTGGAGTACGGCCAGCCCGACCCGGCGCGCGGCGGCTTCGTCGGCCGCGGCGTGCAGGGCCTGCTCCGCGTGCGCCGACCCGTCGACGCCGACCAGCACCGGGCCGTCCGCCTCGACCGGCGCGTCCGGTGGTCGGACCACCAGCACCGGGGAGTGCGCGTGCCCGGCCACCTGTGAACTGACCGAGCCGAGCAGCAGTCCGGTGAAACCGCCGAGGCCCCGACTGCCGACCACCACGAGCTCCGCGTGCCGGGACTCCTCGATCAAGGTCGGTGCCCCGCCGGCCGCCACCTGCCGGGTCTGCACCGTGATGCCGGGCCGCTCGGCGCGCAGCTGCGCGGCGGTCTCGGCGAGCATCCGCTCACCTTCCTCGTTCGGCCCGGGTAGTTCGCCGTCGTACGGATTGATCGGGATCCCGTACCCGAAGGCGTGCAGATAGCCGTGGACCAGCACCAACGGCGCGCCGTGCCGGACCGCGGCCTCGGCGGCGTGTCGGGCGGCGCACAGGCTGGCCGGTGATCCGTCCACCCCTGAGACGATCGGGTCACTCATCGTTCCTCCCGGACCGTGTCGATCACGTTGGCCGGATCCCGACGTGGCGTCGGTCGGCCGGGCTGACCGTATCCGAT
Organism: Micromonospora sp. LOL_013; assembly: GCF_048060315.1. Lineage (NCBI taxonomy): Bacteria > Bacillati > Actinomycetota > Actinomycetes > Micromonosporales > Micromonosporaceae > Micromonospora > Micromonospora sp. LOL_013. The sequence goes on from NZ_JBHMIQ010000031.1 coordinate 17,078, forward strand.
CCTGATGACCATTTGTGGTGTTCCGAACCGGCCGAGCGCCAGCCGGAGCTGCTCGCGGGCCTGAGCGACCTCGATCGGCTGGGACAGCATCGACGTCGCCAGGCCAGCGTCGGTGGCCGTCAACAGCACCCGCTGCAGCGCCTGCCCGGCGGTCAGCTGGTCGCTTGGCGTGTTGCCGGTCGCGCCGAGCACCGCCACCAGCGGTTCGGACTCGAAATCGCGTCCCGCAGCGCGGCGGGTACTGCCAAACGGTCGTCGGGGAAGTAGATCGTGCGGCTCCGCGACCGGTCCGCCGGCGGCCGCCGGCACCCCGTCCGGTGCCGGGAAGTGCCGGGTCCACCGGGCCACTTCCGCCCGGTACCCGGGATCCCGGTCGAGCACCCGGTTGGCGCTGGTGGCGATCTCCGCTACGGCGGTGACGGCGGTTGAGCCGACCACCAGCTCCAGCCAGCCGCCCTCGGCCCGGGCCGCCTCGATCAGCCGCCGCCGCTCCGGCGGCGGCACCGGGTCCGGCCGCAACGGCAGCCGGTTGCTGTGCCGGCGTGGCACCGCGGCGTACAGCCGGGACTCGGCCGGCGTGGCCGGCCGCGGCGGTCCGGGCACCAGCCGGGCCAGCAGCCACGGGTCGGCCGGCTCGGGGCGGAGCCGGACCTCGGCCGGTGTGCCGGCGGCGACCAGGGCGAGCCGTAGGTTGAACAGGGCGGCCCCGCAGCCGATCCGGGCGGCCCAGCCGGTCGGATCGCAGGCGGTGAGCAGCCGGTCCGGGTCGAGCCGGAGCTCGATCGCGCCCTCGACCAGCCGGAACCGCCACGGCTGGCTGTTGTGCAGCGACGGGGCGCGGACCGCCGCGGTCACCGCGGTACGCAGCTGGGCCATGGTGAACGTGGTGGTCAGCATGACTACACGGTGCCCGGTCCCGGGCCGGCACCGGCAGGGTCGTACGTCCCGGATCCTCCCGGGCCACCGGGCCCGTCCGTCTTGCCTGCCGCGCCCCACCGTCACCGGCACCCGGTCCCCGGCCGGCCCGGCCGGTCCCGGCGCCCGGGACTTTGGTCCCTGGCCGCCGCGCCCCGCGACAGGGTAGAAACAGGGGATGATCCGCGTCTTCCTGCTCGACGACCATGAGGTCGTCCGCCGTGGCCTTGCCGACCTGCTGCAGAGCAGCGGCGACATCGAGGTGATCGGCGAGTCCGGGTCCGCGCAGGAGGCGGCCCGGCGCATCCCGGCGCTGCGCCCGGACGTGGCGATTCTCGACGCTCGACTGCCGGACGGCAACGGCATCGACGTCTGTCGCGACGTGCGGGCCGTCGACTCGTCCATCAACGGGCTCATTCTCACCTCGTACGAGGACGACGAAGCGCTCTTCGCCGCGATCATGGCCGGTGCCGCCGGCTACGTGCTCAAGCAGATCCGGGGCACCGACCTGGTGGACGCGGTACGCCGGGTGGCGGCCGGTCAGTCGTTGCTCGACCCGGCGGTGACCCGCCGGGTGCTGGAGCGAATTCGCAGCGGCGTCGAGGAGCCGCACGAGCTGAAGTCGCTCACCGAGCAGGAACGCCGGATCCTGGAGTACGTCGCCGAAGGGCTGACCAACCGGGAGATCGCCGGCAAGATGTTCCTTGCCGAGAAGACCGTGAAGAACTACGTCTCCAGTCTGCTCGCCAAGCTCGGCTTGGAACGGCGGACCCAGGCGGCGGTGCTCGCCACCCGGCTGCTCGGCCCGCGTCACTGACCCTCGGTCAGATCAGTCCCGTAACGGGACCTTGCCGGGTCAGATCAGTCCCGTAACGGGACCTTCCAGGTAAGGATGGTGCCGCGGGGATCCCCGGCGGCCACCGAGAAGGCTCCGCCGCGCTGCTCGGCACGTTCTCGCATGTTGACCAGCCCACCCCGGGCGGCGGCCGGGTCCACCCCGATCCCGTCATCGGTCACCGTGAGTGCGAGTTCACCTTCGAGTGCCGACACCCGTACCGTCACCTGATTCGCCCGGGCATGCCGTACTACATTGGACAGCGCCTCTCGCAGCACCGCCAGCAGGTCCGGACGGAGCTGGTCCGGCACGGCGCTGTCCACCGGCCCGTCCAGCTGCAGGGCGGGCCGGAAGCCCAACCCGTCGGCGGCCAGGTCGACCGCCTCGCGCAACTCGGTACGCAGGGCCGCGCTCATCGGGGTACGCAGCTCGAAGATCGCCCGGCGGATGTCCCGGATGGTGGAGTCCAGATCGTCGACGGCGGTGTTGATCCGTTTTCCGATCTCCGGTCGACCACTGCACAGCGGCATGGCGCTCTGCAACTGCAGCCCGGTGGCGAACAGCCGCTGGATCACCACGTCGTGCAGGTCGCGGGCGATCCGTTCCCGGTCCTCCAGCACCACGAGCAGCTCGCGTTCCTCCTGCGCTCGGGCCCGCTCGATGGCCAGCGCCGCCTGACCGGCGAAGCTGGCCAGCAGCGGCGCGTCCCCGTCGGTCGGCCCGGCAGCGTCCGCGTGGTGCGCCACCACCAGCACGCCGTGCAGCGTCTCCGCGACCGTCAGTGGAGAGATCACCGCTGGTCCGGCGGTGACCGGCACCGGCCACGGTGCCGCCTTCGCCAGGCTCTCCACCATGATCGGCTCACCGCTGGTGATCGCGCCGGCGAAGCTGGTCTCACCAGCCGGCAGCACCGCGCCGACCAGCCCGAAGGTCGACCCGTCCACCACCTCGACCGTGAACTGGGCCGCCTCGTCGTCGTTGACCAGGACCAGGACCATGTCTGCCTCGGCCACCTCACGTGCCCGCCGGGCGACCAGGGTCAGCGCGTCGGTGCGGCGCACGGTGCCGAGCAGTACGCCGGTGATCTCCGCGGTGGCGGCCAGCCAACGTTCGCGTCGGTTGGCCAACTCGTACAGCCGGGCGTTTTCGATCGCCACGCCGGCGGCGGCGGCCAGCGCCGTCACGATCTCCTCGTCGTCCTCGGTGAACTCGGCCGCACCCTGCTTCTCGGCCAGGTACAGGTTGCCGAAGACCTGGTTGCGGATGCGCAGCGGCACTCCCAGGAAACTGTGCATCGGCGGATGGTGCGGCGGAAACCCGTACGACCGGGGGTGCCTGGTGATGTCCGGCATCCGCACCGGCGCCGGATCGTCGATGAGCAGGCCGAGAACGCCTCGACCGTGCGGCAGGTCACCGATCGCCGCGTGCGTTTGCGGATCGATGCCGTGGGTGACGAAATCGACCAGCTGGCGGTCCGGGCCGATCACCCCGAGGGCGCCGTACCGGGCCCCGGCCAACCCGCACGCCGCCTCGACGATGCGCCGCAAGGTGCTGTGCAGCTCCAGGTCGGTGCCGATGCCGACCACCGCGTCGAGCAACGCACGGAGCCGCTCCCGACTGGTGACGACCTCGCCGACCCGGTCGAGCATCTCGTGTAGCAGCTGGTCCAGTCGGACCCGGGACAGTGGGGTCAGCCCGAGCGACGGCGCGTCGCGGTGCTCGTCCGGCGGGGGGTTCGCGGCGCTCACAGCGACGATGCTAACCGGCCCGTCGCCGGACCGGCTCGGCTCGCCGCCCGCCGGGCCGGCCCACTCAGTGCCGGGTCGGCCGGATGACGACCAGCGGACACTGACTGCGGTACAGCAGGGCGTTGCTCACCGAGCCGAGCAGCAGCCCGGTGAAGCCGCCCCGCCCGCGGGCGCCAATCACCAGCAGCTGACCCCGGGCCGACTCTTCGGTCAGCACCTTGGTCGCCCGACCCTGGACCGACAACTGCCGTACGGTCAGGTCGGGATGCCGCTCGCGGACCCCGGCCACCGACTCGGCGAGCAGCGCCTCCTCCTCTGCCTGCAGGGCTGCCGCGTCGTAGACCAGCGGTTGCATGTCACCCGGTCCGATCGACGGCGGATGGGTCCAGGTGTGGACCGCGAGCAGCTCCGTGCCACGCAGGTCGGCCGCCTCGGCGGCGAAGCCGACGGCCTGTGCGGACAGCTCGGAGCCGTCCACCCCGACGATCACTGGACCGCTGCGGTCACAGTCGCCCCGGGCCACCAGCACCGGACCGTCGGCGTGGGTCGCCACCTGGGAGGCGACCGAGCCGACCAGCGCCCCGGAGATCGGTCCGAACCCGTGGTCGCCGAGGACGACCAGCGCTGCGGAGCGGGCCTCGGCGAGCAGGACCACGGTGGCGGCCCCGTCGACCACCTGGGTGGCGATCTCGAGCTGCGGCGCCTCGTCGGCCGCCGCCCGGGCGGCCTCGTCGACGATCTCCCGGGTGTACCGTTCGACTTCGCCCTCCGGCGGCACCGCTGGTGCCAACGCCATCGGTGCCTGCAGCGCCGGCCAGACGAAGGCGTGCACGATCCGCAGCGGGCGCCGTCGCATCGCGGCCTCCCGGGCGGCCAGCCGGGCGGCCTGCACTGCGGCCTTGGAACCGTCGACACCGACCAGTACGGGTCCGTCGGGACTCATCGGCCCTCCGCAGGGTCGGCGGCGTGGGGTTTTGCGGTGTCCACCGCACTGGTGTCCACCAGCTGCGCCGCCGGCATCCTCGGCGGGTGCGGCGGGCCGGCGTGGTCCGGGCTGGCGATGCCGAGCCGTAGCACCAGGTACGGGTAGCCGAGCCCGGCGAGGATGTGCCGCAAGGTCTGCCGGGTGGCGGCCACCTCGACCGCCCCGCTCAGCGGCACCACCGAAATGCCCAGCTCGGTCGCGGTCAGCCAGGCCGAGGAGAGCGCCTCGCCGGCGGCCAGCCAGGACGCCGGTTCGTCGTCGGCACCGAAGAGCAGGGCGTAGACGGCAGCCCGGTCGTGCCCGCCGCCGACCGGCAGAGTGCCGGCCCGGCCGAAGTCGCGTCCGGGCACCGTGGTCTGCGCGGCGCGTTCCGGCAGGACCTCGTCGGGCAGTCCGGTGCCGGGCGGGGTGCCCAGCCCGGTCCAGTAGTCGAGCTCGCTGCGGATCTGCGGGTCCTCCGACTCGACCTCCTCCGCCCGGCTGGCTGCTGCGGCGAGCAGCACTACCTGGTCGGAGGAGAGGATCTGCAGCTGGACGTCGGCTCCGGCGGCGGCGGTGATCGCGGTGACCGCCGCGACCGGCAGCGGCTCGTCGCTGACCGGCCGGCGGTCGGTGTGTCGCACCTGCATCGCCTGGAACATCCGGACGGTGTCGGGCTGGATCGCGATCCGTTCGGTGGGTCGCAGCACCGCCAGCAGATCCTCCTCGGCCGGGTCCGGCAACCGCTGCACCTGGGCCGTCCAACCCTGGGCGGCGAGCGCGATCCTCGCGTGGTGCAGCGCGGCACCGCAGCTGAGGATCAGTAACCGGCGGTCCGGATCGGTGGCCGGCAACTGCCGATCCCGGGCAGCGCGCAGCTCCAGACTGTCCGGCCGAACCCGCCAGTGCCAGGGCTGGGTGTTGTGCACCGACGGCGCGTGGCCGGCGGCTGCGGCGGCCTCGGTCAGTACGGCGGCCAACGGCCGGGCGCCGGTCGCGGCGTCGGCGCCGGTCACCGCCGTGTCGACGCCGGTCCCGGTCCCGGTCCCGGTGCTGGTGCTGGTGCTGGTCCCCTTGGTGGTCGCCTCGTCCATCTGCTGCCTCCTGGTCAGGGTCTGCTACGCCGGCTCACGGCCGACGGGACGCGGGGAATCCGGACCCGAACCACGTCCGTTCCCGCTCCGGGACAGATGTAACACCAGTGCGGGCAGCGCCGCGACAGCGGCACAGGCCGCCAACTCCGGTAAGCGCCAGCGGCTCGGCGCCCAGCAGCGTGTGCAGCGGGCCGAGGTAGACCCCGGCGAGCTGCAGCAGACCCGCGCCGGCCACTGCGAAAACCAACGCCGGGTTCGCCATCCGCCGCCGTACCCCGTTGGAGGCGCGCCGGTGGTGAGCACCCGGTGAGCAGGCCGGCGCCGAGCACCGACTCGGTCGGTGGTCTGGGCGGCCGACGCGGCACGTCCGGCTCGGCCGGTCGTTCCTGGCCGACCTACCCCGGCCCTGGCTGGAGCGGCTGTCGTACCAGGCGCGCCCCGGGGTCCGGCACAGCGGGCAGCAGATCTTCCGGAAGGGGCGGACGGCGGACCGGTTCTGGCTGCTGCGGACCGGGCAGGTGGTGTTGAACTTCCAGGTGCCGGGCCGTGGCGAAATCGACATTCAAACGGTTGCGGCCGGGAGCGTGCTGGGCTGGTCGTGGCTGCGCGGGTCGCGACGGGTGATGGTCGCGACGAAGTGACCGGTTGGTAATCGGACCCAGTGTGCGAACGCCTGCGGTGGGGTGGTCGTTGGAAGCGTGTCCGCCCAGCCGGAGCTCAGGGCGCGGTACAGCATGATGCGTTGTCTCGATAGGCATCGATTCAACTGATGGGGTGACGGGCCAACTCGCGGACGTCCCCGCTGCGTGCTGCCGTCTCGGCTGGCCGCCACCACGTCGAGAGGAGACAGATGAGCATCGAGTACGCCGCCCGGCAACTGCCCGTGGTCGTGATCGGCGCCGGCCCGGTGGGACTGGCCGCCGCCGCCCACCTCACCGGGCACCGGGTCCCGTCGCTGGTGCTGGAAGCAGGCGCCGCCGCCGGTGCCGCGATCCGCAACTGGCAGCATGTACGGCTGTTCAGCAGCTGGCGGGACAACATCGACCCGGTTGCCGGCCGACTGCTCGACGCCGCCGGCTGGTCGGTACCCGAACCCGGGCACCACCCGACCGGAGCCGAACTGATCGAGGAGTACCTGCTGCCGCTGGCGAAGCTGCCAGTGCTGGCCGACCGGATCCGCTACGGCACCCGGGTCACCGGGATCACCCGGCTCGGCGTCGACCGGCTGCGCGGCCCCGGACGCGGCGACGCGCCGTTCGTGGCCCGCCTGGCCGATGGCACCGAACAACTCGCCTGCGCCGTTGTCGACGCGTCGGGGACCTGGGACACCCCCAACCATCTGGGCGGCGAGGGCCTGCCCGCGTTCGGCGAGCCGGCCGCAGCCGCACATCTCGACTTCGCCCTGCCCGATGTGCTCGGCGTCAACCGCGCGGAACATGCCGGCCGGCACACCGTCGTGGTGGGCGCCGGACACTCGGCCGCCAACACCTTGCTCGACCTGATCGAACTGGCCGACCAGCAGCCTGGCACCCGGATCACCTGGGCGGTCCGTCGGGTCACCGCCGATCCGATCTTCGCCCCGGGTGCCGCCGACGCGTTGCCGGCACGCGGGGCGATCGGCACCCGGCTGCGCCAACTGGTCGACGTTGGTCGGATCGTCCTGGAGACCGGATTCGTCACGCATCGGGTGGAGCAGCTGTCCGACCTTGGCCCGGTCCGGCTGTCCAGCCGCGACGGGCGGACCGTCGTCGCCGACCGGGTGGTGGTCGCCACCGGGTTCCGTGCCGACCACCGGCTCGCCAGCGAGCTCCGCCTCGACCTGGACCCGGTGCTCGGCACCAGCCGTGGCCTGGCCACCCTGCTCGACCCCGGGCCGGCCCGGGGTTGGTCGGCGCCGGCACCCGGAGTCGACGAGCTGCGCCATCCCGAGCCGGGCTACTTTGTCGTCGGCATCAAGAGCTACGGCCGGGCGTCGGCCTTCCTGATGGCCACCGGCTACCACCAGGTCCGGCAGATCGCCGCCGAACTTGCCGCCGCACCGGTCAGGTCGGCGGCCGTCGGCGGCTGGCGTGGCGGCACTCACCGGTTCCGCTGGTCACCGGCGTGGCGGGCCGACCGCCCGGTCGCCGCGGCCTACGGCGACCAGGTCGGTAGCCGGTGAGTCCGGTGGACGCCAGCACGAACCGGACCCAGATCGGGGTGCCCCGGTCGGCGAGCCGCCAGCGGACAGCCGGCGAGGAACGCGACGAATCGGGTACCGGGGCCGTCCGCCCCAATCGACACGTCGTACGAGTGGACCGCCCCGGTGGTCACCTCACAGCCCTCCGTGGAACGTCCGGGAGATGACGTCGCGCTGCTGCTCGGCGGTGAGCCGCACGAAGTTCACCGCGTACCCGCTGACCCGGATGGTCAGCTGCGGGTACCGCTCCGGGTGCCCCATCGCGTCCTCCAGGGTGGCCCGGTCCAACACGTTGACGTTGAGGTGGAAGCCGCTGGCGGGCGATCCCGCAGGCCAGGAACCGGTGCACCGGGTAGTCGTGCAGCGCCATCTGCAACCGTTCGTACGCGTACCGGTCGTGCATGTGGTGGATGACGTTGAGCGCGGTGACGTAGGTGGCGGCCAGCCAGTCCAACGTCCGGTCGAAGGCCGCGAGGACCTCGTCGTAGTCGAGGACCTCCCCGCCGACCGGCTGACTCACCGGGGCAATCTGCTCGCCGGTGACCTCATCGCGGCCGCCGTTGATCGCGTGGGCCTTGGCCAGGTTTGCCCGGGCCCCGAAGAACTGCATGTCCCGGCCGAGGCGCATCGCCGACACGCAGCAGGCGATCGCGGTGTCGTCGTCGTACCAGGACCGCAGCGTGTCGTCGTTCTCGTACTGGATGGCGCTGGCGTCCAGCGACACCTGGGCGCAGAATTTCTTGAGCCCGTCGGGCAGCGTGGGGGACCGGAGTACGGTCAGGTTCGGCTCCGGCGCCGGTCCCAGGTTGTAGAGCGTCTGCAGGTAGCGGAACGTGGTCCGGGTGACCAGGGTCCGTCCGTCGGTGCCGGTCCCGCCGAGGGATTCGGTCACTCAGGTGGGGTCGCCGGAGAAGAGTTCGTCGTACTCGGGGTGCGCAGGAAGCGGATGATCCGCAACTTGAGCGCAGAGTCGTCGACCAGCTCCTGCGCGGCCAGCTCGGTCAGCTGCCCGGAGTCGATGTCGCGCTGCAGGTAGACGTCGAGGAACGTGGCGGTCCGGCCGAGCGACATCGCCGCGCCGTTCTGCTCCTTGCCGGCGGCCAGATAGGCGAAGTACAGCCATTGGACCGCCTCCCGGGCGCCGGCGGCCGGCCGTGAGCCGTCGTAGCCGTACGCGGCTGCCATCTCGACCAGCTCACCGAGTGCCCGGATCTGCTCGGCCAGCTCCGCCCGGTCGCGGATCACGTCGTCGGTGGACGGGACCAGGTCCAGCGCCTCGCGCTGCGCCCGGCGGTCGGCGATCAACCGGTCCACACCGTACAGGGCGAACCCGCCGGTAGTCACCGATGATCCGTCCCCGCCCGTAGGCGTCCGGCAGCCCGGTGACGATGTGCGAGCGGCGGGCCCGCAGTACGTCGGCCGGGTAGGCGTCGAAGACGGCGTCGTTGTGGGTCTTGCGGTACGTGGTGAAGATTCGGTGCACCTGTGGGTCGGCCGGGTAGCCGGGAGCATGCGCGGTGATAGTGGACGGCGTCGCGAAGTCGACGTCGTAGACGCCCCGACGGCGTTCCTCGACGAACATGTCCCGCAGCCGGTCCCAGACCGCCCGGGTCCGGTCGGGCCGGTCAGGAACCCGGCGTCGCCGGTGTACGGCGTGTAGTTGGCCTGGACGAAGGCGGCCACGTCGATCGTGTCCCGCCACCGTCGTCCCTGGAAGGTCCGCCACGGATCGTGGATCTGCTCGGCGAACACGTCAGCCTCCATGGGTGGAAGGCCCGGCGGGTCAAGGGACGGCCCGCCGGGCGGGTGGTCGTCGGCGCGCCAGCTCAGGGCACGTCGGCCGGGATGGTGTCGCGGATCACCGCGACCGGGCTGTGACTGTGGTGCAGCAGCTGCTGCGACACCGAGCCGAGTAGCAGGCCGGTGAAGCCGCCCCGGCCGCGCGAGCCGACCACCACCAGGCTGGCGGTACGCGACGCGTCGACCAGGACCCGGCCCGGGTTGTCGCCAACCGCCTCGGCGGTCATCGTGACCTCGGGATACTTTTCCCGCCACCCGGTCAGCTCGTCGTCGAGCAGGGCACGCTCGGCGGCGACGATCTCCCGAGGGTCGAAGGCCGGTGGCTGCCACCGCTGTGCCGGTGGGTGCCAGGCACGCAGCACCCGCAGCGGCACCAGCCGGCTGGCCGCCTGCTCGACGGCGAAGCGCAGCGCGGCCAGTGACGACTCGGAGCCGTCCACGCCGACCACCACCGAGGCGGTGGGGTGTGCCGCACCGCGAACCACCACCACCGGGCAGTGTGCGTGCGCGGAGACGGCCACGCTGGTCGACCCGAGCAGCAGGTCTGCGAAGCCGCCGTGCCCCCGGTTGCCGACCACCAGCAGCGCCGCGTCCCGGGACTTCTCACGCAGCCGTAGGGCGGCGGGTCCGTCGAGGACGACGGTGCTGATGTCGGCGTCCGGGTGCGTCTCGGCGGCCTCGGCGGCCGCCACCCGCAGCATCGTCTCCGCGTCGCGCCGGGAGGCCGCGTTCGGCCAGCTGGTCGGCACGGGGGCCAGCGGACCGGTCCCGGTCGGCCACTCGAAAGCGAACGCGAGGACCACCGGGGTGGCGGTCCGGACGGCTTCGGCGACCGCCCAGCTGACCGCGGCGTCGGCGCTGGACGAGCCGTCGTACCCTACGACGACCGGCCTGATCACGGCCATCACCTCCGGCTCAGCTCGTGGGGTCGGCGGCCGAGCAGACCAGCGCGGGAACGGGGATCACCACGACCGGGCAGGTGGCCTTGCGGATACACTCCTCGCTGACCGAGCCGAGCACGGTGTGCTGCAGGCGGCCGTGCCCGTGGCTGCCCAGGACCAGCAGGTCCGCGCCGCGGGCGGCGGTGGTCAGCACGTCGGCGGCGCGGCCCTCGACCACCTCGCCGACGACCGGCGACGCCGATCCGACCCGGGCGGTCAGCGCGGTGATCTCCTGGTCCAGCAGTTCGCTGGCGCGTTGCCGCTCCTCGATGGGGCTGACCGTGGTTCCACCGTCCCACCGCCAGGCGACGACGGCGCGCAGCGCGCCGCCCCGCTCGGCGGCTTCCCTGGCGGCCCAGTCGAGAGCCTGGCGGCTGCCCTCGGAGCCGTCGACACCGACGACGATCAGGTGACTGGCGCTCATGGTCCTCACTCCTTCAGTCGCACCTGACTACAGTCCACCTCCGTCGACGGCTGGGGGACAGGTGCGAAGGACCCGCCGTTGCGGGACTGGGGTCCCGTCGGTCGACCGGCCGGCGTCGGCGGCCCGGCCGGGGTCGGATGTGGATCGGCCGGCGGCGATACGGTCGGCGTCGGCGTCGGCGGTCCGGCCGATGCCGGCTGGCCGCCGGTGAACAGCGCGAGTAGTTCGCCGACCAGGTGGTCGCATTCGGCCGGATGTCGGAACGGCACGTGCGGATTGACCGTGTACTCGTTGCGCCGGCCGACCCGGTGCCGGGCGAGGTATCCGGCTTCCTCCAGGTCGGCGACGATGGTGTGCGCCGCGCGTTCGGTTATCCCGACCCGCGCCGCCACGTCCCGCAGCCGGGCCCGTGGGTCGCGGGCGATGGCGAGCAGGACGTGTCCGTGGTTGCTGAGGAGGGTCCAGGGCGGAAGGCGCCACGTGTCGGGGGTTGTCACAGCGTAATCATATGAGTACCAATACGTGAACATCGTCCACATGGCTGCCGTGTCCTGACCGTTCCGTGCTGCCGTGTCCCGACCGGGCGGGCCGGCTCACCGCCTCAACCGTCGGGCCCCTAGCATCCGGGCCCACCAGGGACGACGGCTGTCGGCGACGACCCGTGGCGCCCGCCTCCTGCACGGTCGAGGGTGACCCGCACGCCGGTCAGTCGCCGACGGCCGGCCGGGGCCCGCCTTCGCGGACGATCGCCGTCGCGCACCCGGCATGGTGCAGCACCGCCTGGCTGACCGCGCCGAGCGGAACCCGCAGCGGATGGTCGCCACGGGCTCCGACGACCACCAGACCGGCCTGGGTGGCACGCTCGATCAGCACCCGGGCCGGCGGGCCGTTCACCACTTGCTGACGGACCGCGACGTCGGGATGCTTCTCCTGCCACGGGGTCACCGCCGCAGCGAGTTCGTCGGCGGTCGCCGCCGAGGCGTCGGCCCAGCTCGACTCGCTCTCCCAACTGCGCACGACGATCAGGTCGCTGTCCCGTTGCGCGGCGGCGTCGAAGGCGAAGCCGAGCGCCCGCTCCGAGCCGGCTGAGCCGTCCACGCCGACCAGCACCGGCGCGGCCGGTTCGGGGGCCGGCTCGGAGCCGGCCCGGGCGACCAGCACCGAGCAGTCGGCGCGGGCGGCGATCTGTACGGCGAGTGCGTCCAGCGGCAGGCAGGTCCACCGGGCCAGGTCCCCGTCGCCGATCACGATCAACGACGCCATCCGGGACTCCCGGAGCAGCGCGGTGGCCGGGGCGTTCTCGGACACCTCGGTGGTGACGTCGATTCCGGGGGCCGTCCGGGTGGCGATCTCCACAGCGCGTTCGACGAGCTGGTAGGCGTCCGGCTGGGGGTCGTCGCCACCGGACAGGTCGTCCGGGATCCAGTTGAGGGCGTGCACCAGCCGCAGCGGCCGGTGCGCGGTGGCGGCTTCCCGGGCGGCCAGGGCGACGGCGGCCCAGCTGGATGCCGAGTCGTGGACGCCGGCGACGATCCGGTCGCGGGCCGGTGCGGCGTGCTCCGACATCGCAACTCCTTTCACCGCTTCAGTCCGGTGCGTGGGCCGCTGCAGCGACCCGGCTCGGATCGAGAAAGGGGAGCTCACCTGCGAGGATAGCGCTCAGTGACCCCGCTCCGGGTCGATTCCGGTCGACCGGGCAGGATGGGGTCATGATCTCGGCGGTGGTGTTCGACATGGACGGCGTACTCATCGACACCGAGCCGGTCTGGGAGCAGGTCCGGCGCGACTACGTGGCCGGGGCCGGTGGTCGGTGGCTGCCGGACGCCCAGCAGCGGCTGATGGGGATGAGCACCCCGGAGTGGGCCGGCTACCTGGACGCGGACCTCGGCGTCGGGCGCGGCGCCGACCGGGTCGCTGACGAGGTGATCGACGCCATGGCGGCGCGGTACCGGGCCGAGCTGCCGTTGATCCCAGGCGCGATCGAGGTGGTCTGCGACCTCGCCGGGCGGTTCCCGCTCGCGCTGGCCAGCTCCTCCCCCCGCCGTCTGATCGAACAGGTGCTGGCCACGGCGGGGCTCACCGAGGCGTTCCGGGCGACCGTGTCGACCGAGGAGTGCGCGGCCGGCAAGCCGGACCCCGAGGTCTACCAGGTGGCGGCACGGCTGCTCGGCGAACCGCCGGGGCGGTGCCTGGCGGTGGAGGATTCGAGCAACGGGCTGCGGTCCGCCGTGGCCGCCGGTCTGGTGGTGGTCGCGGTGCCACACCCCGCGTATCCGCCGGCGGCCGACGCCCTGGCCGGCGCGACGCTCGTCGTCGACCGCCTCGACGAGGTGACGGTCGACCGGGTGCTCGCCCTCGCCGTCGACAGGGGATAGAGTGGCCGGTCCCGCCGTCGACAGGGGATAGACATGCCACCGGCGGTTCCGACCCGGCGCGGGTGAGCCGGATCCGCCGGGAGAGTCCCCGGGGCGGATCCTCTAGACTGCGCCTGGCAGCGCTCCCAACCGACCACGAGATCCTGGTCGGACGCATCCCCCGGAGGTCTCCGCCGTGAGCATTGAGGACCGAGTTCCGGTCGGGGTGGACACCACCCGCCCTAGCGTCGCCCGCGTGTACGACTACATGCTCGGCGGCAAGGACAACTTCGCGGTCGATCGCCAGGCCAGCGAGATGGCGCTGCAGGTCACCCCCGACGGTCCGCTGGCCGCCCGGGCCAACCGCGGCTTCCTACGCCGCGTGGTGGGGCACCTGGTCGCCGAGGCCGGCGTGCGGCAGTTCCTCGACATCGGCTCGGGCCTGCCGACCCAGGGAAACGTGCACGAGATCGCCCACCAGGTCGACCCGCAGGTGCGGGTGGTGTACGTGGACAGTGATCCGATGGTGCTGGCACACGGTCGGGCGCTGCTCGACAGCTCTCCGATGACCACCGTCGTCCAGGCGGACGCCCGCGACCCGGAGCAGATCCTGGCCAACCCCGACGTACAGTCGATGATCGACCTGGATCAGCCGGTCGGTCTGCTGATGCTCGGCATCCTGCACCATCTCGGTGACGACGAGGATCCAGCCGGGGTGGCGACGGTCTACCGGAACGCGGTCCCGAGCGGGAGCTACCTGGCCCTGTCCCACTTCCACCACCCGGGTGACAGCCAGCCGGAGGCCGCCCGCAAGGCGCTCGTGGTCGAGAAGATCTTTAACCAGACGTTGGGTACCGGTCGGTGGCGCCAGCGTGACGAGATCCTCGGGTACTTCGGCGACTTCGAGATGCTCGAACCGGGCCTGGTGCCCCTTGCGGAGTGGCGCCCGGACCATGACGACGAGCCGTCGGAGCAGACCGACACCTACTACACCTTCGTCGGCGGCGTCGCCCGCAAACCCTGACCCACCGCGTCCGTCCCGTACGCTGTCGTAGCCGCCGCACCCTTGCCGTAACCGGGTCTGCTGGAAGGCAGGGCTACACCGCGCGTGCTAGCGTCCGACAGCCTGGGGCGCCGGCGGTGACCGTCGATGCCCGTGGCCGGTCGCCCCACGACCGCACCCGTGCACCTTCTGCGGAGGTACGCCGTACCTTCGGATCCTTCGTCGAACGCCTGGCACAGCATCGAGACCAACGCTTTCGGGCTGGATGAGTTCGTCAGTGGTGTCTCGGCAACGAGATGGACGGGCCTTGACAGCTGGGTCATCAGACCGCCGATGTCAACCGTGGGCAGCGGGAGTCCCTCGTGCTCGACATCGACCTGCGGGCATCCCCCGGCTACCGGGTCGTTGAGCAGGGCGTGCTGACCGACCCGGACGTGCGGGCCGCCAACACGTCGGCGCAGCCGGACCGGGTCCGTCCCCAGACCCTTCCCGGCCCGGCGGCCGACCAGGGGGCGGCTGTCGGTGATGCTGCCGCCCGTCTCCTGGACGATGGTGCGTCTGGCGACGCCGGCTGATCCGCCGACCGGGTCCGGGTGACACCTCTCTGTGGTGGGGAGTACGCCCGCGACGCCCCGGCGCGGCATCCGTCGGACCGTCACGGGCACCGTCCCGCAACTGCTAACGTCGGCTCCGCAGCCCCCCGCGAGCGGGGGGTGCTGTGCTGAGCGACTGGCTGCAGCCGTTGCTGTCGATGGACAGTGCGTTGATCTACCTGCTGGTCGGGCTGTTGGTGTTCGCCGAGGACGCGCTGTTCGTCGGCTTCGTGTTCCCCGGCGAGACCGCTGCGGTGCTCGGCGGCGTCGCCGCCAGCCTCGGCACCATCTCGCTGCCCGGCATCACCGTGGTCGTGGTCAGTGCGGCCGTGGCCGGCGATACCACCAGCTATCTGATCGGCCGGGCCCTGGGGCCCCGGCTGCTGCGGATGCGTTTCCTGCGCAAGCGGCAGGCCTGGGTGCGGCGGGCGCAGCACCAGTTGGCGGTACGGGGCGGCACCGCGGTCTTCGTTGGCCGGTTCGTGACCTTCTTCCACGCGGTGATGCCCGCCCTGGCCGGCGCGGCACACATGCCGTACCGGCGGTTCTTTCTTTACAACGTCGCCGGCGCGTTGGTCTGGGGGGTCGGCACGGTGCTGATCGGCTACCTGGCCGGCAGCTCCTACGCCGCGATCGAGGAGGTCGCCGGCCGGGCAGCCGCCGTCGTGGTCGCGGTGCTGGCGCTCGGGGCGCTCGTCGTCTGGCGGCTACGGGCCGCCCGCCGCGAATGTGCACCCGACGCGGCCGCCGGCCAGCCGGCATCCGGTCGTCACCGGCCCGGCCGAGGCCGTGACGGCTGCGACCGGTCCGGTGACCATGCCTGACGACCAACCAGCCGCGCCCGGCGACGAATTCCTACGCCGGCACCGGTAGCAGCTCCGCCATCCGCAGCCCGTCAGCGGTCGGCGGCGACAGGGGCAGCCGGTCGATCTCGTTGACCGGCACCCACCGGATGGCGTCCGCACTGCCGCCGACCTCGGTGACAACCGGCTCGCCCGGCCCCACCCGCGCGCTGTGCAGCAGCCCGACCACGTGCCAGTCGGTGCCGTTGCGGTGCGCCAGGTACGACCGCACGTCCAGCAACCGCGACGACATCACCTCCAGCCCGGCCTCCTCCTGCAGCTCCCGGGCGAGCGCCTCGCTGGGCTGCTCGCCCGGATCGAGACCACCTCCCGGCAGGTGCCACGCACCCGGCTCGAACACCGGAGACGCCTCGGACAACCGGCTCAGCAGCACCGCTGAGTCGCGGACGACCACCGCGTACGCGCCCACCCGTATACGAGGACCTTCGCTCACCATCAACCTCCAGCTCGTAGCGACTTGGCAGTGCCCACACCGGCCGCCGGCCGGCTCAGGTGAACGACGCCGGGTGTGGCCGGTGGCCGGACGGGTACCCGTCCGGCCACCGGCCACACCTTCGGGTGGCGGCCGCTACCGCGCGGCGCAGGACAGCGTCGGCACCGGGTTGCTGCCGCTCCAACTGCCGATGAAGCCGAAGGTCGTGCTCTGTCCGGCGCCGAGGTTGCCGTTGTAGCTGACGTTGGTCGCCGAGACACTCGCCCCGGTGCTGGTGACGGTGGCGTTCCATGCCTGGTTGACCGACTGACCGCTGGCGAACGTCCAGCTCACCCGCCAGCCGCTGAGCGCCGAACCGCCCGCAGTCACCCGGACCTCACCCTGGAAACCACCCTGCCACTGACCGACCACCGCGTACGTCGCGGTGCACGCCCCGGCCGGCGGCTGGGTGGTGGGGGGTGTGGTGGTGGGGGGTGTGGTGGTGGGGGGTGCGGTGGTGGGGGGTGCGGTGGTGGGCGGTGGCGTACCGCCGCTGTAGATGGTCGCCTCCCGAGCGGTCTCCCGGATTCCGTCGGCACCGTTGAACAGCCGCTGACCCCACGAGGTGAGGCTGTTGACGTTGAAATTGTTCACCATGTCGAGGTATTCGACGCCGCCGCTGTTGCCGCTCCACGACCAACCGAGCCAGCCGATGCCGTGCTGCCGGGTGTAGGACAGGATCGAATCCTCGTCCGGGTTGCCGTCGGAATGGTCGTGCCCGAACTCGCCGACCGCGATCGGCAGCCCGGCCGAGCGGAACCGCCCGAGGTAGTTGCTGATCTCGGCGGCGGTGTCGAACACGCCGTACATGTGGATCGAGAAGATCAGGTTGCGGGTCGGGTCGGCGTTCCACACCGACTGCGCGTTGTCGCGCATCGTGAAGGTCCAGTCCTGTCCCCAGTTCGGTGCGTCGACCATGATCGCGTGTTCGAAACCGGCGTCGCGCAGCCGCTGTACCGCGCTCGTGGTGTGACTGGCCCAGCTCTGGTAGCCGCTGTTGCCAAACGGCTCGTTGCCGATGTTGATGATGACGTAGTTCTCCTGGCCGCGCAGCACGCTGGCCAGGCTGATCCAGTAGTCGGCGGCGGACGCCAGGGTCGCGGCGGCCCCCTCCTCGCCGTACCCGGTGGTGTCGTGCACCTCCAGGACGCAGATCAGCCGGTTGGCCTTGCACAGCGAAATGACGTTGGCGACGTCACTGGCATCGTTGCGGGTCCACCGATGGCCGTTGCTGAGCACCACCCGGACGGCGTTCGCGCCCAAGGACTTGATGTTGGCGAAGGAACTGGTCTGGCTGGGGTACCAGGTGTGTGCGTGGTTGACCCCGCGCAGGACGAACGGAGTGCCGTTCGCCTCGACCAGCCGGCCGCCGCTGACGTGCAGACCGACGGCGGCGTGTGCGGGCTGGACCAGTACCACGACGGAGGTGACCAGGGCGAGCAGCGTCGCGGCCGCGACGCTCAGACGTGTCTTCATGACCTACCTCGGGTAGCGACCCGTGGGTGACCCACGGGGACGAAAGACACCTGCTGACCTGGCCAGCGCGGTGTCGGCGACTACCCGGCCCTTCACGCAGGCATCAGAGTAGACCGGCGCGGTCCCGCTACGCAACCGGTTAAGTTGCTCCGTCCCTGGTGTCGGTCCGCACCTCTGGCTGATCGTGCCCGGTAACCGCCGCTACCGGCGTCGACGTCCGGTGATCCGGGGTCGACGCCGGTAGTGGACCGGTCAAGTCAGCGGGTCTCGGTAGCCACCTTGTACAGCCGCTCCGGCGTCACCGCGCCGGCGAACAGCCGGCCGTCGTCGGCGATCAACGCGGTGAACAGCGCACTGGAGAACAGCCGGCCGCTGCCCCACGGGCCGTCGACCGCCGGCAGATCACCCAGCATCTGCATGACTTGGGCGCCCTCGGCGGACTCACCGGCGTGCTCCTCGACCGCGGTCGCCGCCTCGGCCGGCGGCGTGATCACCAGGACGGTGCCCCAGCCGCTGCCGACCGTACGGACCGCGTCCTCACTGTCCGCCCAACCCCGCGCCAGCTCCTCCAGCATGCCGTCGGTCTCGGCGTCGCCCGGCAGCTGGTCCGGACCTCGGGAACCGTCACCCGGCGCCGCGACGTCGTCCTCGCCCGCCTCGATCACCTCGGTGCCCGGCGGTGGGTTGAAGACGAACTGCTCCTCATCCGGTGTGTCGAAGCTGACCTGGGTGAACGCCGTCTCGATGGCGGCCCGGTCGGCGCCGACCGGATAGACCGCGAACCGCAGCGGCACGTACTCCACCGAGTCGATCGCGATCCGGATCTCCTCGACCAGCGAGTCCTTGTCGCGTGGGGTGAGCACCAGTTCGTACGCGGTCCGCCCGGCGAGCTCCGCCGAGCGGCCCACCGACACCTCGGTGCTCGGGTCGATCGCCTCCAGCACTTCGTCGGCCGCCGCCTGCGGGGTGATGGGCAGCTCCGGCGTCGGATCGGCGCCGGCCCGCTCGCCCGCCGCGTCGGCGTGATCGCCCTCGGCCGGCAACTCGAAGTGGGTGGCCTGCTGCTGCTGGCTGGACCAGATCCAGACGTCCCGTCCGTTGCGGATGACGTCGGTCTCGCCCAGCGTGCGGACCATCGCCAACCGGGCCTGGTCCGGACCGGCATACCAGACGCGCAGAGTCTGCGTGCCGTTGATCAGCGAGCCGAGCCCGTTGCCGGCACCGATCTGACCGGCCAGGTTGAGCGCCGTCGGCAGGCCCAGCTCGGCGCGGTGCACGACAGTCCCGGACATGCCGTCGATTTCGGCGGTCTGCAGGTCGACCAGCAACTGCTCGGCGCTGCGCGGCGGCAGGACCGGGTCAGCGGACGCGGCGAGCGCCCCCACGGCAACGCCGCCGCCGACGAGCACCGCCGCCGACGCGGCGGGGACCAGCCAGCGCATCGCCGGCCGGGATGTGAATACCGACATCTTCGTACCTCCTGCCGCCCATCGTGCGTCGGGTGTACTGAGACGTTGCTGAGAGCCGGTGGCCAAGCTGAGAACACGCTCAGCGACGACGATCACGGGTAACCCGGTTACACGCCCATGGTGGCACCCTTGACCAGTGCGGGTGCTGGTGGTGGAGGACGAGGTCCGGTTGGCCGACGCCCTGCGGCGCGGCTTGCAGGAGGAAGGCTTCGCCGTGGACGTCGCCGCGAGCGGGCCGGCCGGGCTGGAGCTGGCCCGGCACGGCGGGTACGACGCGATGATTCTTGACGTGATGCTGCCCGGACTGTCCGGCTACCGGGTGGTGCGCCAGCTGCGGGCCGAGCAGAACTGGCTGCCGGTGCTGATCCTGTCCGCGAAGGACGGCGAGTACGACCAGGCGGACGGCCTCGACTGCGGTGCCGACGACTACCTGACCAAGCCCTTCTCGTACGTGGTGCTGCTGGCCCGGCTGCGCGCGCTGCTGCGGCGCGGCGCGCCGCAGCGGCCCGCCGTGCTCACCGCCGGTGACCTGAGCCTCGACCCGGCCCGGCGGCGGGTCACCCGGGCCGACGCCGAGGTGGCGCTCACCGCCCGTGAGTACGCCCTGCTGGAGTACCTGATGCGGCGCGCCGGCGAGGTGGTCTCCAAGATCGAACTGCTCGACCACGTCTGGGACGCCAGCGTCGACACCGCGCCGAACGCCGTCGAGGTGTACATCGGGTACCTGCGCCGCAAGGTCGGCCGGGATCGGCTGGAAACCGTCCGGGGTGCCGGCTACCGGCTGGTCCCGTGACCGGCCGACGGCTTTCGGTGGTGCATCCCAGTCAGTGGCGGGCGTACCTGCGGGTCCGGCTCAGCCTGCGCACCCGGCTGACCGCGATCAGCGTGCTGGGTCTCACCGCCGGCCTGGCCGCTGGGGCGATCGGGCTCACCGTCGTCCTTGCCCTGGCGTTGGAACGCAGCGCCGACGCCGACGCCCGGACCACCGCCGACGCGATCGCCCAGCTGGTGGCCGCCGACGCGGTGCCTGACCCGTTGCCGGTGGCCGGCAACGACGTACGGGTGCAGATTGTCGACGAGCGGGGACGGATACGCGCCGCATCCATTGGCGCCGACCGACTCGTCCCGATGCTCTACGCGGCCGAGCGGGAACAGCTCGCTGCCGAACCGACCGGGGCGGTCACCGTGCCGGGTGCCCGGCTCGGTCTGCGCGGCCCGGTTCGGGTGATCGCGCAACCGGCCGGCGGGCTGGCGCAGCCGCGTACCGTGCTGGTCGCCCGGTCGATGGCCGACATCAACCGCAGCCTCGCCCTGGTCCGGGTGATTCTGCTGATGACGTTCCCACTGTTGGTGGCAGCGGTCACGGTCATCGTCTGGCGGGCCGTCGGGGCGGCGCTGCGGCCGGTGGAGAAACTGCGGGCCGGCGCGGCCGAGATCACCGGTGGCGACCAGGCCGGCCACCTGCCGGTGCCGGGTGGTGGCGACGAGATTCACCGGCTGGCGGTCACCCTCAACGACATGCTCGACCGGTTGGAGGCCGCGCGGGCCCGGCAACGCGCGTTCGTCGCCGACGTCGCCCACGAGCTGCGCAGTCCGCTGACCAGTCTGCGTACGCAGCTTGAGGTGGCGCAGCGACTCGGTAGCCGCACGGACTGGTTGGCGGTCGCCGACGACCTGCTGGCGGACAGTCAACGGCTCAGCCGACTGGTCGACGACCTGCTGCTGCTGGCCCGCGCCGACCAGCAGGCCGGCCAGTTCGGGGTGGTGCTCGGCCCGGTCGGTCCGGTGGAACTGGGCGAACTGGCCGCCACGGTGGCCGCCCGGTATCCACGACCTCCGGTGCGGGTGGTGCCGCCGGACCAGCCGCTGTGGATCGCCGGTGACCCGGACGCGCTGGTCCGGGTGTTGGCCAACCTGCTGGACAACGCGGTCCGACACGCCCGCTCCGAGGTGCTGGTGACCGCCCGACCGCACGGGCCGGACTGGCATGAGCTGCTGGTCACCGATGACGGTCCGGGTGTCCCACCGGCCGACCGGCAACGGGTCTTCGACCGGTTCACCCGGCTCGACGACGCGCGGGCCCACGACGCCGGTGGCGCCGGGCTCGGGCTGGCCATCGTCGCGCAGTTGGTCCGCCGACACGGCGGCACTGTCGAACTGGCCGATGCGGGGCAGGCGGAAGATGCGGCGGGACGCGACGGTGATGCGGCAGGGCCCGACAGGGCCCATACCGGACTTCAGGTTCGGGTTCGGCTTCCGGCAGACCCGGTGGACGACGACCCCGGCCCGGCATAGACCGGACAGCGTCACCGGGCGTTCGCTGACCGGTCCGTGCAGACCGGGTCGGCCTGCCCGATCACATCGGCCGAGTAGACCACGGCGACCGTGAAGCAGTAGTCGATCGACTCGTCCAGCCCGTACGCGACGAAGCTGTCCGCACCCGCTGGCAACGTCATGAAGGCCCGGGGCTGCTGATCGCTGCTGCCCCCGGAGATCAGCACCTGTCCCTCGGCACCCGCCGGATAGGTCCAGGTCAACGTCACGCTGTCCCGGTTGTCGCGCAGACCCACGCCGCCCGGCGCGGTACCCGGTGTGGCCGGCGGCGCAGCGCTGGTCGGCGTACCGGTCGGGGGGGTGGCCTCGGCTGGTGCCCCGGCCGGCTCGGAGGGCGTCTCGTCGACCAGGCTGACGCCGGCCACCACCGCCGCAGCGCCGAGCAGAACCACCACCACGCCGGTGAACACCAGCATCGGCCCGCGTGGGCGGGCGGCGGTCGCCGCCGGCTTGGGCACCGGCACCAACTCTCCTCGCTGCCGTCGGACCGGAAGACTCCTGCGGCGGTCGGGTATCCGGCTGAGTTCACGTCGTGGCAGTCGGGACAGCGTCCCGGTACTCCGGCCCGTGCCGGTGGCGCCGGTTCCGATGGTCGCGCCGACTCCACCGGCTGCGACGCTCGCGGCCGGTTCGTCCGTGGCTCCGGTGCCCGGCCCGTCCGTGACCTCGGCGTGGCGGACCGCGGAGTCGGCATCGACCGAGGCCTCCCGGCCCGCAAAATCTTCGTCGCTCACCGGTGGTGCCGGTTCCGGTCGAGCGTCTGCCCTGTCGGGCACCCGTGGGTTGGGTACGAAGGCAGGGGTCTCCGGCGGCACCGGCTCGCCGGGCACGGCCGCCGGGCCGCTGATGGAACTGTCGGCCGTGGGAGAGTCGGCCGCTGACGGGCCGGTCGCTTGCCGGAACCGGACCGGCCCGAACGGGCTGACCGGGCCGGCGGCGTCTGAGGCGTCCGGCCGCTCTGGTGCGTCCGGTTGATCTGGTCCGTCCTGGCGATCCACCGCGGCCGGATTGGAGCCGTCCCCGGCACCGGACTGCTCGGGCGGCCACCACGGTTCGTCGAAGAGCCAAATACCAGATGACCCGTCATGGTTGGCTGAGCCGGACGGCGGCAGATCGACCGGCACCCGGGGCGGTGGGATGGTCGCCGGCCGGCCGTCGGTCGGGTCGGGTTCGTCCGGTTGGTGCTGGTCGCCTCCCTGCTCCTGCCCGGTCGTGTTCCGCCGGGCAGGGGAGGGGTCGTCGGTTAGCCAACCACTGGGCGACCAGAGCGGGTCGTCGGCGTCGCTGCTCGCCGGTTCCCGTTCGATCCAGCCGTGCTGGGCCCACGGCCGGCCGCTGTCCAGCTCAGCCACCGGGTCGGGCACCGATTGGTCCACCGGCTGGTCCAGCGGGTCGAGCCAGGGCGGGTCGGCCCGGTGCCGTCCGTCCCGATGGCCGTCCGTCGCGTCGTCGCTTGACCGGCCGGTGGCCGGCGTCGCCGACGGCGCGTTCGGTTCCGTCCAGAACGCCGCCGACCAGCGGGGGTCGGCTACCTCAGCGACCGGTGGTTCCGGCTCGATCCAGCCGGGCTCGGCCCAGGCCGGACCGGTGAGCCGGTCGCGCCCGGCGGGATCGGCCGCCGGAGTCGTTGGCCCACCGGCCGGCCTGGTGCCGGGCGGCCGGCCGCCCTGGCCCAGGCCGCCGTCGTGGCCTGGGCCGCCGTTGTCGTCCGGCTGAAGATTCGGTCCTGGGCCGTCGGTGTCGTCCGGACCGCGGTCGGGATCCGGGCCGCCGGTGTCGTCCGGCCCGTCGTTGACCGGCCCCGGCCCGCCACAGCGGTGCGCCGGATCAGCGGACGCCTCGGCCAGCGCGGCGACCTGCCCGACCAGCGGATGGTCGGCCGGCAGGCGGGTGCGGCACAGGTCGATGGCGAGCGACAGGCTGACGTCGGACTCGGCGAGCCGGCCGCAGTCGCGCTGCATCGCGCCGAGCCGGGCCAGCATCTTGATCCCGGCCGGATGCCCCTCGCCGTACACCTCGCGGTGCAGTTCCCAGGCATCCTCCAGACGGTCCCGGGCGACGTCGCACTCGCCGCGGGCGAACTCGACGGTGGCGAGGTCCGCGTGGGCGGCCAGGACCCGGAGCGACTCGGGGCCGTCGATGGCGCAGAGCTCGTCGATCACCTCGCGGTACAGGTGCGCGGCGCGGGCGTCGCTGCCCACCCGGTGCAGTACGGCGGCGAGGGTGGCGGCGGCCCCGATGGTCCGTTCGTCCGCCGTTCCATGCAGCCGCTGGTTCGCCGAGTACGCGTACGCCGCCCACGCCCGAGCCGCCGGTGCGTCGCCGAGCGCGACCGTCACCCGGGCGAGTAGTCCGGCGGCCTCCGCCTGTTCGGTGCCGGCGTGTGCGGGACGCGGGTCGGTGGCGGCCAACGCCGTGGCCAGCAAGTCGCGCGCGCCCAGCAGGTCGCCGACGCTGATCAGGCCGTGCGCCTGCGTGGTGATTTCGCCCAGGCCGAGAGACACGTCCCATCGTGCGTGTCCGACGACGGTCTGTACAAGGGCCTGATGTGGGACAGTTCGCTCATGATGGCGGATTGTTACCGGCCAGATGCTTGACTAATGCTTCGCTGATGATCCGCAGTTGATCGACCTGTTCCGGGGTCAGCTGGTCGAACAGGTGTCGCCGAACCGCGTCGACGTGGCCGGGCGCGGCGGCGGTGAGGGCAGTTGAGCCGGGCTCGGTGAGCACCGCGAACTGACCGCGCCGGTCGGTCGGACACTCCTCGCGGCGGACCCAGCCGAGCTGTTCCAGCCGGGACACGGCGTGCGACAACCGACTACGGGAGGAGCCGGGTCGACGGCGGCCCGCCAACGGGTCGGTCGGCCCCGCCCGTGCGGGCCGTGACCCGGGCCGGTAGAACGGACGCCATGACAGCCGAGCCAGCGGGCCGGGTCCCGCGTGACCTGTTGCTCCGCCACCTGAGCACCTGGGTTCCCGCCGCGCTGCGCCAGGCCCGTCGCGCCACCTTCGTTCAGGCGTACCAGGGCCCGCCGGGGGCCACCGCGTACGCTGCGCTGCGCGCCGTCGCCGACCACCCGGAACTGGTCACCGGCCGGCACCTGACGGTCGTCACTGTCACGTCCTCCGGTGCCGAGGCGGACCCGACCGGGCTGCCGGCGGCGGTGACGGCCCATCTGCTGCCTGGCAGTCCGGAGCTGCTCCCGGTGGCCGTGACCGCCGCCGCAGCCGCCAACGCGCCGCTGTTGTGCCACCTTGACCTGGCCGGTGGCCCGTTGCCCGGACCCGCCGTGTGGCGTGCGTCGACGGCCGGCCGCCCGGCCGAGTTGCTGGTGGTCGGAGCGGCTTCATCAGCTGAACTGCGCCCGGTGTTGACCGCAGCCGGCTTTCCGCTGATCAGCGTCGTCGAGCTGGTGCCGGCCGGGGCGACCGGGCAGGTCGACGGCGCTACGTCGTACCCGGTCGCCTTCGCCACCGGGTCCGGCAAACGCATCGAGGCGTTCAAGGAAGCGCTCTGGGAGGTCGACCCGGCGGGGTGGGGGCTGCGTGCCGCCGACGATCCGCAGGCGACGGCCGTCGCCGGGCCGGAGCCGGACCACGGGCTCGCCGCGCTGCGCGACCGGCTGTACGCCCACCTCGTCGAGTGCGGCTCCCGGACCGTCGCCGAGCTGCGCAGCTTCACGGTGACCGGGACGGTCCACCGGGCCGTCGACGCCAACCGGGCGCTGGCCGGTCTGCTCGCCGCCGACCGGGTACGGCGCTGGCCGGCGGACGGACGGTTGGCCGGCGATGTGGAGATCACCCCGACTGCCCCGGCTGCCGGCGGGCGTACTCCGTCCACTGCCTGACCAGCAGCGACGCGCCGGTGGCGAGCACCCCGACGCTGAACACCATCTGGACGCACACCGCCGCGCGGGCGAGTTGGCCCTCGGCGTGCACGTCGCCGTACCCGACGGTGGTGAGCGTGCCGATCGCGAAGTAGAGCGCGTCGGTCTTCGTCGTCAGGTTGACGAACTGGTCCGGGTCGCTGAACGAGATGACCAGGTCGGCCAGCGCGAACACGACTACTCCGCCGACCAGCGCGATCGCCAGTCGGGTGAGGCGTACGTCGGTCGGATCGGCGGTGATCTGGTCGCGGATCTGCTGGAGCACCAGCGCAGCCGCCAGAGCCACGCCGACGACGGTGACCACGGCGCGGACCGCGAGATGCATCCCCGTCACCCCCGGCTCCACCGGGACCAGGTAGTAGAGCAGGACCATCAGCAGGCAGATGGCAGTGGTACGCCGTACCTCGGCCCGGCGGGGATTCCGAGTACGGGACAGAGCATCATCTCCAGCTATATCGGACATAAAATTATTATTCCTACAAATCAAAGGCCCGGCGGGTGATCCCGCCGAGCCTTCGATCGTTGCCCTGCGCCTGCGCTGCGCCGCTCAGCTACGCGACTTGTCCTGCTTCCACGAGAACGGGCCAGGCAGGTCGTACCGGTGCCTCCTGGCTCGCGAGTTCCACGACCATCGGCCGATCCGGATGGTCCAGGACGAGAACTCGTTTTCGGTGAAGTTCAACTGGAGCCCCACCGTCCACTTGCCTGACTAGCGGGACTCCCAGGCATCCGGCTTCAGCGTCAATTTGCGTACGTGCGCCGGCATCCGGCCGGTGAGTACCTCGGCGAGGCTGACCTCGTCGACCACCTCGCGCAACGCGGCGCGTACCGCGATCCAGAGCCGGGGCAGGTTCTCCGCGGCGCCGGCGTACCGGGTCTCCTCCGGACGCAGCCCGCGCACCCCGGCCAGCGGCCCGTCCACCGCCCGCAGGATCATGCCGATGGTGACGTCCCCAGGCGGCTGGCTCAGCGTGTAGCCACCCTCCGCGCCGCGCTGCGCCCGGACCACCCCGCCGCGGCGCAGGTCGGCCAGCACCGCCTCGAGGAATTTGCGCGGCATGTCCTGCTCGGCGGCGATCGCCTGGGTGGACATCAGCGTCGGGTACGCGGCAGCCAGGATCAGCGCTGCTCGTACCGCGTAGTCGCCGCGCGCGGAGATCTGCACGCCACCATCATGCCGGTTGCCGCGACCCGGTCGGTCACCGGTGGGCGTTCCCGCAGGTCAGCGCGGAAGCTACCCGGGCTGCACCCCACTTCGCGTTGAAAGAAACGGCCGAAGTTCGTCGGCTCGGGGAAGCCGAGCCGTGCACCGATCTGGGCCACCGGCAGGTCGGTCGCCGCGAGTAACCGCTTGGCCTGCAGGGCCACTCGGTCGTCGATCACCTGTTTGGCGGTCCGCCCGGCCACGGTCAGACTGGCCCGGGTGAGGGTCCGGACCGCGCAGGACAGCCGTTCGGCGTACTCCTCGACCCGCCGGCTACGCGCGTGGTCTCGCTCCACCTCGGCCCGGAACCGCCGGAAGGTGTCCCACCTCGACGAACCCGCCCCGGTGGCCTCGTCCGCCCATGCGGGAACGTCACCGGGACGGTCATCTGTGGTGGGGGCATCGAGCGCCGGCGGGGAGTCGGACGGCAGCAGGGCGATCCGTAGCAGCAGGACCCGCAGCTCATGGCGGAGGAGTTCGTCGACGAGCGTCGTCCGCCGGGACCGCTGGCTGTCCACGACGAGTTGGCTGACCTCGTTGATGATGGCGTCGGCGTCCTCACCGGTGAGCTGCCAGTGGGCGCGGGAGGTGGGCCGGTCCGGCATCCCTGGTGCCGCAGTCCATCGCACCAGGATCGCGTCCAGACCGTGCTGTCCGCCGGCCCGGACCACCTGCCCGGCCCGGGCCCACAGCAGAGTGCCGGGTCGGCACGGGTACGCGACAAAGTCGATCTCGTGGCTGCCGTGACCGGCGGTGACCAGTAGCAGTTCGTCGTGGGGGAGTAGTCGTGGTCGAGGTGGTGCGTCAGCAGTCAGGCTGTCACTGAGAGTAGTTGCGCTGATCGCTGGCCCGAGGGAATCCGGGTCGGACATCCGGCGGGCGAGCTGATCGGGCTGAACCATCGTTCTCGACGGTAACCGCAGTGCGCCGCAACCGCATCCCGGCCACCCGGCGGGATCGTCGCATCGTGCCAGCGGAGGTGCCGGGGCGCACCGGCGGCGGCACCAGCGGCGGGAGTACGGCGCATCGCCGTACTCCCGTCACGCGAAACAGCCGTAGTCCCCGCCGGGTCGGGCGGAGTCGGGCCGTTCCGATCAGCGTCCGGCCAGCAGCCGGTTTACCGCAGTGTCCACGTCCAGGTGGTCGGACTCGCGGCCGCGGGGCACCACCACGTAGGTGCGGCGCAGAAAGCGGACCAGCACGCTGCGCGGTACCTCGAACAGCGCGTTGCCGTCCGGGGAGCTCAGCGCGAGCGCCACGAAATCGCCCCGGGGAGTTGCCCAGGGCCAGACCCGGACGTCACCGATCCCGGCCGGTTCGTCGAGCCCGGTCACCAGAAGCTCTCGGGCGAACGACCAGCTGACCGCTTCACCGCCGGCCGACTCCGCGTGGAAGAGCACGTGGACCGCGTACGGATCAGTTGGTTCGTAACGCAGGCTGGCTCGTACCGGCAGCGCGGTAGCGTCAGGCGCGATGAGCCGTAGTGACGTCTCGACCTCGACGGTCGTTGGTCGGATGACACTCATGGACGTTCTCCCCCCGGCGCCGCTGCGGGACGCCCGCCCCGCTTTCCCCATACTCCGGCCTTGCATTTGACTACGCTCCGTCTATCACTGATCTCACCCAGTAGAGGGAAGCGGTTCCGGCATGCACTGAAAAAGTCCGTTTTAGGTGGCTTGTCCGGATCTGCCTGGGTACTGGGACGTGCCCGGCGTCGGGTGGTTCAGACGTCGACTCACTCCGGTAACGTCCAGTGGTGCCCTGGGGTGACGGGGCAGGCGACAATGAGGGGCAAAATGGCCATAAAACCCTCCTCCGCCAAGCGGATGGCCGAGAATTCAACACCGGGTCATGCGCCGTACGACCCGGCGGATGAGGCTGTCGGACACGCCGAGTCGGGGGGAGACCAGGTGGGCAGCGACCCGATCGGGCGTCAGGGTGGGCGCGGCGCTCCGGTTGCCGTCACCGATCGTCCCGAACCGGAGGCACCGCGAACGTTGTCCGGGCTGCGCCAACGGATTCGGGTGACCCTCGCCCTGATCCGCTCCAATCCCACTGGCCGGATCGCCTTGAAAGTCGGCGTCGGCCTGCTCGGTGCCCTGATCGTGGTCCTCGGCCTGGTGCTGATCCCGCTACCCGGGCCAGGCTGGCTGATCGTCTTCGGCGGACTCGCGGTCTGGGGCGTGGAGTTCCATTGGGCCAAGCGGCTGCTCGCCTTCGCCCGACGGCACGTTCAGGGATGGACCCGGTGGGTGACCCGGCAGAGCTGGCCGGTGCGGCTCGGCATAGCCGGGGTGGGCCTCGCCTTCGTCGCGGCCGTGGTGATCGTCTCGCTGAAGGTCGGCCTCGGCATCGACGTGATCGCCAGCTTCCTGCGCTACCTCGCCACCACCTGAGCCGACCGCCACCCGGATGTGCGCCCAGGTGGGATGATCGGGTACAGTCATCCGCGCTGAGGGCGATTAGCTCAGCGGGAGAGCGCTTCGTTCACACCGAAGAGGTCACTGGTTCGATCCCAGTATCGCCCACCACTTTCATGCGAGCGGGGCCCGCAGTGGCGGCCTTGTCGCGAGGAATCCACGTACGGGCGGTCCGCTCGGTTCGGCGTATCGCGTGCCGGTCACCGGTCCGGCGGTGATCCGTCGCCGGACCGGTGACCGTGTCCCGGTCCATCCGCGCTGATTAACGGGCCAGCTGCACGGTGTCGTACGGGTGGCGACCACCCTGCCCGCCCGGCTGATCAGTCCACAGGCTGCTTCGAGGGTGTGCGTCGTCGATTGACAGACCTCGCGGAGGTTGACGAGACTGGCGAGTGTATCGATTTACTGCGCACGGCCTGGCTGATGCCGATGGTGCCGTCCCGGTCTGCGGAGACTTGTCCTGCTTCGAAGGGAATTGATGATGAAGCTCATGCGGGTCGGCCCAAAGGGCAGCGAGCGACCGGTCCTCCTCGTCGGGGGCCGTCACTTCGATCTGACCAGCGTCACCGCTGACATCGACCCGGCCTTTTTCGGCGGTGACGGCATCAACCGGGTACGCGCTGCCATGGCCGCCGGGGATCTCCCAGAGGTCGATGTCCGGGGTGCCCGCGTCGGTGCGCCGATCGCCAGGCCAGGCACGGTGGCCTGCATCGGGCTGAACTACTCCCGACATGCTGCGGAGTCCGGCACCGTTCCGCCGGCCGAGCCGGTCGTTTTCCTCAAGGCTTCGAACACCGTGGTCGGGCCCTACGATGACATTGTGATCCCGAGGGGTGCGGTGAAGACCGACTGGGAGGTGGAGTTGGCGGTCGTCATCGGCCGG
This sequence comes from Micromonospora sp. LOL_013, assembly GCF_048060315.1. NCBI lineage: Bacteria > Bacillati > Actinomycetota > Actinomycetes > Micromonosporales > Micromonosporaceae > Micromonospora > Micromonospora sp. LOL_013. Next base: position 46,936 of record NZ_JBHMIQ010000031.1, read on the forward strand.
CGGGCACGTTACCTCGCGTCACCCAACGAGGCGGGCGACGTCATAGCGGGGTACGCCGTGTCCAACGATCTGTCCGAGCGGGACTACCAGATGGGTGATGCCGGCGGCCAGTGGGCCAGGGGCAAGAGTTGCGAGTCGTTCAACCCGATGGGACCATGGCTGGTCACTGCCGATGAATTAGATGATCCGCAACGCCTCACCCTGCGCAGCTTTGTGAACGACCAGCCTCGTCAGCATTCCACCACACAGGACATGATTTTTGATGTGCGCCACCTGATCTGGTATCTGAGCCAGTATCTGGTGCTTGAGCCAGGTGACGTCGTCAACACCGGTACGCCGGAGGGGGTCGCGTTGTCTGGCCAGTTTCCCTATCTGCGCGTGGGGGATGTGGTGCGGGTCGACATCGAAGGGCTGGGCGAGCATCGCCAAGTCTGCCGCGCCGCCGATTGACTCTGCCGTCGGTGCCGGTTATCGGAGCCGATGTCGGGCGCTTTTGTAGAATCCGCCCGCTCTGACCTCGGCGCCAGGGGCGGAAGCGACGCGAGGACGCCGCGCCGCCCGGGGGTGTGAGCCCCCGGGTGTGTGTGCCGGAGGTCGACGACCAGCTCGCGTGGGCGGCACCGTTGTTCGCCATCTCACGCAGCTCCGACCGGGCGTAGCTGGAGCCGCCTGTGGTCACCCCGTTGACGGGGGAGCGGAGCTGGACCGACCGGCACGAGTCCGTAGTGACGAAATAGGGGAGATTTGGAAGCCGTTCAGGGCGGGTTGCTTGATTTCGGTCGGGCTGCCGGAGGAGCCGGTCGGCAGCGCGATGATGACTGGATGGTCAACGGAGTATTGCGAAGTTGTTAGATCCGACCCGTCAGGCCGGCGATGGTCGCTGCCCGGATTGCGTCCGCGAGTTCACTGGCATGCGCCTCGGTCAGCTCGCCGTCGGTGACGCAGACGCCGATCGCGTCGTGCGGGCCGAGCTTGGCCGGAGCGGCGACCGCCACGCCGCGGCCGCCGTTCGGGTCGGCCGGCACCTGGTCGACAGCATGTCCACGCTCGACCACCCGCCGGAGCTCTTCGCGGAGCGCTGCGAAAGCGTCGGGAGGCAGGGGCGGTGCGGCGGACAGCATCCGTGCCAGTGACTCGTCGTCGGCCACTCGGGCCAGTACGACGCGGCCGATCGCCGTGGTGTATGCCGGGGCCGGCCAGCCCGTCCGAAGCATCGGTGCCACGTCGACCTCTTCCCGCGTCAGCAGGGCGACCATGTGGCCACCTACCAGCCGGCCCAGTTGCACGGTGGTCTTGAGCCGGCGGTGCAACAGGTCCACGACCGGGGTGAGCCTGCGGACCGCGCGGTCGGTACGCAGGTAAGCTGCGCCGGTCCGCAGTGCTTGGACACCCAGCCCGTAACGGGACCCTGCGGTGTCAGTCTCAACCCAGCCGCGCTGCACGAGGGTGTGGAGCAGTCCGTGCATGCTGCTCTTGGGGATACCCAGGGCGCGGGCGAGTTCCACGAGGGTGCGCCGGTCCGCGGTGGCGGCGAGTAGCTCCAGCAGCTCGACGGTGCGGTCTGCCGATTTGACCCGGGGGACGCCGCCTGTCGTCATCGTGGTACCCCTACTTCCTCACTTCCGGTACCGGGCCCGTCGAGGTGCGGACCACCAGCTCTGGGCGGAGCAGCAGCGACTGGCTCGGGCCGGGTTCGGTGTTGTCGATCCGGTCCCGCAGGTGCCGGAACGCGGCTGCCGCCATCTCCGCGACCGGCTGGCGTACGGTCGTCAGTGGTGGTGCGGCGAGGTCGGCGAGCACGATGTCATCGAAGCCGACGACCGAGATGTCCTGGCCTACCCGGAGCCCGGCGTCCCGGATGCCGGCGCTGATTCCGAGGGCGCACATGTCGTTGATGGCGACGATGGCGGTGGGGCGGTCCGAAGTCCGCAGCAGCGCGTTCGCGGCGGTGCGACCGAGACCGGCGGCGTCGAGATCTCCGTAGGGCTCCTGCTCTGCGCCACCGGACCAGACGAATGTTTCGACCGGGTCCAGGCCGGCCTGCTCGAGTGCGTCGGTGAAACCCCGGAACCGTTCCCGGCGGTTCACGCTGCGCAGCGACCCCGAGACGAAGGCGATGCGTCGGTGGCCGAGCTGTAGCAGGTGGGCGGTGGCCAGGTGGGCGCCCACCACGTTGTCGACGCTGATGTTGACCAGAGTCCCCGGGTCACCGGCCTGAGCGGTGCGGTCGAACGCGACCAGACTGAGCCCGGTCTCGACCAGTGGCAGTACGTGATCCAGCGAGGGCAGCGAGGAGCAGAGGACGACGCCCCGGATGCCGTCGGCCCAGAGCTCCTCGAGGTAGCGCCGTTCCCGGTCGGGTTCCCGTTCGCTGTTGCAGAGCAGGACGTGGTAGCCGTCGCTCAACGCGGCCCGTTCGAGGTAGCGGGCGAAGCTGCCCCAGAACGGATTGGCGACCGACGGCACAACGAGCCCGATCACCTGGATCCGGCCGGTGCGCAGTTGCCGGGCCGCCCGGTTCGGCCGGTAGCCGAGCCGGTCGATTGCGGCGGCCACCCGGATGCGGGTCTGGGGGAGCATGCGGCCGGGACGTCCGTTGAGGAAGTTCGACACGGTGCTGGGCGAGACGCCCGCCTCGCGGGCCACCTGGTAGATCGTCACACCGCTCACGTCGCGTGCTCCCCCTTGTTGGCGATCTGAACCAGCTGAGTGTAGAGGTTTACCAGCTCGTGACCGCCCGTGGGCCTACCAGTAAAGCCGGTGTTTCGGCGCCGTGTCTAGCCATTGACATGTCTGCACCTCGCTCCTTGCCTTGCTGCAACGATCTACCAGTAAATCGATGCAAAGATCTTCCTGCCACGAGCTAGATCGTGGTGTCGCAGCTAACCAGAGCGGCGGAGCGCGCCGCGGGAGAGAAGGCCAGGATGACCAGAACCCGGGGGAGTCGGACCCGTGCGGTGACGATGGTGCTCGTCGCCGCGCTGCTCGCCACCGCGTGCGGCGGACCGGCGGGCACAACGGAGGGCGACGACCAGACCAGCGGCACGATCCGGCTGTTGACGCCGATCTTTGAGGGCGCCGACGGCAAGACCGTGTTGGAGGAGCAGCTCGACGCGTTCAAGGAGGAGTACCCGGACATCACCGTCGAGGTCGACTACACCTCGTACGGCAAGCTGAACGAGAAGCTCACCACGTCGATCGCAGGTGGTCGGCCGTACGACGTGATGCTCATGGGCGTCGGTTGGATCCCGCCGTTCGCAGCCAAGGGTGCCTTGGCCGAGCTGGACGAGAACCAGCAGGAGCTTGCCGAGCGGTACAACGAGCGGGTCGTCGAGCCCGGCATCTACCAGGGCAAGGTGTACGGCCTGCCGATCATGTTGGACACCCGGTTCGGTCTGTACCGCAAGGACATCTTCGCCGAGGCGGGCATCGCCGCCCCGCCGAGCAACTTCGCCGAGCTGCGGGAGATCGGGCGCCAGCTGACCGTGCGAGACGCAAGCGGCAAGCTCACCCGCGCTGGCGTGGACATCCTCTCCAACGATCTGCGCCAGACCTTCCTCCCGCTGATGTGGGCCAACGGTGGCGAGCTGTGGACCTCCGACGGGCAGCCGGCCTTCAACAGCCCGGAGGCGGTCGGGGCGTTGCAACTGATGACCGACATCATCCTCACCGACAAGAGCGAGGACTTCGGCTTCACTCAGCCCGGTGCCACCGGCCTGCCGTTGGCCCAGGGACGGGCGGCGATGATGGTGGGGCACAACAACCACCTACTGGCGATCGAGGAGCAGGCACCGGAGCTGATCGAGGAAGACAAAATCGGCTTCTTCATGATCAGTAACGAGCGTCCCGCGATGTTCCAGGGCGGGACCCTGGCAACGGTCTCGGCCAAGTCGCAGCGTCCGGCGGCAGCCAAGGCGCTGGTCAGCTTCCTCACCGACGAACAGGCGTCGCTCGCCGCGAACGAGCAGCGGGGTAACGTGCCGGCCCTCAACAGCCTGGCCGACTCCGATTACGTGCAGAGCAACCCGGCCGCGCAGTTCGCCATGGCGAACCTCGACGCCGCCTACTCCGAAGGGGGTGTGCCGGCCTGGTTGGAGATCCGGGGCGACTTCAAGGCGGCCATCGAGTCCGCCCTGCTGGGCCAGAAGGACCCGCAGCAGGTACTCGACGAGCTGGTGGCCAAGGCCCAGGCAGCGATCGCCAAGGGCTGACATGACCAGCACCCTCGAGACCGTGAGCGTGGCGTCCGCGAGTCGGGCGCCACGCCCGCCCCGCCGTCGCCGAAGGCTGGGTGCCGAACGTCGTCGCGCGGCGTACCTGATGCTGGCCCCGTCGGTCATCCACCTGGTCTGGTGGATCGGCCTACCCGTGGTGGCCACGTTCGGCCTGGCCTTCACCGACTACGACATCATCGCCGGCACCGTCGAGTGGGCCGGTCTGGAGAACTTCCGCGAGATCTTCGCCGACGACATCTGGAACCTGTCGATCTGGCATACCGTCGTCTTCACCTTCTTCACCGTTCCGGTGGCGATGGCGATCGCGGTGGTCATCGCGGTGCTGCTCAACCAGCGGATCAAGGCGCTGGCCTGGTACCGCGCGGCGTTTTTCATGCCGCACATCACCGCCACCGTCGCGATCGCACTGGTCTGGATGTGGATGTTCGAGCCCAACCTGGGGTTGTTCAATCTGCTGCTGGGCTGGATCGGGGTGAACGGGCCGGCTTGGCTATCGGACCCCGACTGGGCGATGCCGGCGGTCATCCTCGTCAGCATCTGGAAGGGCATCGGCCTGAAGATGCTCATCTACCTGGCGGCGCTGCAGAACATTCCGCACGATCTGTACGAGGCGGCGGATATCGACGGCGCCTCCGGCCCCCGCAAGTTCTTCGCGATCACCCTGCCGTTGCTGAAACCCGCCACGTTCTTCGTCTTCATCGTCTCCATGATCGACGCGTTTCAGGTATTCGATCAGGTGTACGTCCTGACTCCCGATGGCGGCCCGGCGAACTCGACAACCGTCATGACATACGAGATTTACCGGACGGCGTTCGGCGAGTTCGACATCTCGGCGGCCTGTGCGCAAAGCGTGGTGCTGTTTGCCTTCCTGCTCGTCCTGACGGTGATCGGGCGCCGACTGACCGGGAAGGACGGCGATGAAGCGTAAGTTCGACGCCCGCTGGGTGCTGCACCTGCTGCTTGGTCTCGGCGGACTCATCATGGTCGTTCCGTTCGTCTGGATGATCCTGACGTCACTCAAGAGCCGCGCCGACATCGCCGCCTACCCGCCACAACTGCTGCCGACCGAATGGGTGTGGAGCAATTACCAGGCAGCACTGGACTACGCCCCGTTCGGGACGTACTTCCGCAACAGCCTGCTGATCGCCATCGGGCACACGGTGATCAACCTGATGCTGGCTACGATGGCCGGTTACGCGCTGGCCCGGGTTTCGTTCCGGGGCCGGACCGTACTGTTCATGGCCATCCTCGCGATGATGATGATCCCGACCTACACGAAGATCGTCCCGCAGTACCTGATCGCCAAGGGGATGCCGTTCTTCGGCGGCAACGACTACCTCGGTCGGGGCGGCTACGGCTGGCTCGACTCGTGGTGGGTCCTGATCGTTCCGGGCGCGCTCACCCCGTTCGCGATCTTCCTGTTCCGGCAGTTCTACCTCTCGCTGCCCCGCGAGCTGGAGGAGGCCGCCCGCATTGATGGTATGGGGGAGTTCGGGATCTTCGCCCGGGTGATGACCCCCTTGGTGAAACCAGCCGTCGCGACGGTCGCCCTGGTCACCTTCGAGAGCAGTTGGAACAATTTTCTCTGGCCGTTGCTGGTCACCACCCGCGACGACCTGCGGGTGATCCAGGTCGGTCTGGCAGCCTTCCAACAGGCCGAGCGGACCGAATGGTCCTACCTGATGGCCGGATCGACGCTGGCCACCGTACCGATGATCGTGCTGTTCCTGTTCGCCCAGCGGTACTTCGTGCAGGGCTTCGCCACCGCCGGAATCAAGTAAAGGGGTATCTCAATGAGTATCGATCTGTCTGGGCGTCGAGCCCTGGTCACGGGTGCCGGCCACGGTATCGGGGCCGCCATCGCCGTGGCGCTCGCCCAGGCCGGGGCGGACGTGGCCGTCCACCACGGACACTCCGCCGGCCCGGCCGCCGAAGTGGCCTCGGCGATCGAGGCGCTGGGTCGCAAGACCGTCGTCCGGCAGGCCGACCTCACCCGGACGAGCGAGGTGGCCGCACTCGTCGAGGAGGCTACGGGGTTCCTCGGCGGCCTGGAGATCCTGGTCTGCAACGCGGGCGGAATGGTCGGCCGGAGCCCGGTGGCGGAGATGACCGACGAGCACTACGCCCAGGTCGTTGACCTCAACCTGGGCGTCACCTTCCGAACGGTGCGGGCCGCGATTCCGCACCTGCGGGCCGCCGGTACGGCGGGGCGGGTGATCACCATGTCGTCGTTGGCTGCACACAACGGTGGCGGTGCCGGATCAGCGGTCTACGCTGCGGCAAAGGCGGGGGTGCGGGGCCTGACCAAGGGGCTCGCCAAGGAGCTGGCGGCGACCGGGACCACGGTGAACGCGGTCGCCCCGGGATTCATCGGCGGCACTGCCTTCCACGAGACGTTCACCCCGGCACAGACTCAGGAAGCGATCATCGCCGGGGTACCGCTCGGCCGTGGCGGCCGGTCCGAGGACGTCGCCGGCGCAGCCGTGTGGCTCGCCTCCGAGGCGGCCTCCTACGTCACCGGGTCGACGATCGACATCGACGGTGGAGCCTGGTTCCGGTGACCGTGCCGACGCCGACCCTGCGTGCGCCGGTACTCCCGTCCGAGCGGGGCGGTTGGTGGCATGCATACGTCTGCCCCGCGCACGGCGTGGAACTCGATCACGACCGGCTGCTCGACGGTGCGTTCCCGGACGCCGGCGCGCGGTGCCGCCACGGCTGCCGGGTCGACAATCCGTCGGTCCGGGGCGGTTGGACCGTCCTGGCGCATCAGGCGAGTGCCCGACGTATCCGGTTGCTCGCCCGGTCGCCCCGGGGTGACGACCGCCGGGCAGCTGTCGACCTGCTGACCGCGTACGCCCGCCAGTACGCGGCACTCGGCGCGGCACCGCACGACGGAGCCGCCGACTGGATGCTGCGTGGCCGGCTGTTCCATCAGGCGCTGACCGAGGCGATCTGGGCGGTGACCATCGGCCAGGCCGCTGCAGCGCTGCGGGCGGGCGGTGAACCACTGCCCACGGAGGTGAACCAGTTGCTCCAAGCCCTTGTCGAGGCAGCCGGGCAGGCCCGCCAGGCGCTGGTCGACGCCGGCAAGTTCGAGTCCAACTACACCGCGTGGCTGATTGCCGCTGGCGCGGTCTGCTCGGGCCGCCCCGACTGGCTGACCGGTCGGCACGGACTGTGTGACCACGTCTCGACGGCGATTCGCCCGGACGGGTGGGAGTGGGAGGCAGCCACCTACTACCACGGCTTCGTCCTGCGGGCGTACCTGTTGACCCTCCAGTCACTGCCGCAAACTCTGGTGCCACCGCAGACGCACGCCCGACTCGCCGGGATGGCCACGGTGCTCGAGACCCTGGCCACCGACGGAGGTCTGCTACCAGCCCTGCACGACGGCCCGTACGACCGGCCAGCGGCCCGGTACGAGCTGGACGAACTCCGGGAACTGCTGCCCCTGCTGGGCCGTGGGCCGACGGAGCCGCAGCCGGTGACGATCTTTCCCGACGGGGGCTATGTGGTGCTGCGTGGATCGGGGCTGCACGCTGTCGCCGACTTCGGCCCGCACGGTGGCCCGCACGGGCACCGCGACAAGCTGGCCCTGTACCTGTACGGTGCCGACACTCCCTGGCAGCCCGACCCGGGTCAGGTGCCGTACGGCCACCACGGCTGGCGGCACCACTACGCCTCGACCGCCGCCCATCCCACCTTCGCAGTCGACGGGCTCGAGCAGGCGGAGTGCACCGGGCATCTGATCGGGTACGACAGCAGCTCGGTCGCCATCGGTTGTGACACCGCGTATCCCGGGGTGACCGCCCGGCGCCACCTGACCCTGCGCGGCGGTGTGCTGGTCGACGAGTTGCGGGTGGAGACCGACCGACCCCGCCGAATCAGCGCGCAGCTCAGACCGGATGTCGACCTGGCGGTTCGGGCTGTCGCCGACCGAACCCTGGAAACGGTCTGGCCCGGCCGGCAAACCCTGCACGGCCGGCACACCGTATCGGTCGACGCCGACGTCGTCTGCCGTCCCGGACCCGGACCGGCGGACGACCCGCAGCGCGTACGCCGCTGGGTCGACTGGACCGCGACCGACGCGACCACAGTGACGTTCCGATCGATCTACCGGATGGAGAGCTGATGCAACCCCTGCTCATCGGTGACCGCCTCGGGCAACTGCGCGCGGCGCTCACCACCACTCACGCCGCCCAGTGGCGGCGGCTGTACGAGCAATGCGCCTGGTACCGCGGACAGAGCCCGCCCGCCGAGCATCCGACCGCGAGCATCACCTACCTCGGCCCGGCCGCGATGAACCTGGCCCTCGCCTACCGCCTCACCGGCCAGCCCGGCTACCTGCTCGAAGCCCGCCGCTGGATTGGTACCGCCGTGTCCTACCCGCACTGGGGCAAGGCGAAGATGCCCGACCACGACCTCGACGCGGGTTGGCTGCTGCACGGGCTGTCCCTGGCGTACTCCTGGCTGCGCGACGACCTGCCCGACGACGAGGCGGCGGCGCTGCGGGCAAAGCTCACCCTGCAGGGTGAGCGCCTGTACGCCTTCGCCGTCGAGACCGAAGGCTCCTGGTGGTCGTCGAGCTACTGGCAGAACCACAACTGGATCTGCTACGCCGGCCTGGCCGCCGCCGGATACGTCCTCGACGAACCACGGTGGAGCGACCGGGCACGGGAGAATCTCGCGACGGTGCTGGACCTGATGCCGGGCGACGGATCGGACTCCGAGGGTGTCGTCTACTGGCGGTACGGCGTACCATGGCTGGCCATCCACCTCGACCTGCTGCAACACGCTGAAGGCATCGACTGGTGGCGGCGCGGCGACTTTCTGAGTCGCACCTTCGAATGGCGGCTGCACCAGTGCGCCCCCGGCTTCGAGGAGAACATCGACCACGGGGACTGCCACGACCGCCGGTCCGGGCACAGCGTCGCGCTCTACTACAAGCTCGCCGCCGCGTACCGCGACGGCCGCGCCCGCTGGCTTGCCGACCGCGTCGCCGATCGACACTTCTGGCGGGAGGCGTACGCCTCCGGCGTCAGACCGGGCGTGATGCCGGAGGCCGGCTACGAACTGCTCTGGTACGACCCGCAGGTGCCGGCCGTGGATCCCGCCGACACGGTGCCGACCTCCGCTCATTTTCCCGACCTCGGACAGGTGACCGCCCGTACCAGCTGGCAGTCGGGCGCGGCCTTCGTCAGCTTCAAGGCGGCCCCCGGCGGGGGACACACCGCCTGGGACACCGCTGAGCAGTTGCGCCGGGACAAGGGCTGGCAGACTCTCAACGCCGGTCACCACCACCCCGACGCCGGGGCGTTCGTGTTCGGCGCGTACGGCGAGTTCCTCGCCGTCGACGACGGGTACTGCAACCGTAAGCGGGCCGCCCACCACAACCTCGTCCTGGTCGACGGGCAGGGTTGGGCCGGCGAGGACCGCTACCAGGTCTACCAGGGGCTGCCCCACGAGCGCCAGGCCCGCCTGCGGGACGTGCTCACCGAGGACGGGCTGGTGCACGCGACAGCCGAATCTGCCGCGATGTTCGATCCGGCGCTCGGCGTCCGGCGCGTCGACCGGACACTTGTCTTCACCCCGGCCGGCCGGCTGGTCGTGCTCGACCTCCTCGCCGCCGACCAGCCACGCGAGTGGACCTTTCTGCTGCATTCGGACTGGCCGGCCGAGCTCGTCGGCGGCGACATCGTGCTCCGGTCCGGACCGGCGCAGGCGTACGTCCGCCAGGTCGTCCCGGACGCCGCCACCGTCAGTCAGACGACGACGGAGATCGAGGCCAACCCCACCGGCAGTACGCCGAGTCTGCGGATCGTCCGCACGCTGCACACCGTTCGGGTCCAGGTGGCGCCGGTCGTCCGTACCCGGATCCTCACCAGCGTCGAACCGACCTCCGCGCTGGCCCCGAGCGCGGCCGTCGCCGAGCCGGTGGACTGTGCCGAAGGAGCCGGGGTGCGGTTCGGGACCGACGGCGAGACGGTGCTGCTGGCGCCGGCCGACCGTCGGATCGACGGCGCGGACGTGCGGGCCGCCGCCGCCGTGATCCTGCTGCCTGGCTCCGCCGACCGCCCGGCACAGGTGGGGGTGGTCGCGGCGACCCACGTGGATGTCGCTGGTCGCGACCTGGTGCGCAGCGACGAACCGGTGACCGGGGTGCTGCCGTGGCCGGCCTGAGCGCCGCGCCGTCCGCCACCGGACGGGGGGCGGCCCGGCGTCGAAGCGAGGTGGTGGCCGCCCAAGGTGGCTGGGCGGCCACCACGTTGCGGGTGCTGGAGTTCGTCGCCTACCCGGCGCTGGCGGGCTGCGCCCTGCTCCTGTTGAGTCTGGGCATCGTCACCTGGCTTGCGGCGCTGGCCGCCACGGCACACGCGCTGCAGCAGTGGCGTACGGATGGACGGGCCCGGCCGTTCGTCGGTGCGCTGACCATGTTCGGGCACTACTGGCGGCGGTTGTGGCGGCACTCGATCCTGTCCACGGTCGCCGCTGCACTGTTGGCGGCCAACATCGTCTTCCTGGCCACCCGTCCAGGTGCCCACGCCGCAGCCCTGCTGGCCCTGCAGATCGGGCTGATCCTGGCACTGGTGCCGTACCACCTGGCACTGGCCGTCACCGCCGCCGGTGACCCCGGCGGGGAAGCCGGACGCTGGGGACGTGCCGCGCTGCTGTTCGCCTTCGCCGCTCCCCGACGTGGGTTGGCCCTGCTCGCGGCTGCTGTCGCGGCGCCGCTCGTCACCGCGCCGCTCGCCTTCGGGCCGTTGCTGTTCGGTGCCACTCTGCCGCTGCTACTCGGCCTGCGGCTCGCGGACAGCACACGACGACGAGGCACCGTCACGGCGTGGGTCGGTGCGACCGGCGACCGGTCCGATGTGGCTGCCGCGAGGGCGGCGGAGCGTAGCGGCAGATCCAGGGAGCGGGTCCGATGACCCTGACGATCCGTCCCGCTGCCGAGTGTCACTTCGATCTGCTCTCCCTCGGTGAGGTGATGCTTCGTCTCGATCCCGGTGCGGGGCGGGTACGGACCGCACGCACCTTCGCCGTCTCGGAGGGCGGTGGCGAGTACAACGTCGCACGTGGGCTACGCCGGGCCTTCGGCCTGCGGACCGCCGTGGTCACTGCTCTGGCCGACAACGAGATCGGCCGGCTCATCGAGGACCTGGTACGTCAAGGGGGAGTGGACACCTCGTTGATCCGGTGGGTGCCCTACGACGGAGTCGGCCGTACCGTCCGTAACGGGCTCAACTTCACCGAACGTGGCGAGGGCGTGCGTGCTGCGGTTGGCACCTCGGACCGCGGCCATACTGCGGTCAGTCAACTCGGCTCCGACCAGATCGACTGGGACCACCTGTTCGGCACCCTCGGGGTCCGCTGGCTGCACACCGGTGGCGTATACGCGGGCCTGTCCGATGCCGCCGCTGAGACCGCATCCACCGCCGCCGCAGCCGCCCGTCGGCACGGCACAGTCGTCTCGTACGACCTGAACTACCGGTCGAGTCTGTGGCGCGACATCGGCGGCCCGGACCGGGCCCGACTCGTCAACCAGCGCATTGCCCGGACGGTCGACGTGCTGATCGGCAACGATGAACACTTCCGTACCGTTCTCGGTGCCGGCCGATCGGACTCCGGCGTGGACCATTGCGAGGGCCGGTGGGAGGCTCCCGGCGAACGGGTCCGTCCGGACCTGGGCGATGCCCAGACTTCGCTGGAGCAGGTAGCCCGGAGCTACCCCAATCTGTCGATCGTGGCGGCGACGTTGCGCACCGTTCGGTCCGCCTCGGTCAACGACTGGGGGGCCGTCGCCTGGTCCGCCGACCTCGGCCCCGTCGCAGCCCGGTACCGACCGGGTCTGGAGCTTCTGGACCGGGTCGGCGGCGGCGACGGCTTCGCCGCTGGCCTCATCTACGGCCTGCTGCGGCTCGGCGACCTGCGGATCGGTGTCGAGTTCGGTGCGGCGTACGGCGCGTTGGCGATGACCACGCCGGGGGACGCATCGATGGCCGCTCTGGCGGAGGTTGAGGCGTTGGCCGCCGAATTCAACGCCCGGGCACTCCGCTGAGTACCACCCGTCGTACGAGTGTCGTCCAAGGGCGAGGGCAGCCGGCGTCCTGCTCGGGGGACGCGCCGGCCGGCCGCCGACGCATGCGGTGGTCGTCCGGCCTGCGGATCATGGTCGCCGACACATTCCTCATGGGGCTCGGCTTCTACGCCCTGGTCCCCCTGCTGGCGTACCACCTCCTGAACGACCTGGGGCTCAGCATCGCGCTCACCGGGTTGCTCGCCGGGGTACGGTCGGCCAGTCAACAGGGCATGATGCTCTGGTCGGGGATGCTGGCCGACCGGTTCGGTCACCGTCGGGCGATCTGCGTGGGCGTGCTGCTGCGTGCCGCCGGCTTCGCCGCGTTCGGTGTCGTGGACGCCGTACCCGGACTCGCGGTCGCCTCGGTCCTGGCCGGCCTGGGCGGATCCCTTTTTCACCCGGCCAGCTATGCCCTGTACGCCGAACTGACACCGGCGCCGTTGCGTACCCGTGCCTACGCCGTGCGGGAGATGGCCAGTAACGTGTCCTTCGTCCTCGGGCCCGCGCTCGGTGGCCTCCTCGCGGCCACCAACTTCCCGGCGCTGTGCATCGTCGCGTCCAGCCTGTTCCTGCTCGCCGGTGCGATCACCTGGATCGGACTGCGACCCGACCCGCCTACCACCGAAACGTCGGCACGGATGTCCTCCCTGCACCGGTTGCGGACCGTTGCCCGAGATCGCGGGTTTCGACGGTTCGTTGTGGTCAGTGCTTTCGCATGGGCGCTGTTCAGTCAGCTCTACCTCGCCGTTCCGGTGCGGGTCGGGCAGGTCCTGCCGGGAGCGACGTCGCTGGGCCTGGTCTACACCGTCGCGGCGGTCGTCATGGTCGTGGCGACCGTTCCGTCGACCCGCCTTGCCGAGCGGTATCTGACGACCGGCCGGACGCTCGCCGTGGCCACGGCCATGCTCTCCGTCGGTCTGTTGCTGCTGGGTGTGCTGCCGGGACCGGCTGGGGTGGTCACCGGCGTCGTCGTCTTCACGCTCGGGCAGGTTCTACTGCTACCGACGGTCAACGGCACCGTTTCGCGGCTGGCCCCACCGGGCGCGGTCGCGTCGTACTTCGGTGCGAACGGCCTGGTGCTCTCCCTCGGTGGACTGATCGGCAACCTGGGCGGCGGGTGGCTGCTCGACCTGGGCGACGACACCGGCAACTGGCTACCGTGGACGGTGTTTGCCGGCTGGGGCGCGGCGGCTGCGGTCGCCTACCTGTTGGTGCTCCGACCGTCGACACCAGTCAGGAGTGACTGAGCGTCGATGCGGCGGCCCACCTGGCCGGCCGCACCGACGCTCCTGCACCCCGACGATCCGGACCGGGTGCAGCCGTACGCCGACTAGTACTTCGGGCTGGGACCGAAGCGGTTCGGGCCGGGGGTGCCGTCCTGCACGGTGAAGATCAGCATCACGAGGGGGCCGATCAGCGGGATCGGCGAGATCAGCACCCACCAGCCGGATCGTTCGGTGTCGTGCAGGCGGCGGACGGCGACCGCCAGCGAGGGCAGCGCGAGCGCCAGGAGGGCAACCACATAGAGAATGCCGAGGTTGCCTCCGTCCAGACCGGTCCCCAGCAGGAGGTCGAGGATCGACCCCACGATGGCGACGGCGGTCGAGAACAGGACGAACCACCAGTACTCGGCGCGGCGAGCCCGGCCGCTGAACCCTACGTACCGGGTCAGGGCCGAACGGACAGCTTCGGTGAACGACATGACGTTACTCCAGCATTGTGGACAGATGAGCAGAGGCGCGGCATCAGGGTACGCGAGTGTCCGCCGCGCTCTGGCGTCTGATCTGTCAGACCCTGTCCGGGATGATCTCCCCGCAGATCGAGCCGTCGGTCCCGTCGGACGCAGCGTCGATCTCGAAGGTGTTCACCTGGATGCCGGGAACACCGCCTCGCCGTCTGCTGGTGCTGATAGCTTGTCCACCTTCTCCGTACTCCGCTGAACCAGGCGTTCTTGTGCGGCGGGCCGGTTGCTGGTCGACGCCGCCCGGGTCGCGTCCGCCGAGGTCGCCCGGTGCGCACCGCCGGCTGCCGGGATGGCCGCGACGCTCAGGCTGGCCCGGTGAGGTTGTTGCACTCCGGGGCAAACCCGAGGTGCTTCCGAGGACGTGATGCCACAGGTGCATCTCGATGCATCTCTGGCATCAAGCTTAGCTGGTACCCCGACCCGGCGAGGTGACACTGCATCCACCGGCTGATGACCGGCAAGAGGAACGACGTCGACCCGGTCGAGGTCGAGCGGTGGATCACCGCCCGCATCGCCAAGCACAAGGGCACCCCGGTCTTCGTCGAGCTCGGCAAGCGGCTCGCCGCCCGGCGCGAGAAGTACGCTCACGCGCAGCAGGCCAGTCTTGAATTCCTCAAGGAACTCTTCGCCCTCGCCCGTGACACCGTGGCTGCGGAAAAGGCCGCCGCCGGGGTTCCGCCCGAGGAGCAGGGGAAAGCGGCGCTCACCGAACTCTTCGAATCCCTCAAGGGCGAAGACACCCCCGATCATCGTCGAGAACGTCGTCAACGAGGTCGACGAGGTGGTCCGCGCGGTCCGTTTCAGCGGATGGCAGGACACCTACGAGGGTGACCGTCTGGTCCAACAGGCACTGCGGAAGACCCTCTACATCAAGTTCAAGATCCGCGACAACGACGTCTTCACCCGCGCACTCGACTACATCCGCGAGTACTATTAAGGCACGCCTTCAATAGCAGAATTGGTAACTACTCGTCTTGTCGTAGCTGGGGTTATCTGGCGCGGCGACAACCAGTAGCGTGGCAGGAGATGCGATCCGGGGTGTGATCGCGTTTTCGTGCGACGAGGAGGTTCGGGATGGACCCCATGCCTGGCTTGACCTTCGGGCAGCGTCTGAAGGTCTACCGTGAACGATCCGGCAAGACCCGGGCAGTGCTTGGTGGCCTCGTCGGTCGCAGCGCCGAGTGGGTCAAGGCAGTGGAAACCGATCGAATCCTGCCGCCGCGCGTACACATGCTGGACCGCATCGCCCGCGTGCTGAAGGTGGATGTATCCGTGCTGATCGGTGAGCTGGGCGGCCGCTCGGCCGTGGTGAACGGACCGGAGCATCCCGCACTGGCGCCGGTCCGTGACGCCGTGAATCGCACGGCACTGTCCAATGACGTCGCGCCACCGCCGCTGAACGAGATCCGCGAACGCCTCGCGGCGGCGTGGCGAGCACGCCATCAGGCGGCTGATCACCGTACGGTGCTGGGTGCACTGCTGCCCGAGCTGTTGCGGGACGCGCAGCGTGCGGCGCTGACGTACCAGGGCGACGAGCGACGGCAGGCGCAGGCGCTGCTGTCACAGGTGCTGGGGCTGGCGCAGATGTTCCTGGCCTACCAGCCGGCGGCGGAACTCCTGTGGCGCGTCGCGGACCGTGCGATGGTCGCGGCTCAGGAGTCGGGAGATGCCGAAGCGTTGGCGTGCGCTGGCTGGTTCCTGTGCCAGGTGCACCGGGACGCGGGAGACTGGGACACCGCAATGGCGGTGACGCTGGATGTCGTTTCGACCTTGGAACCCCAGATGGCCGAGTCGAGCGTGAACTTGCTCGCGTTGTGGGGAGCTCTTAACTTCGAGGCCGCCTACACCGCCGCCCGTGCCGGCGAGGAGGGCCGTGCCTGGCGGTACTGGGACCGCGCAGACCAAGTTGCTCAGCGACTCCCACAGACCTTCTACCAACAGCAGACATCGTTCTCCCAGATCATCATGGGCGTCCATGCGGTGACGGTGGCGGTGGAGCTGCAGAAGTCCGGCGAGGCGGTGCGGCAGTCACGACGTATCGATCCTGCGGCAATCCCGTCGCGGCCGCGCCGGGCCCGACATCTGATAGAGGTAGCCCGTGGCCATCACGGCAAGGGCCACACCGAGGCGGCTGCGGCAACTCTGCGGCAGGCGTACGAGTCGGCACCGGAGACGATTCGCTTCAACGGCTACGCCCGGCAGATCACCCTCGACCTGCTCGACGGGCCACGGGCGATGCGGGATGAGGCTCGTGACCTCGCGTTGAAGGTTGGCCTGCTCGCGTAGCTCGCCGTGAGCGCCGGCAATCACGACAAGCGGTGTTGACTGCGGCGACGCGGGACCAGGTACCGTCTGGCATGGCGGCGCGCCGGGAGGTAGAGGCCCCGACCGCGCCGCCGCCCAGCCTCTACCTGGGGAGACATCATGGATACGTTCGGATCACGGCTGCGGACATTTCGCGAACGCAGCGGTAAGACCCGGGCCGTGCTTGGCGGTCTCGTCGGCCGTAGCGCCGAATGGGTCAAGGCCCTCGAATCTGGTCGGTTGCTTACCCCCCGGCTGCCGATGCTGCTGCGGCTCGCGGAAGTCCTGGACATCGACGACCTGTCCGTGCTGACGGGAGATCAGTCTCTTCCCATTGCCTCAGTCACCCGCGCCGGCCACCCCGCCATCGACGGCGTCGCTGCGGCAATGTACCGAACTACCCTCCCTGCCGGTGATCCGTTGGCGGCCGCTGCCCTTCGCGCTCGGGTGGACCAGGCGTGGACTGCCTGGCATCACGCCAGTGCTGAGCGGACTGCGGTGGCCGCGCTGCTGCCAAGACTCCTTGCCGATGCCCGGCTCGCGGCACGTCTTCTCGACGGTGCCGAGCGCCGACAGGCTGCGACCGAACTGGCTCGGGTCTACCATCTGGTGCAGTTGTACGCGGCGCACCAGCCACAGCCGCAGCTGGTCTGGTTGGCGGCCGACCGGGCGATGCTGGCTGCCCAGGATGCGGACGACCCTGGCGCGATAGCTGCTGCCGCCTGGTACTACGCCCACGTTTATCGCTCTGATGGGCAGCCCGACGCCGCCGAGCAGGTGCTCGTCGACGCGCTCGATGCGTTGGAGGGCAGCGGTGGTGACGATCAACTAGCCAGGTGGGGACAGTTGCAGCTCGGCTTGGCCCTGGGCCATGCGCGAGCCGGCCGGGCCGGGCAGGCCTGGCGCTACTGGGATTCGGCGGATTCCGTCGCACGTCGGCTGGGTATCGGGTACGTGCACCCGTGGTTGATGTTCGGTTCGGTGGTCGTCGACGCTTTCGGGGTAACTATCGGAATCGACCTTGCACGCCCGGGTGAGGCGGTGCGCCGGGCGATGGGGGTCGATTACTCGGCTCTGCCGTCACGGACCCGGCGGGCCGGTGGATTGATCGACGCCGCTCGGGCGCATCTGATGCGACGGGACGAGGTAGCGGTGGTGCATCTTCTGAGCCGGGCCCTGCGCGAGTCGGTAGAAACTGTCCGCCACCAGCCGCACGCCCGGGGCATGGCCATGGAATTGGTAGGGCGAACCGGCGTGGTGGGCGAGGACGCCCGGGAACTCGCGCTGGCGATGGGAATCGATTGGTAGTTGTACCTGGGGTACAGATTGTCCCTCTTGAATGACCGGCCTGCTCATAGCGTGGTGTGTGGGCCCGACGCCGTACCCGCGATCGCCCTTTTCGCGCGTCGGGCCCGCCTAGCGGCGGCGGCCCGGGGCCGACACGGAGAGCCACCCCGGGTCGCCGCCCTCCACATGCCATGAGGGGGACATCGTGCTCGGAAGATGGTTTCAGCGGCCGGACGTCGTGATCGACGTGGTCTATCCGGTGCCGGGTCGCCGCCGGTACGCCGACCGGTGCGCGCCGCCGGACCGGCGGCCCGCCACCCGTACCGATCGGGCGGAGCGCCGTGGCGGTAACGCCGGCCGACACTACCTGCCGTGACCGCGTCGGAGCCGCCGCGACTGCCCGGATCGGATGAGCCGGCGCATGAGCCGTGTCGGCCCGCGTGGACGTGCGCGGTGTGCCCGGACGGCACGCCGTGGCCGTGTTCCCTGGCGCGGGTGCAGCTGACCGAGGCGTACGCTGTCGATCCGATCGGGTTGGCGGCGGACCTGGCGGCGATGATGCCGCGCGCCGCCGACGAGGCCGGCATCGTCGACCCGGCGGAGCTGCACGAACGGTTCGTGTCGTGGACGTTCGTCGGCGCGGCCGCACCGGCACCCGAGGTGACGCGGTGGTGACGGTCGGCAGTGGTGCCATGCGGGTCGGTGACGACCTGCCGATCGGTCGCCGGGTGGCGCAGTGGCGGACCCGGCGGCGGATGACCCAGCAGGTGTTCGCCGACCGGATCGGCAAGTCGAGGCACCCGGCGTGTCGGCGGTGCGCGCAGCCCTCGCCTGCTACGACATCTTCGGCTCAGACGCCGACGCCGACGCCGACACGGCCCCGCCGGCTGTTGAAGCGACCACCCGGCAGGTCGAGCATGCCTGGCTGGCGTACCAGCACGCCCACTACCCGCAGCTGCTGCGGATGCTGCCCGACCTGCTCACCGCAGCGCGGCGGCGGCACGCGGCCGACCCGGTCAGCGGTGCGCTGCCGCTGGTGCAGGTGCACCGGGCCGCCTCGCAGGTGCTGGTCAAACTCGACGAGACCGACCTGGCCTGGTTGGCGGCCGACCGGGCGATGACGGTTGCGTCAACTACGGGTGACCCGCTGCTGGCGGCGACGGCGGCGGTGCCGCTGGGGCAGACGCTGCGCGCGGTCGGCCAGGGCCGGTTGGCGATGTCGACGACGATCGCCGCCGCGCACCGGCTCATCCCGGCCGGCCCGACTGACCCGGCCGGCCCGACTGACCCGGCCGGACCGACAGACCGGACCGACCCGGCCGACGATGGTCCGCCGGGGCGGCTGTCGGTGTACGGCACGCTGCTGCTGCAGGCCGCGTTGGCCGCCGCCGAATGCGACGACGCCGCCGCCGTGCGGGAGCTGACCAGGCAGGCCGGAGACGTCGCTGACCAGATCGGCGACGGTCATGACCACCGGTGGACCGGTTTCGGGCCGGCGGCGGTCGAGCTGACCCGGGCGGTGGCGGCCGGCGACCTCGGCGAGGCGGAAGAAGCGGTACGCCGGCATGCCGCGCTCGTGCGGCGTCCCGGCTGGCGCGGGTTGCCGGCCGAGCACCGGGCGGCGTACCTGGTCGACGTGGCGCGGGCGGCCCTGCAGTCCGGTGACCTGGTCACGGCGGGCCGGTCGCTGGTCGACGCCGACCGGGTCGCGTCCGCCGAGGTCCGGCTGCGGCCGTCCGTCCGTACGGTGGTCGCCGAGGCCGTCCGGTGCGCGCCGTCGGCTGCCGGTGTGGCCGGGTTGGCCGCGACGCTCGGGCTGACCCGGTGAGCCTGTTGCACTCGCCCAAACCGCTGCTCTAGGGTCTCGCGGAAAGCGCTTGCCGACCCAGCGAGGAGGGCGCGTGCCGGAGACCAGTCCGAAGATCCGCAGCGGTATGTGTTCGGTCACCCTGCGGCAGGAGTCGGCGCTCGCCGTACTCGACGTCGCCGCCCGCGCTGGGCTGTCCCGCATCGAATGGGGCGGAGACGTGCACGTACCGCCGGGGGACACCCGGGCCGCGACGTCGGTGCGCGACGCCGGGCGGGACCGGGGTGTGACGGTTGCCTCCTACGGCTCCTACTACCGGGCCGGCTCCGACCCGGCCGACGACTTCGCGGCCGTACTCGCCAGCGCGGTCGCGCTCGGCGCCCCCCGGATCCGGATCTGGGCCGGCACCCTCGGCTCCGCCGAGGCCAGCACCGAGCAACGCCGAGCGGTGGTCCGGGCCACCCGGGCCGCCGCGCAGCGGGCCGCCGACGCCGACATCGGCCTCGCCTTCGAATACCACTCCGGCACGTTGACCGACACCGCCGAGTCGACGCTGCGGCTGCTCGCCGACGTCGACCATCCGGCGGTACGCACGTACTGGCAGCCGCCGCTCGACCTGCCCGACGCCGTCGCCGTCGACGACCTGCGCCAGGTGCTGCCCTGGGTCGACGCGGTGCACGTCTTCTCCTGGTGGCCGGGGTACGAGCGGCTGCCGCTGACCGCCCGCGACCGGCTCTGGTCCGACGTGTTCGCGGTGCTGCGCGCCGCCGGGCGCGACTATGACGCCCTGCTGGAGTTCGTTGTCGACGACGACCCCGACCGGGTCGCGATCGAAGCGGCGACGCTGACCCGACTGATCACCACGGACCATCGTGCCGGCTGAGCCAGGTCCGGTGGCAGCTGAGGCAGACCCGGCGGCAGTAGCGACGGTCGGGCCTGGACCGCTCGTCCGCCGGTGGGCGTCGCTGGATCCGCAGCTGCGGACGGCGGCGCTCGGCCGGGCACGGCAGGCGATCGGGTTCGCCGCCGGCACCGGCCGGGCGGCCTGGCCGCACGTCGACGAGGTCACTGAGCGGGCCATCGTCGACGCGGCCGAGGCCGACCGGGGCACCGCCTGGCCCCGACTGCTGCTGTCCGACTACGCCCGCTACTGGCGCGACGGGGTCCGCACCGCATACGAGCAGCCCGCCGGTGAGCTGCGGCGGCGTACCGCCACAGCCGCGCTGGCCGCCGCGCTGCACGGCCAGCCCTACCTCGACGAGGCCGCCGACGGCCTGCTGCAGCTCTGCGAGCAGAGCACCTGGTGCTGGGCCGCGCACGAGCGGTTCGCCGCCGAGGCCGGTCGGGTGGTGCCCGACGTCGACCGGCCGTACCTGGACCTCGGGGCCGCCGAGACGGTCGCCGTGCTGGCCTGGGCCGACCTGATCCTCGGTACGACGCTCGACGAGCGCACCCCGGGGCTGCGTCAGCGGATCCGCCGGGAGACCCGTACCCGGATCATCGAGCCTTTCCTGGGCAGCCGCGACTGGCACTGGCTCGGCCTGGACGGGCACCTGCACAACTGGAACCCGTGGATCCACGGCCATCTGCTGGCCGCCGCGCTGTTCCTGGTCGACGACGCGGACATCCGGACCCAGGTGGTCGACCTTGTCGTTGACGGGCTCGACCGCTACCTCGGCTCGCTGCCCGCCGACGGCGGCTGCGACGAGGGGTACGCGTACTGGTGGAACGGCCCGGCCCGGCTGGCCGAGGCGCTCGACCTGCTCGACCGGGTCCTCGGCGGCCGGCTGGATCCGTGGCGGTGGCCGCCGCTGCCGCAGCTGGCCCGCTACCCGCACCGGATGGCTCTCGGCGGCGGCTGGTACGTCAACGTCGGCGACGGGCCGGCCCGGCCGAGCGCCGCGCAGGCCTGGCAGGTGCTGCACCGCTGGGGCCGGGCCACCGGCGACCGGCAGGTGATCGACTTCGCGGCCAGCCACCGTGTCCCGGGCGAACCGGCCGTGACGGTCGCCGCCGGGCTGGGCCGGGCGGTACGCGGGCTGACCGATTCGCAGTGGCTCACCCAATCACCGACCGCTCCGCCGCTGCCGGCCACCACCTGGCTACCCGACCTGCAACTACTGGTCAGCCGGGAACGGGCCGGCAGCACCGCCGGGCTGACCGTCGCGGTCAAGGGTGGGCACAACGACGAGAACCACAACCACAACGACGTCGGCTCGTACCTCGTCGCCCTGGACGGGTGCCCGGTGCTGGTCGACCTCGGCCAGCCCACCTACACCGCGATCTCATTCACCGACCGTCGGTACGAGCAGTGGGTCACCCGCAGCGAGTGGCACAACCTGCCGGTCGTCGGCGGCCACGGTCAGGCCGCGGGCCGCGACTTCCGGGCGTCGACGGTTGCCGTCGATACCGCCACCGATACCGCCACCGATGCCGCCGTCGACGCCGACGCGCTGCGGCTCGACCTGGCCGGCGCGTACCCGCCGGAGGCCGGCTGCCGGTCCTGGCGGCGGCAGGTGCGGCTGGACCGCCGCCGGGCGACGGTGACCGTCACCGAGCGGTGGCGCGTCGACGACCCGGCCGACCTGCGGCTGCACCACGTCGTCGCCGGTGAACCGCTGACCCACACCACCGGGCGGCTCGCCGTACGGGCCCTGACCGGCGGAATCGCCGTGCTGGCCTGGGACCCGCTGCTCGGGGCCGGCCGGCTGGAGCGACAGCCGGTCGACGACCCGCTGTTGCGCGACGTCTGGGGGCCCGCCGTGCACCGGCTGGTGCTCACCCTGCCGGCCCAGCGGACCGGCTCCGTCACCGTGACCGTCTCCGGAGGCACCGAATGAACGCCGATGACCAGGCCGCCGAGGAGCAGATCGCCGAAGACCGGCGGCTCTCCCCGTACACCGGCTACACCCGCGCGCACTGGGCGGCGGCCGCCGACCGGATTCTGCTGGCGCTGCGTCCGTACGCCTCACTCGACCACGCCCGGATCGACCTGCCCGGCCGGTCAAGCGCCTACGGCCCGGACAGCGACTCGCTGGAGGCGTTCGCCCGGTCGTTCCTGCTGGCGGCGGTCCGGCTGCGCGGCGAGGCCGGCGCCGACCCGCACGGGCTGGCCGACTGGTACGCCGCCGGGCTGCGCGCCGGCACCGACCCGACCTCGTCGACCGCCTGGCCCCGGCCGGACCGGCTGGACCAGGCCAAGGTTGAAGCCTGCTCGATCGCGTTGGGCCTGCACCTGACCCGGCCCTGGCTGTGGGACCGGCTCGACGAGGCGACCCGGCAGCGCACCGTCGACTGGCTCGCCACCGTCGTCGGGCAGCCGTACCCGCCGATCAACTGGGTGTGGTTCCAGATCGTCGTGGAGACGTTCCTGCGCTCGGTCGGCGGCCCGTGGTCGGCTGAGGACATCGAGTCCGGGCTGCGGGTGCACGAGTCGCTGTACCGGGCCGACGGCTGGTACTCCGACGGACCGGAGCGGTCCTACGACCACTACGTCGGCTGGGCGCTGCACGTCTACCCGCTGCTCTGGGCCGATCAGGCCGGTGACCTGTGCCCCGACGGGCTGCGTCAG
Source organism: Micromonospora sp. LOL_013 (assembly GCF_048060315.1). NCBI lineage: Bacteria > Bacillati > Actinomycetota > Actinomycetes > Micromonosporales > Micromonosporaceae > Micromonospora > Micromonospora sp. LOL_013. Next base: position 69,964 of record NZ_JBHMIQ010000031.1, read on the forward strand.
GCGTGGCGTCATCGGCTCGCGGGGTTCCTCGACGACGCGGTCCGGCTGATCGGGTCTGACGGGTCGCCGCTGGTGCAGGGCCGCAGCCTGGCGTACCGGTTCGCGGCGGCTGCACCGCTGTGGGTCGGGGCGATGACCGGTGCGACCGAGGTGGCGCCGGGGGTGCTGCGTCGGGCGGCGAGCGGGATGCTGCGCCACTTCCACGACCACGGGGCACCGGACGGGCGTGGCCTGCTGCCCATCGGCTGGCACCACGAGTGGCCGGCGATGGCCCAGTCGTACTCGGGGCCCGGGTCGCCGTACTGGGTGGCGAAGGGGATGCTGGGGCTGGCCCTGCCGGCCGATCATCCGGTGTGGACGGCGACCGAACAGCCGTTGCCGGTCGAGCGGGCGGACCTGATGGTCGCGCTGCCGACGCCGGGCTGGCTGGTTGTCGGCACCCGCCGTGACGGCGTGGTCCGGGTGGTCAACCACGGCACCGATCATGCGGTGCCGGGTGACGAGCGTGCCGACTCGCCGCTGTACGCCCGGCTCGGCTACTCGACGGCGACGATGCCGCCGCTGACCGGGGCCACCATCGGCGACCCGTCGGACAATTCGATCACGATGGTCGACGCGACCGGCCGGCGCAGTCACCGCAACGGGTTCGTGACCCTCGACTGCCGGGTGGTCGACGGGGTCGGTCGGGCGGTGTCGCGGGCTGACACCCACTGGGTCGACACCGCCGACGACACCGGCCCGGATCACGGGTCCGGCCGCGCCGGACCGGTCCGCCGGGGCCCGGTGGTGACGATGGCCTCGGCGGTGCGCGGTCCGATCGAGGTACGGCTGGCCCGGCTCGACTCTGCCGACGGCGTCGACGACGGCACCGTGCTGGAGTTCAGCGGCTGGCCGGTGACTGGTGACGTACCGCCGTCGGCGCGTACCGGAAACGACCCGCCGGTGTCCGTCGCGGCCGATGCCGCGGTGACGTCCCGGCTGGTCGGCCTGGCCGGCTTCGAGCATGCGCAGGTACGCCGGGAGCGGGGTACCTCGCCGCTGGCCGATCAGGTGGCGGTGCCGGTGCTGCGGACCGCCGCCGCGCCGGTGCCCGGCCGGGTGTACATGGCGGCGGTGACCCTGACCGGCGCCGGGGAAGACCCGGCCCTCGCGGCCGCGCCGGTGGTTGTGGTGACGGCCGGCGGCGTCGGCGACACGATCGACATCCGCTGGCCGGACGGCCACACCTCGACGATGCTGCTGCCGGCCGGACCGGGGTGAGATCAGCGCGGCGGCCGAGGCGTCGACGAGTCGCGGATCACCAGTTCGGGAGTGATCAGCACCCGTTGCACCGGTCGGCGTCGGCCCTCGGACAGCCGGGCCACCATCAGCTCGACCGCCACCCGGCCCACCTGGTTCTTCGGCGGGCGCACGGAGCTGAGCGCCGGCTCGGCCAGGTGCGCCACCTCGTCGTCGTAGGACACCAGGGCGAGCTGGTCGGGGATCGGCACGCCCTGCTCGGCGCAGTACTGCGCGACCGACATTGCGTCCGGGTCGCCGTGCACGATCAGCGCGGTGACGCCTTCGCGTCGGCACCGCCGCAGCACGTCGCCGATGATTCCCCGGTGCCCCGGGGCGTCCAACGCCACCGCCTCCCGGATGACCAGGTCGGCGGGCAAACCGAGGTCCGCGCAGGCCAGCGCCCAACCCTGGGCGAGGTGGGCGGAGGTGGGGCTGCCCTTGGACAGCACCAGCCCGATCCGGCGGTGACCGTGCTCGTGCAGGTGCCGTACCGCCATCTCCAGGCCGAGGGCGTGGTCGCTGCGGACCCATTCGAGCTGGCGCAGGGTAGGGGTCCACCGGGGGGCCTGCCGTTCGACCAGGATCGTCGGCACCGGCAGGTTGCCGATCCAGGCGATCATGTCGGCGGCACCGTCGGTGTCCAGGCTGGGTGCCAGCAGCAGACCCTGCACCTGTTGCGCGTCGATCAACCGGGTGATCTGCCGTCGGTCCTCGGTGGGGTCGTAGCTCGACCCGCGCAGCTGGATGTGCACGCCGAGCGAGGCGGCGGCGCTGCGGGCGCCGGTGACGATCTGCGGCCAGTAGTAGTCCAGTGACGGCACGACCATGCCGATGGTGAACCGGGTCGGCGCCACCCGGGGTCGTCTCGGTGCCGGCCCGAGCTGGGTGGGCAGGGTGGCGCCACCGTGCACTCTGGTCAGCAGGTTGCTCTCGGCCAGGGCGGCGATGTCGCGCCGTACGGTCAGCTCGCTCACCCCGAGCAGCGGGGCCAGGTCGGCCACCCGTACCGATCCGTGTCGGCGTAGCTCCTCCAGCAGCCGCTCCCGCCGTTGCAGGTTGAACATCCGGTCCGCCGGCATGGGACTCGACTCCTGTCCATGTTCGTTAGTGAGCGTTTCCGACCGATTGAGATCGGCTGGTAGCGAGCATGTTCACCGTAGGTTAACCATGTCACATCGGCGAATCCAGCAGGTCCCCACGACGTCGGACGTCGGCCGGAGATTCGCCACCCGAGGAGACACGTTGACGGTGCACACCCCGCCGCAGGCGCTCGTCGTGATGGACCGGGACTCCTACCGGGCCCACTTCGACGAGCCTCGGTTGGAGCGCCTCGGCCGCCTCGTCGCCCTGGCCGACCCGGTCTGGGCCGACGAACTCGACTCGCCGGCGGTACGCGCCCGGCTGGCCACGGTCGAGGTGCTGGTGACGTCCTGGGGAGCGCCCGCGCTGACCCGGCAGCGGCTGGACACCGCGCCCGCCCTGCGTGCCGTCTTCCACGCCGCCGGAAGCGTCCGGTCACTGGTGACCGACGAGGTGTGGCGGCGCGGCATCCAGGTCAGCACCGCCGCCGACGCCAACGCCGTGCCGGTCGCCGAGTACACCCTCGCCGCGATCATCTTCGCCGGCAAAAAGGTGCCGTTCATCGCCGCCGACCCCGACCGGGCGTACCGGGGATGGAGCCACCACCACGGGCACGGCGACCTGTCCAACTACCGCCGCACCATCGGCGTCGTCGGCTTCTCCCGGATCGGCCGCCGGGTCGTCGACCTGATCGGCTGCCTCGACTCGGCCCGTTGCCTAGTCGCCGACCCGTACGCCGACCCGGCCGAGGTCACCCTCGCCGGCGGCACCCTGGTCGAGCTGGCCGAGCTGCTGCCGCACAGCGACATCCTCTCCCTGCACGCGCCGGAGCTGCCCAGCACTTACCGCATGATCGGCGCGGCCGAACTCGCGTTGCTGCCCGACCACGCGACCGTGATCAACACGGCCCGGGGCAGCCTGGTCGACCCGGCGGCGCTCGCCGCCGAATGCCGCTCCGGCCGGCTGTACGCGATCCTCGACGTCACCGACCCCGAACCGCTACCCGTCGACGCCGCCCTACGCGGCAGCCCGAACGTCATGGTCAGCCCGCACCTGGCCGGCTCCCTCGGCACCGAGATCCACCGGCTGACCGACCACACCCTCGACGAACTGGCCCGCTGGACCGGCGGGGAACCACTGCACGCCGAAGTCACCCCGGACGCGTTCACGCTGCACGCCTGACCGGCCGGGCTCCGTACCAATACGAAACCCCGCACCCTCCGCAAAAGGAGTCACCTGATGAACCGACACACCGGCAGGATGAACCGTCACATCGGCAGGGCGGTGGCCGCCGCGACCGCACTGGTTCTCGTCACCGCCGGCTGCGGTGGTGGCGACGAGCCGGCCATCGGCGACGACGGCCGCGAGATCCTCACCATCGCCCTGTGGAACTACGACAGCACCCCCGAGTTCGCGGCCCTGATCGACGGATTCGAGGCCGCCCATCCGGACATCGACGTGCAACCGGTCGACATCCTGGCGGACGACTACTCCGAGAAGGTCACCACCATGCTGGCCGGCGGGGACCGTACCGACGTGCTGACCATGAAGAACGTCACCGACTACTCCCGGTACGCGTTGCGTGGGCAGCTGGCGTCGGTGGCCGACGAGGCCGCCGACCTCGATCAGAGTAAGTACCTCGGCCTGGAGCCGTTCAACCTCGACGGGGACTACTTCGCGTTGCCGTACCGGCAGGACTTCTGGGTGCTGTACTACAACAAGGCCATGCTCGCCGACACCGGCGCCGACCTGACCAGCCTCACCTGGGCCGAGTACGCCGACCTGGCGAAGCGGCTGACCAGCGGTAGCGGCCAGGACACCGTCTACGGCACCTACCACCACACCTGGCGCTCCATCATCCACTCGACGGCGGCCGCGCAGAGCGGCGGCGACCTGATCGGCGGCGAGTACGGCTTCCTCAAGGACCGCTACCAGATGGTGCTCGACCTGCAGGACGCCGGTGCCACTCTGCCGTGGGCCACCGCGTCGACACAGAAGGTCCAGTACCACACGATGTTCGCCACCGAGCAGGCTGCGATGCTGCCGATGGGCACCTGGTACGCGGCCCGGCTGATCGAGGAGAAAAAGGCCGGCAGCATCGACGTCGACTGGGGCATCGCGCCGCTGCCGCAGGTCACCGAGGGCGGCCCGGTGACCACCTTCGGCTCGCCGACCGCGTTCGCGGTCAACAACAAGGCCCGCAACTCCGAAGCCGCCCGGACCTTCGTGGCCTGGGCGGCCGGCCCCGAGGGCGCGGCGGCGATCGCCAGCATCGGCGTCTACCCGGCCTACTCCGACGAGACGATCACCGAAACCTACTTCGGCGTCGACGGGATGACCAACGACGAGGTCGCCCAGGCGGCGTTCCAGCCCGACGAGGTGGTGCTGGAGATGCCGGTCAGCGAGAAGTCCTCCGACGTGGACGTCATCCTCACCGAGGAGCACGAGCTGATTATGATCGGGGAGCGGGAGCTCGACGCCGGACTCGCCGAGATGGGCGAGCGGGTTACCTCCGAGGTCGACTGACCCAGCACCATGGCGATCCACACCCCGATCGACACCGTACGCACACCGGTACCCGGCGGTCCGCCGCCGGGTACCGGTGCGGCACGCCGGCTGCGCCGGCGCAACACCCTGGCCGGCTGGAGCTTCATCCTGCCGAACTTCGTCGGCTTCGCCGCACTCACCCTGGTGCCCGTGGTCGCCTCCCTGGCGCTCGCGTTCATGCACTGGAACTCGTACAGCACCCCCGAGTGGGTGGGGCTGGACAACTTCCGGCGGATGGCGAGCAACGAGAGCTTCTGGACCGCGCTCTACAACACCACCTACTACGCACTCGGCCATATCCCGCTGACCCTGGTCGCCGCCCTCGGGTTCGCCGTACTGCTCAACCGGAAACTACGCGGGGTCCAGTTCTTCCGTACCGCGTTGTTCTTTCCTTACATCACCGCGTTGGTCGCCGTCGCGGTGGTGTGGAACATGCTGTTCAACCCGGACGCCGGCCCGGTCAACCAGCTGCTGCGGGCGATCGGCATCGACAACCCACCGGGCTGGACCACCTCGACGACCTGGGCGATGCCGGCAGTGATCATCACCAGTGTCTGGCGGGACATGGGCTACTACATGGTGCTCTACCTGGCCGGACTGCAGACCATCCCGGCCGAGCTGTACGAGGCGGCCCGCACCGACGGGGCGTCGGCCTGGCAGCGGTTCTGGCACGTCACTGTGCCGTCGCTGCGACCCACCACCTTCTTCGTCCTCATCATGCTGACCATCTCCAGTTTCAAGGTGTTCGACCTGATCCAGGTGATGACCGAAGGCGGTCCGGGCCGGTCCACGCTGGTGCTGTCGCAGCTGATCTTTCGGGAGGGGATCACCCAGGGCCGATTCGGCTACTCATCGGCGATCGCCATGGTGCTGTTCGTGATCGTCCTGGTGATCACGGTGGTCCAGTTCCAGTTGCAGCGGAGGGGGGAACGATGACTGTCGCCGTGCTGCGCCGGGCCGTCCTGCAGCTGCTGCTGACCGTCCTTGGCCTGGCCGTGCTGGTGCCGTTCGGCTGGATGCTGGTTTCCTCAGTCAAGCTGGACTCGCAGGTGCTCACCGTGCCGATCCAGTGGATCCCGCAGGAGTTCCACTTCGACAACTACCTGCGCATCTGGGACCGGATCCCGCTCGGCACCTACCTGTACAACTCGATGTTTCTCAGCGTCACCATCACGTTCCTGCAGGTGCTCACCGGCAGCTTCGCCGCGTACGGCTTCGCGAAGATCAGTTTTCCGGGCCGCGACCTGCTGTTCCTCGCCTACATCGCCACGATCGCCGTGCCCTGGCAGGCGTACATGGTGCCGCAGTACATCATCATGGAGCGGCTCGGCCTGGTGAACACCCACCTGTCGCTGATCCTGCTGCAGGCGTTCGGCGCGTTCGGGGTGTTCCTGATGCGCCAGTACTACCTGACCATTCCCGACGAGCTGACCGAGGCCGCCCGCATCGACGGCCTCAACGAGTACGGCATCTGGGCGCGCATCGTGCTGCCGCTGTCCAAGCCGGCGCTGGCCAGCCTGGCGCTGCTCACCTTCGTCAACACCTGGAACGACTACATGGGACCGTTCATCTACCTGACCAGCAACGACCTCTGGACCGTACAGATCGGGCTGCGGACCTTCATCGGGCTCTACGAGGCCGAGTACGCCATGATCATGACCGGTTCGGTGCTGTCGATCCTGCCGATCCTGGTCGTCTTCCTGTTCGGCCAGCGCTACTTCGTGCAGGGCATCGCCACGAGTGGGTTGAAATGACGGCGGCCGGCATGCACCAACCGGCCCGGCAGCCGCTGCGGCCGCCGCTGACCGCGCGGATCAACGTCGGCGCGGACACCTGGTCGACGATCTGGTCACTGGTGCACCGGGTGCTGGTGGTCAACCTCGGGCTGGCCGTGGCCAACCTGCCGCTGCTGGTCGCGCTCGCCGTCGTCGCCCAGCCGTGGCGCTACCCGGTCTTCTTCGGGCTGCTGTCGGTCAGCGTCGGGCCGGCGGTCGCCGCCGCGTTCGGCTACCTGCGGCAGGCCGAGGACGACGACCGGGCACCGGTACGCGAGTACTTCCGCGCGTACCGGCGGAACTTCGCCGCAGCGACGCGGCGCTGGGCGGCGGCGACAGCGCTGATCGCGGTCCTGGTGACCGACATCGTCTGGCTGCACGACGCCGGCTGGCCGGCGGTGCTCGTACCACTGCTGGTGGTGCTGACCGTGCTGGTGGCCGCCACGACGGTGCTGCTGCTGGCCCTGGTCGAGCTGGCCCCGGGCCTGGGCGTCCGCGCGACCGTCCGGGCCGCGGCCTGGTCGGCGGTACGCCGCGCACCGCTGAGCCTGCTCAGCCTGGTCGTGCTGCTGGCCGCCCTGCTGACGGTCAACCAGGCACCGCTGCTGGCGCTGTCGACGCTGCCCGGCTGCGCGCTGCTGGTCGTCTGGGTCAACAGCCGCGCCGCACTGGCCCCCGCCCTGCCGCACCCTCGGTGATGAGAACGGCGTCACCGTTTGTCTGTACGTGGTGACGCCGCTCCCGTCGGCGGATGATCAGGACGGGGCGATGGTGGCCCCGTACTCGGCGAGGCTGTCCATGATGTCGACGTACCAGATGACGCTGGAGCCAGCGACGGTGCCCTGGTAGATCGGGCAGACGGCCCACCGTTCCCGGTCGCGGGTCTCCGGCGAGAGCGGACAGCAGGTGCAACTGGTTCCCGTCGTCGTCGACGGCGCCGCCGACGGTCTTGCCGTCCAGGCGTAACTGGGTCGGCGCGCCGGCTCTGACGTGGGCGTGTCGTGTCGTTGTCCATTCGGCGATGACGGCGTCGAGCACGTCGGCGTCGGCGTCGGCGCAGACCCGCCAGATCGTCGACCGGGACGGCGGTCCCGCCGGGCGGGCTGCGACCCGTTCGTGGAGGCTGTCCATGATCTCGGCCGGTACGTCGGCGACCCAGCCCGCGATCGCCGTGTAGCCGGTCGCTCCGGCCACGGTCGCGGCCGCCACCAGCGTCAGGACGACCGCGACCGGATGGTCGCGCCCCTGTGCCGACCGGCCGTCGGACACCGCGATCAACAGCTCCAGCAGGTCGTGACACGACGACGCGACGTCACCGACGACCGGCGTGGACACCGGATCGACGGTAGGGGTGACAGAATGCGGCATGACGAAGCTCCGGGTGGACAAGATCCTTGAGAAGACCTCGTCCTAACGGAGCTTCGTCCCTACTCGACACGCCAACACACCAACAGTCACCCACGGTCACAATGATCTTGAAACGGCCATGCGACTGCTGACGTGGTGCAGGCGTACGGCGAGATGGCAATGCCCTTCTTTCAGATCGGCGAGTTGGACCGGAGCCTGCGCCGGATCATCACCCGTCGGGTCGACCTCGATCAGGTGGGCAAGCTGTGTAACCGCTCGATCAACTCCTTCGACGATCTCAGCATGGGCGACTACCTGCGGGTCCTGGACGACACCAGCGTCTGGAGCACGTTGGGTTGGCCACTCGACCGTCGGACGTTCATCGACCGACTGCACGAGATCCGGCATATCCGCAACGACGTCATGCACTTCAACCCGGACCCGCCACCGCCCGACACCATCGACAAGCTGCGCAAGGTCAACAGCCTGCTGCGGCATTACGGTGAACTGGCCTGACCGACGCCGCCGCTGGCCCTTGGGACAAATGCCGCTCCGCTGACGTGGTCTCCTGGCAGAACCGTGTGTCGCAAGGGGATTGTCCCAGGAGAGGGGTACGGTCGGACGTGGTGGCGCTCGGTTCGGCCGCGCCCCTCCACGCCGCCCGCTAGGGAGCCCGACGATGATCATCGTTGATCCACGCTGGCCGACCACCCTGCGTGCCTTGCGTAAGCAGTCTGGTCTCTCCTATCGGGAACTTGGACGACGAGTCGCCTACTCGTCCAGCTACCTGTGCGAACTTGAGGCTGGCCGCAAGACACCGACGATCCAGGTCGCCAGGCACCTCGACGTGGCTCTCGGCGCGAGCGGCCGGCTGGCGCAACTCGTCGTCGATGATGCCGGGCAACTCGACGACGACCAGCGTTCCCGTCTCGCGGCCGGCGACACCAGCGCCGCCGCAGCAGAGGCGCTGGCAGTGATCCTCGCCCAACATCGCCATCTCGAAGATGTCGTCGGGTCGGCTGCGGTCGTTGACGCCGCAGCCGCGCACATGGCTGCGGTCGAGCAGTTGGCTTCCAGCGCCACCGGGGCTGGTCGAGCCAGGCTGCTGCATGTCGTCGCACAGTCCGCGCAACTGGTCGGATGGCTGCAGATGACCCTCGGCCGGTACGCGCAAGCCCGTCGAGTTCTCGCTCAGGCCGAAGCGGCGGCAGTGGCTGCGGGGGACGTCGACCTGACCGCTCTCGTGATCAGCTTCCAGGGACATCTGGCGGAACTGTGCGGGCGTCCGGCGGAAGCTGCGGAACTGTCCAGAGCAGCGCTTGCTGGCGGCGCCGAGGTCTATATCGGTGAGCGGGTCTATGAGGTCTATTCACAGGCGATCCTGTAGAAGTGCAGCCCGATGACACAGGAGATCGTTTCC
>NZ_JBHMIQ010000032.1:0-78727 GCF_048060315.1 Micromonospora sp. LOL_013
CGATGCCGACCATCGCCACCATGTCCAGCGACTCCGACAGCCGCAGCACCTTGATCATCAGATCGGTGCCGATGTTGCCCGACCCGATCACCGCCACCCCGACACCCATCACGACCCCTCCCCTGACTCGCCGTCGGCCGACCGGTCGGCCGGTTCCGCGCTGAATCTGGTCCGCACCGAGCCGAGCCCGGCGATCCGTGCCTCGTACGCCGCCCCCGGGGTGACCGGCACCATCGGGCCCAGCGCACCCGAGAGCACCACGTCACCGGCCCGCAGCGGATCCCCCGCCGCCGCCAGCGTCGAGGCCAGCCAGGCGACGGCGTGCACCGGATTGCCGAGGCAGGCGGCACCGGCACCCACCGACACCGGCACACCGGCCGATTCCAGCACCATGCCGCACCCCCGCAGATCCACCGAGGCGGCCGGCACCGGCCGGTCACCCAACACGAACAGCCCCGACGAGGCGTTGTCCGCCACCGTGTCCACGATCGAGATGTCCCAGTCGGTGATCCGGGAGTCGACGATCTCGACCGCTGGTAGCAGGAAGTCGGTGGCCCGCAGCACGTCGACCACGGTCGCCGGCCCGTCCGGCAGATCCGCGCCGAGCACGAACGCCACCTCGGCCTCCACCCTGGGCTGGATCAACCCGGCCAGGTCGACCTCGTCGCCGTCGCAGACCGCCATGTCGGCGAAGAGCACCCCGAAGTCGGGCTGGTAGACGCCGAACGCGGCCTGCACCGCCGGCGACGTCAGGCCGATCTTCGCGCCGACCCGACGCCGCCCGGCGCCTGTCCAGCCGGCGACCAACTCCCGCTGCACCGCGTACGCGGCGGCCACGTCACCGACCGGCAACAGGCCGTTCCGCAGCGGCGCACACGGCACCCCGGTGTCGTACGCCCCGGTCAGCGCCGCGACAGCGGCCTCGATGTCCACATTCATGACATGTCCACACAGACGTTGGTCAACTCGGAGTAGAAGTCCAGCGAGTGCACGCCACCCTCCCGGCCCACCCCGGAGGCCTTCACCCCACCGAACGGGGTGCGCAGGTCCCGCAGGAACCACGTGTTCACCCACACGATGCCCGCGTCCAACCGCGCACCCGCCCGGTGCGCCCGCCCCACATCCCGGGTCCACACCGTCGCGGCCAGCCCGTAGTCGGAGTCGTTGGCCAGCGCGAACGCCTCCTCCTCGGTGTCGAACGGGGCGATGTGACAGACCGGGCCGAACACCTCCTCCCGCACCAGCCGCGCAGACTGCCCCAACCCGGTCAACACCGTCGGCTCCACGTACGCGCCACCATCACGGGCATCACCAAACGACGGCACCCCACCACCGGCGCGCACCTCGGCACCCTCGACGCGGGCCAGGTCATAGAAGCCGAGCACCTTGTCCCGATGGCCGCGCGAAATCAGCGGCATCGTCGAGATCGTCTCGTCGGCGGGCCAGCCGTACCGGGCGTCGCGGGCGGCGGCCGACAGCCGGTCCACGAACTCGTCGAACACCGGCCGCTGCACGTACAACCGCTCGGTGCACAGACACACCTGACCACCGTTGGTGAACGACGACCGCACCGAGCCGGCGACGGCGGCGTCCAGATCGGCGTCGACGAAGACCAGACCCGCGTTCTTGCCGCCCAACTCGAACGACACCGCCTTCACCCCGTCAGCCGCCGCCCGCATGATCGCCGACCCCGTCGCCGACTCACCCGTGAACGTGACCGCGTCCACCCCCGGATGAGTGGTCAGCCACTCCCCCGCCGCACCCGGCCCGAACCCGTGCACCAGGTTGAACACCCCATCCGGTACGCCCGCCGCCGCCATCACCTCCGCCAGCAGCGTCGCCGACGCCGGCGTCTCCTCCGACGGCTTCACCACCACGGCGTTACCGCACGCCAGCGCCGGAGCGACCTTCCAGGTGAGCAGCAGCAGCGGCAGGTTCCACGGCACGATCACCGCGACAACGCCGACGGGTTTACGGACCGCGTAGTTCAACGCCCGGCCGCCGGTCGGGGTGACCGTGGTGAACGACTCGGTCGGCGCGGTCGCGGCGATCTCCGCGAACGCCCGGAAGTTCGCCGCCCCACGCGGAATGTCCAACGTCCGGGCCTGGCTGACCGGCTTACCGGTATCCGCCACCTCAGCAGCCACCAGATCATCGAACCGGCGATCCAACTCGTCGGCCACCGCCCGCAACACCGCCGCCCGGTCCCGCTCGGCCATGCCGCCCCAGGGTCCGCGCAACGCCGACCGCGCCGCCGCCACCGCCGCGTCGACCGTCGCAGAATCGGCCTCCGCCACCTCGAAAACCGTCTCCCCGGACACCGGCGACACCTTCGCAAACCGCTTCCCCGCGTCGACGAACCGGCCGCCGACGAAACTACGCAACAGGCCGGGACCGTCGGCGGCCGGCCGGCCGACGAACAGATCGGGATGCCACAGGGCTGGCATCGGTGCGATGGCTGCCATGTTCTACCTTCCGTTGCCGGTGCGCGGGGATGTGTCGGGATCAGTCCGTGGTGGCGATGCCGCTGCCCTGGTCAGCGACCAGGGCCACGACGGCAGCGTCGACTGTCGCTTCGCCGGTCGCGGCGGCGGCTGCCTCATCCGTGGCGACCAGTACGGTGCTGCCGGTGCCGGCGTTCATCAGGTCGACGGCGACCCGCTGCGGCCCGCCCGGGTGCTCGCGAATCAGCACCAGGCGGCGTCCCTGAAGGGTCGCGACAATCCGGTCGGGCCAGACCTTGCCGAGCACTTCTGCGAGGATCATCAGCTGTCACCCTGCAGCGACGCCATAACGGCCCGGATCCGGGTCGACTCGCCCTCCTCCAGCAGCGCCGAGGTGGCCGGATGCGGCTTGGGGTAGATCTGCGAGCTGCGCAAATCACCGTGTTGGCGGATGGCAGCTTCCCCGGCTGACACTGCCTGCCGTACGGCTGCCAGGGTCCCCTGCACAGCGGCAGCGAGATAGCCGCTGGTGACCCGTTCGACGGCGATGCACCGTACGTCCGCAGTCTTGATCATGGCTTCGACCCCTGCGGAGAGGGCGACGATGCCCCGGGTCTCCACGATTCCGATCGCCTTCTCTGAGGACATGACACTTCTCCTTCTGGCTGTGTCGCCGGCAGGGCCGGCTCAGTTGCCGACGAGTCCGGGGGCGATGGCCAGCGCGGTGACTGCGTCGCAGGGGCTGGCGAAGACGATGGACCGGACCGGGCGGCCAGTCTTGGCTCGGGCGGTCTCCTCGCCGATGTCGACGGCTTCTTCCACGGTGGCGAGGTCGCCGCGGACCGCCACCGCGACGATTCCGCCGCCGAGGCGTACGACTCCGGTTACTTCGACCTCGGTCGCCTTGACCATGGCGTCCACCGCGTCAAAGATCGGAATAAATCCTTCGGCTTCGACGAATCCCGCAGCGGCGTTACGCATCGGGTTCCTCCTGTCGTTGGTGTTTCGGATGCCCGCTGGTCGGGCTGTCGGTCATGCGGTGCGGGCCGGCGCCGTTCATTCGGGTGCCGGCAGATTCCAGGACAGGACGGCAGCGCCGGTGCCCCACAGTGGTCCGTAGCTGTGCAGTTGCCCCGGGGCAGCGGCGACTCCGGTGCCGGCGAGGAAGGCGAATGCCCGGAACTGGCTGTCGGCCTGGGCCTGGCGGGCGTAGTCTTCGCGGACCGCGAGGACTTTGTCGGTGTCGCCGGCGGTCAGCATTTGCAAGATCCGTTCGTTCCACCGGTCGTGTGCCGGCTCGGCGATGCGGTCCTGGTCCGGCTCGATCCACTGCTGGATGAGGCCGGAGGACAGTCCGCTGACCACCACCACCGCCGCTCGGACACCGGCGTCACGGGCGGCTTCGGCACCGGCTCGGCCGACCCGGGCCAGGGTGTCGGCGTCGGCGTACAGGTTGCACGACACCTGCGCCCAGCGCAGGGTGCACTGCGGGTCGAGCAGCGTGGAGGTCACGATGGTCCCGGTGTCGATCGGGAAGCCCTGGTAACGGGTGCGTCGGGCCTGCATGCCGTCGGCGTCCACCCGGGCCGCCCAGCGTTCGGTGAACTCGACGTCGAAGCGCAGGTCGTAGCTGAGGTGGCCGTAGTCGTAGGCGTACCAGTTCTCGTCGGTGTGCGCCCCACGCGGGTTCGGGTCACACTGGAACTGGTGGCCGAGCACGGTGAACCACTGGGTGGACAGCAGCAGGACGACGTCCGGTTCGAGGGCGCGCAGCCGGTCGCCGACCGTACGGGCGGAGTCGGCCAGCGCCGCCCAGCTGGTGGCGGGCTTGTCGGCGAGCAGGTGCGGCATGCCGGGCAGCAGTACGCCGGCCTGGATTCCACGGTCAGTCATCGACGTTCTCCGGTGTCCACTCGACCACCGCGTTGCCGGTTCCGATGATCGTGCCGTAGCCGAGCACGTCACCGGCGATGTCCGGCCAGCCGAGCGCGGACAGCAGCCAGGTAAGGCTGCCGGCCTTCGTCTCGGACGCGGTGGCTTCGATGTGTTCGGGGATGAGTTCGCGCAGCCGGCTGGTCGGACCCTGGCGGATCGTTTCCAGCAGCTTCATGTCCCAGCGGTACTGGTGGTTGTTGTACGGGTGCTCGCGTTCCATGTCCTCGGGCAGCTGGGGTTCCTCGTGCCAGTGCAGGTGGGACAGGGAGTTGGAGGCGAGCAGCACGGCGCGTCGGCCGGTGTTCTCGATCGCCCGGCGGGTCGCCTCGCCGAGCACCTCCATCTGGCCGAGGGACGCCTCGGAGTAGAAGTACGGGTTGTTGTTTGCCGACAGCGACACCACCGGGATGTCCCAGTCAGGGTTGACCATGTGCAGTGCGCCGATGGTGGCGTAGTCGACCCGTACCCCGGGATCGCGCAGCTTGCTGGTGACCAGGCCGAGGTCGGCGGCTTCGTCGGCGATGGCCTCGGCGAGGGGTACGTCGGTGTGGAAGTCGTAGTGGTAGCGGAACAGATGCGGGAAGATCGGCTCGACGGAGACGCCGCGCGGGTTGGGCACGCAGTTCACGTGGTGGCCGACCATGGTGATCCAGTGCGGGGCGTGCACGATCAGCACGTCGGGCCGGTGCACGTCGCGGATCCGGCGGCGGAGTCGGTGGTACGCCCAGCGCAGCACTTCCCAGCCGCCTTGTGACCGGGGTTCGTTCTGCGGCGGGTTCTCGCCGTAGATCAGGTGCGGCGGGTGCGGGCTGAGGTAGCCGGCGACGATACCGGGTCGGCGGCCTGCCGGAGCGGGGCGGACAGCGTCAGCGGAGTCCGGCCGCCGGTTACGGGTCGTGGTGCCCCGGGTCGGTACGGGTAGTCGGAACACCTTGCTCATCGCGGTTCTCCTGTCAAGGCCGGGGCGTCGCGCAGGATCCGCAGCAGGCAGCGGTCACCGGGCTGGGTGCCGAGAATCCGCAGCCCGTCGTGATCGAGCGCGGCCTGGTGCCGAGCGACGCCGGGGTCGTGGCTTACCCAGGCACGCAGCGGTGCGGGGTGGGTGCCGTGCAGTTCGATCAGCATGTCGGCGGGCAGACCGTCGGCGGGGTTGGTGTAGACGAGGCGACGGCGGCCCCGCTGACCGGTGTAGGCCGGCTCGGCGGTGGTGGTGACCTGGTACCAGCGACGAGCGGCGCGGGCCTGGTCGCGGGCGGCACCGGTGGCCACTTCGTCGAGGAGACCGGTGTCGTCGCACACCACGCCGTAGCGGTCGAGGGCCTGGTCGGTGGTGAGATAGCCGGCTGCGACGTCGGCGGCCACCAGGTCGGGGTCGCGGGTGAGCGGGTCGCCCCAGCCGCCGCCGCCGGCTGATTCCATCACCAGTACGTCGCCTTCGCGCATCCGGTGTCCGGCTACCTTGCCGGGGGTGTCGAAGTCGATCCGCCGGCCGGCGCGGCGCAGATAGGTGGCGGTGGGGGCGCCGGGTGCGCCGGTGGACAGTCCGTACGGCGCGACGGTGGTGCGGTCGGTCTGCACCGAGTAGGCGCCGCTTGTGGCCAGCAGCCGGGTGGCCCGTCGGACACCGAGGCCACCGCGGTGCCGGCCGGCGCCGCCGGATCCGGTACGCAGCTCACAGGCTTCGACGAGGATCGGGATCTCGGTTTCCAGCCGTTCGACCGACTGGATCGTGGAGATGTCGCCGAGGTCAACGGGGTTCATCGCGCTCGGGCCGTCGGAGCCGAGGAAGCCTCCGTTGCCGCCGGCCGGGTAGTCGTAGTAGAGGTACGGCTGACCGGTGTGTTCGTCGACGCCGCCGATCAGGTTCTGGAAGGTCGTACCGAACTGGTCGGCGGCGATCAGGTCCGGTGCGACCTGGCTGAGGGCGGCCATCACCGCGGAGATGACCCGCTTGCGGACCTCGCTGTGTGCGTTGGCCGGTGCCGGGTAGGTGACGTGTACGACGGTTCCCGGGTCGGTGCGCACGGTCAGTGGCCGGAAGGCGCCGTGGTTGACCAGCCCGCCAGGATCCAAGGCGGACTTGACGGCGATGAAGACCCCGGCGGTGGTCATCGCGAGCGACGAGTTGACGACGGCGGCGACCTGTGGAGAGGAGCCGCGGAAGTCGGCGACGAGTTGGTCACCGGTGACGGTCAACGCGCAGCGCACCAGTGCGGCGTCGTACTCGCCGTCGGTGTACAGGTCGAGGTAGTCCTCGTAGTGGTAGGTGCCGTCCGGCAGGTCGCGGATCTGGTCGCGTAGTCGCCGCTCGGTGCGGTCCATGTTGGCCTCGACGCAGCCGAGAATCAGGTCGCGACCGTACCGGTCGACGAGTTCGCGTAGCCGCCGCTGCGCGGTGTGGCAGGCGGCGATGCTGGACTCCAGGTCTCCCTGACGTTCGTCGGCCATCCGGACGTTGGCGAACAGGATCCGCATCGCGGCGATGTTGGGCTGGCCCGCGTCGACCAGTCGGATCGGCGGGACCCGCAGCCCTTCCTGCAGGATCTCGGTGGCCTTCCCGGAGACGCTGCCGGGTGTCATGCCGCCGATGTCGGCCCAGTGCATGCGGACGCAGGGGAACAGGAACAGCTCTCCCCCGACGAACACCGGGCTGATCAGGGTGACGTCGTTGAGGTGGCTGCCGCCCCGGTACGGGTCGTTGACCAGGTAGATGTCACCGGGCCGGAACTCGTCGCGGTAGTCGGCGAAGATCTCCTTCACCGATGCCGGCATCGCGATGACATGGCCGGGCATGTCGCGGCCCTGGGCGACCATCTCGCCGTCCGCGTTGAACAACGCGCACGAGAAGTCCTGCGCGTCGGCGATCACCGGGGAGTGCGCCGTGCGGAAGATCGTCTGGCGCATCTCCCGCACGATCGAGATCAACCCTTCGGTGACGATCTCGAGATCGATCGGGTTCAGGGACATGCGGGGCCTCGCAATGCTGACAGGGACGGGCACCTACCGGACGGACCATCACCAGGTGATGGACCATCATATGAGCCTTGTGTTATATTATGAACCTACCAACTTCAGGGATGGGAAGGCAAGATGTCGTCTGTCACCGACCCGGGCCGCGAGTCCGGCACCCAGGCGCTCGACCGCGCGCTGGCCGTGCTGCTCGCGTTCCGGCGCGACACCCCCGAACGCAAGGTCAGTGACGTCAGCCGGGAGCTCGGGCTGCACAAGTCGACCGCCAGCCGGTTGTTCCGGGCGCTCGCCGACGCCGGCTTCCTGCAGCGCAACGAGGAGACCGGCGCGTACCGGCTGGGAGTCACCGTGTTCGACCTCGGCGCCCGCTTCCTGGCCGGGCTCGACATGCACGCCATCGCCCGACCGCTGCTGCACCAGCTGGCCGAGGAGCAGGGCGAGTCGGTGAACCTGGCCATCCGCGACGGCCTGGACGCGATCTCGATCGACCTGGTAACCGGGTCGCACAGCCTGCAGCTGGTCTCCCGGCTGGGCCGACGCATCCCGTTGTGGTGCAGCGCCGCCGGCAAGGCGCTGTTAATCGACATGGACGACGACCAGGTCCGTGAGCTGCTGGCCGATGCGGCCTGGACCCGGCTGACCCGGCGTACGATCACCGACATCGACGTCTTCCTGGCCGATCTCGCCGGGGTGCGGGAACACGGCTGGGCGCTCAACGACGAGGAGAGCGAAGACGGCCTGCGAGTCGTCGGCGCGCCGGTGCGGGACCGGCTCGGCGCGGTGACCGCGTCGATCAGCGTCTCCGGCCCGATCTTCCGGCTGGACAGCCCGCAACGGGTCACCGCGCTCGCCGCCGCCGCGGTCCGCACCGCCGACGAGCTGTCCCGCCAGCTCGGCCACGGCGTCGGGCAGATCTGGGGCAGTTGACCGGCGACCGGCTCAGAAGTGCTGCTGCACGACATCCGGATCAACCTTGACGTGCAGCAGCACTGGCCCGGTCAGCGGCAGCAGCGCGTCGAACGCCGCCGAAACGGTTGCCTCGTCATGCGCCTGGTACGCGCTGACGCCGAGCGCGCCGGCCACCGCGGCCAGGTCCCGGTACGGAAAGCGGGCGATGGCCGGGTCAGCGCCGGCGGGTCGCAGCTTGCGCACCTCCGCCCCGTACGCGCCGTCGTCCAGCACGATCACCAGCACCGGGGCGCCGACCCGGGCCAGAGTGTCCAGCTCACCCAACGCGGTCAGCAGACTGCCGTCGCCCTCGAACGCCACCACCGGGCGGTCCGGTCGGCCGAGCGCGGCGCCGATCGCGTATGCCACACCGACGCCGATACTGCCGAACTCCCACGGCGCGACCAGCGACCGGTCCACCGCTGGCGAGTCCAGGTAGAGGTTGGGCCAGCCGCCGAAGTGGCCGACCCCGACGACCGTCGTACGGGGCAGCGGCAGCCGACGGGCGCAGATCGCCATCAGCCGGCGGGGGTCGACGTGCCGGGCGTCTGCGGGCTCCGGGCCGAGCTCGGCGAACGGGTCGGCGTCGCGAATCGCCCGGGCCAGCTGCGGCGTACGCCAGCCGGGCGGCTCCGGCCCGGGCCGCGCCGACTCCAGCGCCCCGGTCAGTGCCCGGGCCACCAGCGCCGCGTCGCCAACCAGCCCACCGTGCACCGGCCAGCGGGCACCGATCGCCGCCGGATCCCGGTCGACGCTGTACACCTGCGCGGCGCCGAACAACTGTCCGTGGTCGGCGGTCCACCGGTTCAGGCCGGCACCGAATGTCACGACGAGATCCGCCTCGCACAGCACGTCCCGGGTCAGCGGACGGGCCAGCCCGCCGGCGACGCCGAGGGCGTACGGATGGCCCGCGAACAGGCCTGCGGCCATCAGGCTGGTGACCAGCACGGCTCCGGCGTGGTCGGCCAACGCGGTCAGCTCCGGTCCGGCGTGCACCGCGCCCCGGCCGGCGAGGATCACCGGGCGGCGGGCCCGACGCAGGCGGTGCGCCAACGCGGCGACCGCCGTCGGGTCGGGTGCCAGTGGCAGCGGTCCGGCCGGCGCGACAGCGGCCCCGAGCGGTACGGCCGGCCGGTCCCCGGCCGGCTCGTCCTGCAGATCCAACGGGATGTCGAGGACCACCGGCCCCGGTCGCCCCACGGCCTCGCGCACCGCGGCGGCGACGTCGCGCGAGACCGTCGACGCGCCGGTCATCGACACGAAGGCACCGGCGGTGGCCAGGGCGAACGGCTGCTGCGGAAAGTTCTGCACATGCAGCGGGTCACTCGCCGGGGTGTCCCCGGCGAGCAGCAGCAGCGGTGTCCCCGCGTGCCGGGCGATGGTCAACGCCGGGCCGGCGGCGGCCAGGCCCGGACCCTGGGTGACCGTGGCCACCGCGCACCGGCCGGTGACCCGCGCCCATCCGTCGGCCATCATCACCGCGGCGTTCTCGTTGCGGGCCGCCACGAACCGGACCCCGTGCCGGGCGACCAGGTCGGCCACCAGGAACATGTTCGCGTCGCCGAGCAGGCCGAACACGGTGTCCATCCCGTGCTCGACCAACACGTCCGCGATCGCCTGGTAGACCTTCACCGGTCCGCCTCCGGGTGCCGGTCCGCCTCCGGGTGCCGGTCCGCCTCCGGGTGCCGGTACGGGCCGGCGGGACGCAGCGCGACGCTCAGCGCACCCAGATAGGAGTCGGTGGCCACTGCGTCGAAGCGCGGGCCGGCCAGCCGGGCAGTCCGTTTGGTCATCGACCGACCCAGCGCCGGCACCGCCAGCAGCCGGTGGGCCAGTTCGGTGCCGGCGTCGGTTACCCGGTCGGGCGGCACCACCTCGGTCACCAACTCCAGCTGGTGCAGCCGGGCCGCGTCGATCCGCTCGCCGAGCAGCAGCCAGCGTTTGGCCCGGTCGGCACCGACCAGGTCGGCGAGGATCGCCATGCCGCCCCAGGTCAAGGGGATACCAAAGCCCACCTCGGGGAACGTGAAGAAGCAGGTGTCGGCGGCGAGGCGCAGGTCGCTGGCCAGCCCGAGGATCGCCCCGGAGCCGATCGCCGGCCCGTTGAACGCGGTCACCGTGGTCTGCTCCAGGCGGTACCAGCGCTCGACCAGCTCGGCGGTGCGCCGCTGCACGCTCATCGTGGTGGCGGCGTCGAGGGTGGCCAGCTCAGCCAGGTCGGTGCCGGCGCAGAAGGCGGTGCCGGCACCGGTCAGCAGCACCACCTCGACGGTGTCGTCGCGGCCGAGGTCGTGCAGCACCTGTTCGAACTGCCCGAGCATGTCCAGATCGAAGCTGTTGCGCCGAGCGGTGCGGTCCAGGGTCACCACCGCTAGCCGCCCCGCACGCTGCAGGTGTACCGATGTCACGTCGCCTCCGATTGCAGTAGGGCGCGGTCGACCAGGGCCGCGGCGTGTCCGACGTAGCTGAGCGGATCGAGCAGCCGGGTCAGCTCCGCCTCCGGCAGAGCCGCCCTGACCTGCGGATCGGCGCGCAGCAGCTCGGCGAACGGCCGATCATGGTCGAGGCTGTCCCGCACGATTCGCATCACCAGGTGGTGCGCCTGTTCCCGGCCCAGTGGGCCGGCCAGGCGCAGCATCACGGACTCCGACAGCACCAGGCCGCCGGTGGTGGACAAGTTGACGCGCATCCGGGCGACGTCAACGCGGAGCCCGGCGAAGACCTCGTTGAGGCGCTGCAGTGCGCCCCCGACGAGGATGAAGCACTCCGGCACCAGCTTCCACAGCGCCATTCCGACGCCCATGTCCCGGTCGTCCTGGGACACCATCGTCTGCATCGCCAGCGGCACCTGCGCACGGACCGTGCCGGCCGCGGCGATGACCGCCTCGCAGCGGATCGGATTGCGCTTGTGCGGCATCGTGCTGCTGCCCACCTGGGTATCGCGCTGCGGCTCGTGTGCCTCGCCGATCTCGGTACGGCCGAGGAAGTACACCTCGCGAGCCAGCTTCTCGGCGGTGGAGGCGACCAGGCCGAGCAGGGTGAGACACTCCACCACCCGGTCCGGGGTGGCGTGCCAGGGGGTCGAGGCGACGCCCAACCCGAGCCGGTCGGCGACGGCGCGTTCGATGTCGAAGGCCCGTGGCCCGTAACCGGCCATGGTGCCGGCCGCCCCGCCCATGCTGACCACCAGCAACCGGGGCCGGAGCTGGGCCAACCGCTCCCGGTGGCGCTGCAGCTCGCTCTGCCAGACCGCGCAGCGCAGCCCGAACGTGGTCGGTAGGGCCTGCTGACCGTGGGTTCGGGCCGCCATCGCCGTGTCCCGGTGCCGCAGGGCGAGCCGGCGCAGTACGCGGATCAGCTCGTCGATCTGCCGGCTGACGATGTCCAGTCCGGCTCGGGCGCGCAGCACGAACCCGGTGTCCATGACGTCCTGGGTGGTGGCGCCGAGATGGACGTAGCGGCCGCCGTCGCCGGCCGCCCTGGTCAGGGCCCGTACCAGCGGCACCAGCGGATGCACGGTGTCGGCGGCGTCGGCGGCCACCGCAGCCAGGTCCAGCGACTCGACCCGGGCGGCAGCGGTAATCTGCGCCGCCGCTGCGGCCGGAATGACGCCCGCGTCGCCCTGGGCCCCGGCAAGTGCCGCTTCCACATCGAGCCACGCCTGCATCAGCTGCCGGTCGTTGAACACCCCACGCATCTCGGCGTTGCCGAAGAAGCTGGTCACCGTCAACGAGTCGAGGAAGCAGGAGCTGAGCGGGTTCACCGTGCCACCCCGTCGATCATGGCCGTGACCGCCCGCCGGTCCACCTTGCCCGACGGCAGCAGTGGCAGTTCCGTCACGACGCGCCAGTCGGTCGGCACCTTGTGCCGGGACAGGCTGCCTGCGGCGGCCGCAGCCAGTTCGGTGCAGCGCAGGGTCGCCCCCGGGGTGGCGACCACAACCGCGACCACCTCCTCGCCCCAGCGCGGGGACGCGACCCCGACGACGCACGCCTGCGCGACGCCCTCGCAGGTGAGCAGGAACGCCTCGACCTCGGCCGGGCTGACGTTCTCCCCGCCCCGGATGATCAGGTCCTTCACCCGGCCGGTCAGGGTCAGGGTGCCGTCGGCGGCGAGCCGGCCCAGGTCACCGGTGCGCAACCACCCCTGCGGGTCGTACGCCGCCCGGTTCGCCGCCGGATCGTCGAGATAGCCGGGGCTCACCGACTCGCCGCGGACCTGCAGCTCACCTTCTGCTCCGGCAGGGAGCGGCCGGGTCGACCCGCCCGCGTCCACCGCGACGATCCGGGCCCGCAACCCGGGGAGTACCCGCCCGACGGTGGAGCCGTCCGGTGGGCAGCTGCCGTCGTCGGGGTCGACGCTGATGGTCGGACCGGCCTCGGTCTGCCCGTAGACGACCGCCAACCGCCGCAGCCGCAGCGTGTCGCGTACCCGCGCGCGCAGTGCGGGTGGGCAGCTGGCACCACCGAGGAAGCCCAGGCGCAGCGCGGTCAGGTCCCACCGCCGGGGCTGCTCGTCGAGCCGGTCGGCGAGCATGGTCGCCATCGTCGGCACCAGTTGAACGACTGTGCACTGGTGCCGGTGCACGACGTCGAGCACGTCGTCGGGACGGAACCGCGGCACCGGGAACAGCTGCGCCCCGGTGACCGCCGCCAGCACCACGCCGCTGCTGAGGCCGGCGGCGTGGGCGAACGGCAACGGACAGCAGATCCGGTCGGCCGGGCCGATCCCGGCGGCCTGCGCCGTCCAGGTCGCGTTGCGGACCAGGTTCCGCCCGGTCAGGACGACCATTTTCGGGGTGCCCGTCGATCCCGAGGTGAACTGGACGTTCAGCGGGGCATCGGGGTCGTGGGCCGGCTCCGGTGGCGGCCCGGCCCAACCGGGCAGGCCGGCGAGTGCGTCACCGGCCTGGTCCGCCGGCAGGAAGGTGACCGGCCCGGTCGCCGCGCGCCGGGCGGACGACGTCACGTCGCGGTCCCGGATCTCTCGCGCGGCGAACAGCCGGACCGGCCGGGTCCGACGCAACGCGGCGGCCAGTTCCGCCTCCGTCGCGGCGGGGTGCACGGTGACCAGGGCGGCTCCGCGCCAGGCCGCGGCGGCGAGCAGCACCAGCCAGGCGATACTGTTCTCGGCCCACACGGCGATCCGGTCGCCGCGGCCGACACCGGCGGCGGCGAGCACGCTGGCGGTCCGGGCGGCGAGCGCCGCGTACTCGCCGGCGGTGACGGCGGGCCGGCCGGCGACGGCGAACAGCGGCCGGTCCGGCTGTCGCCGGGCCTGCCCCAGCAGCACGGCGTCGTACGCCGGCAGATCGACGGGAGCCATCAGGAGCGCTCCAGCAGCAGGTTCCCGTGCGGATCCACCCGCCCCCACCATCCGGCGCCGACCACTGTGGTGCTTCCGCTCTCCCGGACGACCGCCGGGCCGCTGACCCGTACGCCGGCGGTCAGCTCGCCACGCTGCCAGACGGCGGCATCGGTCCAGCCCTCCGGCCCCCACACCGGCAGGGTGCCGGGCTCGGGCGCCGGGCCGTCAGGTGGCGCGGCGAAGGTCACGGCGGGCTGTGGCCCGAACGCGGTGAGCCGGCAGTTCACGATCTCGGCCGGGTGCTCCGAACGCAGGTAGGCGTACCGCTCCTGGTAGGCGGCGTGGAAGGCGCGGATCAGATCGGCGGGTTCGTCGGGCAGCTCGTCCAGCGGCACGGCCAGGTCGAAGCTCTGGCCACGGAAACGCATCCCCAGCGACAGCCGGAAGGTGACCTGGTCGGCCTCCACCGCGTCCTCGGCCTTGAGCTGGTCGCGGGCGGCCGCTTTCAGCTCCTCGACCAGCCCGCGGGCCGTCGCCAGGCCGGCGGAGTCGGCGGGGACCAGCGCGGTACGGACGTAGTCGTGACGGGCCCGGGCGGCGACGAAGCCGAGCGCCGAGAAGTTTCCCGGCACCGGTGGAACCAGGACCCGTGGGATTCCCAGCTCGTCGGCGAGTGCGGTGGCGTGCATCGGTCCGGCGCCGCCGAACGGCATCAGCACGAATTCCCGCGGGTCGTGGCCGCGGGCCACCGAGATCTCCTTGATCGCGCTGGTCATCTTGACCGTGGCCAGGCGAAGGATGCCGTACGCGAGTTCGGTCTCGGTCAGGCCGTCACCGAGTTCGGCGGCCAGCCGCCCGAGAGCGGCACGCGCCGCGTCGAGCTGCGGGGTGACCTCGCCGCCCAGCCGCCCGTGCGGGTCGAGATGGCCGACCACCAGGTGGGCGTCGGTGGTCGTCGGTTCCACGCCGCCCCGGCCGTAGCAGGCCGGACCGGGATCGGAGCCGGCGCTGCGCGGGCCGACCCGCAGCTCGCCGCCCCGGTCGCGCCAGGCGATCGAGCCGCCACCAGCACCGATCGTGTTGATCTCGATCTGGAAGGTCCGGTTCGGATGCCCGGCGATGGTGCCGTGGTTGGTCATCAGCGGCACGCCGTCCTTGATCAGGCAGACGTCCGTGCTCGTGCCGCCGATGTCGCAGGTGATGACGTTGTCGAAGCCGGCCAGGCCGGCGACGTACGCGCTGGCCGCCACGCCGCCAGCGGGGCCGGACAACGCGAGGTTGATCGGCAGCCGGCCGGCCTGGTCGGTGGAGACCACGCCGCCGCTGCTGGTCATGATCGCTAGCGGGTGGCGGTAGCCGCTGCCGGCCAGGGTCGAGCCGAGGCCCGACAGGTACGCACTGACCGGCCCTCGGACGCTGGCGTTGAGCACGGTGGTGGCGAACCGCTCGTACTCGCCGTGTTCCGGGACCACTTCGGCGGAGATGCTGCAGGCCAACTGCGGGTGGCGACGGCTGATCCGGTCGGCGGCGGCCCGCTCGTGCCCGGCGTTGCGGTAGGAGTGCAGGAAGCAGATCGCGACGGCGGTGGCCCCGGTGGCGGCCAGCCGGTCGGTCACCTCGTCGAGACCGGTCATGTCCAGCGGGACAGCGATGTCGCCGGCGGCAGTCACCCGTTCCTGAACGGTGTGCCGCATCCGGCGTGGGGTGAGCGCCGGGCGGGCGGCCTCCTTGACGCTGTACAGGCGGGGGCGGTGGCCCAGGCCCATCTCCAACACGTCCCGGAAACCCTCGGTGGTGACTACCGCGACCGGTTCGCCGGCACCTTCCAGCAGGGCGTTGGTGACCCTGGTGGTGCCGTGTACGAACCGCTCGACGTCCGACAGGTGGACGTCGAGCTTGGTCAGGCCGTCGAGGATCGCCGCCGCCGGGTCCGCCGGGGTGGACAGCGTCTTGGCCTCGGCGAGCCGGCCGGTGGCCGGTTCGTACACGATGACATCGGTGAAAGTTCCGCCGATGTCGACGCCGATGCACAGCATGAGGGAACCTTTCGGTCAGATGGGTCACGTCACCGGGGCGGGTGCCGACTGCGTCGACCCGCGCCCCGGAACCCGAACCGGTCAGAAGGTGACGCCGTAGCGGCGCAGGCTGGCGCGGGTGACCGTGCGCAGCACCCAGTCGAACAGGTAGCCGAGCAGGCCGAGGGCGATGATGCCGACGAACACCCACTCGGTCTTGGCGTAGTTGCGGGCGGTCCAGATCAGCGAGCCGAGGCCGCTCTGCGCCGCGACGATCTCCGCGGAGACGATGGTGAGGAACGAGTTGCCCATCGCCAGCCGGGCGCCGGTGACGGCGTACGGCACCGTGGCGGGCAGGATCACCGAGGCCAGGGTGCGAACCGGCCCGGCGCCCAGCGCCCGAGCCGCCCGCAGCTTCAGCTCGTCGACGGCGAGCACCCCGGCGAGGGTGTTCAGCGCCACGATGAAGACCGTGGTGTAGAAGATCAATGCGATCTTCGAGGCCTCACCCGGGCCGAGCCAGATGATCGCCAGGGTGACGAAGGCGATCGGCGGCACGAACCGGAAGAACTGGATGTACGGGTCGAGCATCAGCCGCAGCAGCCGGCTGCGGCCCATCAGCAACCCGACCGGCACCCCGATCAGTACGCCCAGCCCCCAGCCGCTGAGGATGCGTTGGCTGGACGCCCAGACGGAGTCCCACAGCGTCCCGTTGGTCGCCAGCTCCACCGCCCCCTGCCCGGTCAACCGGGGTGAGGGTAGGAAGAACGCGGTGTAGTTTCGGCTGACCAGATCCCAGATGAGCAGGCCGAGCAGCACCGACAGCACCGACAGCACGACGCGGGTGTGTCGACGCCGGCCGGCGAAGCGGCGTGGGCGGGGCCCCGCCGCGCGAGCGGCCGGTGGACGTTGCACATCGACGGCCATCAGCCGCCCCCTCCGTTCAGGCCGTGCCCGTCGTCCAGACCCTGGGCGCGCAGGGTCTGGGCGACCTCGGTGCCGATGTCCTCGCGCAGCACGCGGAACAGCCCGGCGGCGGCCGGATCGGTCAGCTCCCGGGGCCGGGGCAGGTCCACCGGGTACACCTGCTTGATCCGGGCCGCCGGGCCTGCGGTCATGGTGACGATCCGGTCGGCGAGCAGGATCGCCTCGCCGATGTCGTGGGTGACGAACAGGATGGTGGGCCGGGACTGGCGCCAGATGCGGTCGAGTTCGGCCTGCATGACCAGCCGGGTCTGGGCGTCCAGCGCGCCGAACGGCTCGTCCATCAGCACCACCGACGGTTCGTTGGCCAGCACCCGGGCGAGCTGGGCCCGCTGGCGCATGCCGCCGGATAGTTGGCTGGGGAACCGGTCGCCGCTGTGGCTGAGGCCGACCATGGTCAGGTAGCGGTCGACGATCCCGGCCCGCTGCGCACGCGGCACACCCCGCATCCGGGGGCCGAACGCCACGTTCTGGCGTACGGTCAGCCACGGGAACAGGGCCTCGGCGCTCTGGAACACCACGCCCCGGCTGACGTCCGGTCCGGTAACCGGCGCGCCCGCGCACAGCACCTGCCCGGCGGCCGGCCGGACGAACCCGGCGATCGCGTTCAGCAGGGTCGACTTGCCACAGCCGCTGGGACCGAGCAGACAGACGAACTCACCACCGGCGATGTCGAGCGTCGCCCCGGCGACCGCCTCGAAGTCGTCGAAGCGGATGTCGACGTCGCGGACCTGCACCGGGGAGCCCGCCGGACGGGAACCGGATTCCGGTCCCCGTCCGGCGGAGGTGGCGGCCGTCCGCCCGGTCACGCCACGCCCCGGATCATCACCTCGGCCGGGTCGGCCGGGTCGGACACGATCCCGCTGTCCTGCTGGAACTGGGCGATCTCGGCGTAGCGCTGCAGGTCCTCGTCGGTGAAGTCGCGGACCTGGCACTGCACGCCGTCGAGCAGTTCGACGGCGTCGGCCGCAGGTACCTCGATGGCATTCTCGGTAGCGGTGCCGGCGACCTGCGGATCGGCGGTGATCTGCTCACATGCCTCGCCGATCGTGTCCACCAGGGTGGCGGCGGCCTCTTGGTTGGCCTCGTACCAGGCTCCGTCCACCCCGATGATCAGGTTGTAGACGTAGCCGACGTCACCGCTGGTGAGCAGGATCTTGCCGCCGCCCTCGACACCGCGCGAGGGCCACGGCTCCCACATGATGTAGCCGTCGATGTCGCCGCGCTGCAGCAGCGCCGGCATCTCCGCTGGCGAGGAGGTGACGAACTCTACGGCGTCGCGGCTGATGTCGTAGCTGTCGAGGATCTTGTTGGTGGCGTACTCGTTGACCGTTCCGGTCACCACGCCGTACCGCGAGACGTCTGCGACCTCGCCGATCTCGTCGCGGACCACGAGCTTGATGAAGTCGGGCGACTGGGAGAAGACCGCAACGCCCTTGACGTCGCCCCGGGTGGCTCGGTTCAGCAGGCTCGACTCGGTACTCGCGGTGACCTGACCCTCGCGGGCGAGGATCGCGTCGAGGCCACCGGTGCCTTCCTGGTACTGCGTGACGGTGACGTCGATCCCGGCCTCGGCGAACAGGTTTTGCTGATCGGCCAGGTAGATCGGCGAGTACGCGGGATCGACGCCGACCCCGAAGTCGATGGTCGTCGTCTCGGCCGGTGTGCCGGGTTCACTACCCGGGTCCTGATTCTCGGCACAGGCCGCGGCGACGGCGGTGACCAGCAACGCGGCGCCGACCACCCGCAAGGTACGCAATCTCATGGCTAACCCCAGTTCATTGCGACTCATATTGTGGTTCTAGGTTCTTATTCTGAGACGCTACTGGGCACCACGAGAGGCGTCAAGGGTGCGACCAGGCCGGCGAACGGAGCCCTTCAACGAACGAAGGTCACCTCGAGTAGTCAGAACGGGAAACAGATGCCCAGTTCAGGCCATCGAACGCCGCAGAAACTCGACGGGCCACTACCGAGAGTACCTAGCTGGTGGAGACTCACCACCCGGCCTCGATGTGGAACCGGAGCTTCGGTAAGGCTACCCTTCATGGAACCCGGGACTCGCCGACCGACGACGAGGAGTAGCCCATGACCGACCTCGCTGAACTGCCGGTGACTGTGCCCGGACCAGAACCGCGCGAAATCCGACCTACCAGAAATGCACCCCGGCTACGGACCCGGGCCCTGCGGCTCGGGTACGGCCACCAGGTGGTCGTCCCACACCTGGACCTAGACATCGTCGACGGATCGGTCACCGCGATCGTCGGGCCGAACGGCTGCGGAAAATCGACCTTGCTCCGCGCCCTTGGCCGGCTGCTGCGGCCCACCGCCGGGGAGGTACTACTCGACGGCGAGCGAATCCAGCGGTTGCCGACCCGGGAGGTCGCCCGCCGACTCGGCATCCTGCCGCAGGCTCCGACCGCGCCGGACGGGCTCACCGTGGCGGACCTGGTCGCACGTGGCCGCCAGCCGCACCAGACCTGGCTGCGCCAGTGGTCCCGGGCCGATGAGGAGGTCGTCGCCCAGGCACTGGCCTGGACCGGCCTCACCGACCTGGCCGAACATCCGTTGGACACGCTCTCCGGCGGCCAGCGGCAACGGGCCTGGATCTCCATGGCGCTCGCCCAGGGCACCGACATCCTGCTGCTCGACGAGCCGACCACCTATCTCGACCTGGCGCACCAGATCGACGTACTCGAACTGGTGGACCGGCTGCACCGGGAGGGCGGCCGCACCGTGGTGATGGTGCTGCACGATCTCAATCTCGCCGCGCGTTACGCCCGACATCTGGTCGCGATGAAGGACGGACAGGTGCTGGCCAGCGGTGCACCGGGCGAGATCCTGACTCCAGAGCTGGTCCGGGAGGTGTTCGGGCTGCGGGTGATGGTCATCGAGGACCCGGCCAGCGGCACCCCGCTCGTCGTCCCGCTCGCCGCAGGCGCGGCCCGCGCCTCCACCATGGATCAGAAATCTATTCCGGTGATTCGTGCCGTTACGCCCTGACGGGTCGGGTCGAGGGTACTGTTTGGCCGGGAACGCGCACCGACCGAAAGAGAGACCCTCCATGGCATACCCCGTGGTCACCACTGGTGACGTCTCCCGGCTGCTGGACGACCTGGTGGACCGGGTGCCGCAGGCGCAACAGGCGGTGGCGCTCTCTCCCGACGGCATCCTTCTGGCCTGGTCCAAAGGGGTCGACCACGAACTGGGCGAACAGCTGTCCGGCCTGGTGGCGGGTCTGCGCGCCCTCGCCGTCGCGGTCGGTCAACACGCCGACACCGGCCGGGTGCGACAGATCGTCGTCCAGATGGGTACGGCGTTCCTGTTCATCGCCGCGACGCCCGGTGGTGCCATCATCGCAGCCGTCTTCGACGCCGGCTCCGACATGGACTCGGTGGCCTACGAGGTGGCACTGTTTGCCGGCCGGGCCGACCGGCACCTGCCGGCGTTCCCCGCGCCGGAGGAGGCCCCGGATGCTGCCGTCCGCACCGCTCAGGCGCTCCTGCACGGCGGCGCACCGACGCTCGGCGCGCATGCCGCTGAACGACAGGACCTTCCGACGCGCCGCTGAGCCGGCCAGCGCCGTTCACCAAGGCGGAGCCCCGACCGGCGGGGAAGCCTGGTTACCGTCGGGTCACCGCGAGGTCGGCGACCCCGGCGGCGGCGTCGATGTCATAGCGGTCGGTGGCCTCATCCCAGTCCGTCGAGCTCACCGACTCGCCGCCAGCGACCCCGTCGCGCCGCTCGCCGTCCAGGTCGACGCTGCCCGCGCCGGAGCCCAGTCGGATCCGCACCGGCGTCCGCTCCGGCAACTCGATCCGCCAGGTGCTGACGCCGCCGGACATCCGGACGCCGACCGTGCCGGACGGCTCAGGCAGCGCCAGGTCCAACGCGCTGGCACCACCTGCGACGTCCACCTGGGAGACCCGGGCACCGGTCAGATCGACCCGGGTGCTGGTCGCCCCGCCCACCACCCGGACCGACCAGAGCAGATCGCTGTGGACAGTGACTCGCAGCTCGCCGGCACCGTCGTACCCGGTACCGGTCAGTCCGACCCGGACCACGCCGTCGGCGGTGGTCACCTCCGGCGCGGCCGCACCGCCGACCGGAGTCTCCGCCCGCAGCAGCTGATCACCGAGGTCGGCGGCTACCACCTGAATCCCTGGTGCGCTGTCGGGGATCTCCAGCCGCGCCTCGGTCCACCCCTCGCGCGGTGCCTGCACCGTCCACGCCACGTCGCCGTCGGTAGCCGGGCGTGAGCCCACTGCGTTCACCACCGCCGCCACGATCGTCGCCGCCACCAGCAGGGCGGCGATGACGGCGACGGCGATCAACGCCCGGCGCGAGGTCCCGAATGGCGTGCCACCCGGCTGGTCGGTGGACGGTTCGTTGCTGGCTGCGGTCGGTCGCACGGCTCCCCATTCCAGTTCCTGCCCGCCCGTGGCGCGGCGAGATTCTGCGGCCCGTCGATGCGGCGGACGGTGCCCCTGCTACCCGGTTGCGGGACGGGGCAATCTTAGGCGCGCCGGCCGGGCCGGACCGCAAGCCCGGTCACCAGCCCCACCAGCAGTCGAGCAGTTCGGTCACAGGCCCAGCAGCCGACGCAGGTAGTCGGTGAGGAACCGCCCGTCGGGATCGAGTCGCTCACGGACGGCGAGGAACCGGTCCGCCTGTGGGTAGCGGGCAAGCAGATCCCGGCCTTCCAGCCGGTGGATCTTCGCCCAGTGCGGCCGACCATCATGGGCCAGGAAGATCGGTTCCACATCGGCGAAGAACTCGCGGTACGGCAGCGTCGCGTTCTGGTGCACCGAGATGGTGATGCTGTCCCGACCGTACGCCGGGCTGAGGAACGCCTGATCGGCAGCCACATACCGGTAGAGCACCCGCCAGGCGGCGTGCTCCCGGTGCCGGGTCCGGATCCGGTGCCGGACCTCTCGGAAGCAGGCCGGACCGGCCGCAGCCGGAACGAAGTACTCGATCTCGTGGAAACGCAGGGACCGCCGTTTGATCAGCGCGGCGTCGCTGGAGCCGGTCCGTTCCTCGGTGCAGCCGCTGCCGGGCAGCGTGTCCGGGCCGGGATCGTCGGCAACCGGGTTCACCGTCCGCAGGTGCGCGTCGTCACGCCGCGGGTACCAGTAGAAGTCGACGTTACGGTTGACCGTCAGCAGTTCGTCGAACGTGGTCAGGCACGCCTCCACCGGCAGGCCCCACTCCCGCCGCCGGGCCTGGAACGCGGGGACCAGCCGGGTCCGCAAAGCGGTGAATACACCCAGCACGCCGAGCGACACCTGGGCGGCCGGCAACAGGTCGGGGTCGCTGTCGGCGTCGATCTGCACCGGTTGTCCGGCCGCGGTGACCAGTCGGACCCCAGTCACCTGGGCGGACAAATTCGGCAGGCCCAGGCCGCTGCCGTGGGTGCCGGTCGAGACGGCACCGGCGAACGCCTGGGTGTCAACGTCGCCGAGGTTCGGCATCGCGAGTCCGTGGTGGCGCAACTGACGACCCAGGTCGTGCAGCCGGGTGCCGGCACCGACCCAGATCTGCCGGTTGTGCGGTGGTTCGAGTACCCCGGCGGGCAGCCGGTCCAGGCTAAGCAGGACGTCCCCGGTCTGCACGAGCGGCGCGGATGAGTGCCCGGCGCCAACCGGCCGTACCGTCACCGCCTGCTCGGCGGCGGCGCGCAGGACGCGGCACAGTGCGGCGACCGACTCCGGCCGGGCCACCATGGCCGGCTCGAAGGTCAACCCACCGGACCAGTTGCGCCAGGTCGTGGTAGCGGTGACAGGCGGCGAGGTCACAGCGCCGCCCGCAGCGGATCACCGGGACGGCGGGTGCGGCGACGCGGCCGGGCCAGGTCACACCGGCCCCGGCCCAAGGCGTCGAGCAGGCCCCAGCGTCCCGGGATGTCATGCAGCTCGATGTGTCCCATCCCCTCCGGAACGGCCGGGTCGATGATCAGGTCGCCGTCGTACGGGTCGAGACCGAGCAGCACCCGCAGGAACAGTAGCGTCGCGCCGGCCGAGGTGGCGTGCGGGCTGCCTGCGGCGGAGTACGGGACGGGGTACTTGGTCAACGACCGATCGTAGCCGGCGAAGCACTCGGGCAGCCGGGCCCCGAAGTACTGCGACGCCTCCAGCACCGCCCCGGCCACCCGGGCTGCCTCCTCCCGGTAACCGTACCGCCACAATCCCCAGGCGATCAGCGAGTTGTCGAACGGCCAGATCGAGCCGGTGTGGTAACCCACCGGGTTGAACCGCCGTGCCCCGGTGCCGAGCGTGCGGATCCCCCAGCCGCCGAACAGTTGCGGACTCATCAGATGCCGGACGACCGACCGTGCCTTGGTGGGTTCCGCGATGCCGCTCCACAGCAGGTGCCCGATGTTGGAGGTGAGCGCGTCAACCTGGCCGCCGTCGGCCTGTAGCGCGTGGGCGTAGTAGCCGCGGTCGGCGATCCAGAAGTCTCGGTTGAACCGGTCCCGTAGCTCGGTCGCCTGCTGTTCGAGCCGGTCCGCGAAGGCGTGGTCACCCCAGCAGGTCCGGGCCAACCGGGCGCCGCGCATCCGCGCGTCATAGACGTATCCCTGGATCTCGCAGGTCGCCTGCGGGAAGGCCGCCTCCCGCCCGTCGTGAAAGCTGATCGCGCCCGGTGAGCACTTCCAGCTCTGGTTGAACAGCCCGGTGCGGGTCGGCCGGGGCCCGTACCAGACGTAGCCGGTGCCGACCAGATCCGCGTGTCGGTCGATCCAGTCCAGCGCCGCGCGGGCCTGGAACTCCATGTCGCGCACCAGAGCGGTGTCGCCGGTCCACCGTTCGTACTCGTCAAGCAACACGATGAACAGCGGAGTGGTGTCGGCGGCAGAGAAGTCTGCGGCGTGCGAGACCTCGTTGAACAACGCAGCCTCCGCATACCGGCTCTCCTGGGGGATCTTACCCGGCTGTTCGGCCCGAAACGGATCTTCGCGGGTGCCCTGGGCCAGCGCCATGATCGCCAACGCGGGCACGGTGGTGGCGGGCAGGAACGGTAGCGCCTGCAGGCAGCTGATCAGGCTGTCCCGGCCGAAGAACGTCATGAACCAGGGCATCCCCGCCGCCGGCAGCATGTCGCGGAAGTTGACGCCCTTGTAGCGCAGCGCCGCCAGATCGACGACGCTCTGCTGGTACGCCTCCCGTAGCGGTTCATGGTCACAGGTGAGTTTCGGTGCCCGGGCCATCCACTCGTCGAGTTCCCGGTGCACTTCGGGCTTGGGCCGCTCGGCGTAGCTGCGCAGACTCTCGCGCAGATCGCGGTTGCCGGCCCCACGGACGAAGGTCTTCACCGTCAGATCGGTGCACCAGGTGTCGTGGGCGTCAAGGGCCAGCTCGAAGGTCAAGCTGCCGGGATCAATGCGGGCCGGCACACTGCTGGACAGGATCGTTTCACGGAAATAGGTGCCCCGCTCGTAGCGGAACCGCAGCGCGTCAGGCTCGACCGTAACCTCGATTTCGCGCTCGGTGTGGTAACTGTCCTTGACCTCCAGCACCTCGGCGAAGTCGGCCCCGGCGTCGATGCGCAGGCTCAGCCGGACGGGCTCCTCCCGGTGGTTGAACACGGCGATCTGCTCGGTGAACGCGTCGCCGATCCAGCGGTGCCGGAACACCGAGATGGTGGCGTCCACGTAGTGCGTCGGCTCACCCGGCACCTGGAAGAACCGCGACTCGAAGTACTGCAGGTCGTCGATGGACAGGGTGTTCATCCGTTGCCCGTCGACGGTCAGCCGCCAGTAGGACAGGAAGCGGGTGTCGTAGAAGAACAATCCGAACGGCGCGGACGGCACCGGCTCGATGTCTCCCCGCCGGTCACTGACCATGAACATGTTTCCGTAGAGAATGCTGACCGGCTTCGCGGTGGCCGGCCGGGCACCGACCGGCTCGGCGACCGGTTGGGCCCTCGACGTCGCCCCGGCGCTGTCCGCATGAAGCGGCAGCAGGCGGCGGAAGGTCAGGAACAGCGGCAGATCGCCCCGGACCGACACGCCGTTGCGCAGGAGCAACGAGATGCTGTTGTCCCGGCCCTCGATCAGTGCCTGGAAGGTTTCCTCCGAGGTGTCGATGGTGCAGTCGATCTGCTCCGGGTCACGCTCGAGCACGGCATGCCCGTCGTGATACGTAACTGACCAGCTACGGACACCGCCGTCCGGGGCGGTGAGGTTGAACCGGATCGTGCCGCTGACCGGCGGCGGCAGTCGACCGTCGCCGCGCGCCTGGAGACCGTCGAAGAACTGACCGATCACGTCGGTCATCGCCGCTCCCCTCAGTCGTCCTCCGTCGGTTCACCTGGTGCCAGCATGGCCCGTCCACCATCTGCGGCGGATCACCCGGTGCGGGTGATCCGTGACCGGCAGGAGACGGAACGTCGACCACGGATGCCGAAAGTAACCAGATGAGGCAGAATGATCACAGGCCGTATCGGGGACATGGCATGTGCCGAAGCGAAGGAGGCCAACGACGTGAGTCACGACCGCACAGCCGCCGGGATGCGCTACTGGCAGACCGGCCGCGGCCGACAGGATGTCCTGCTTGTACACGGGTGGTGCTGTAACCACCGGTTCATGAAGCCACTCGCCGCCCATTTGGCCAGCTGGCGGCGGCGGATCATCTCGGTGGACATGCGGGGACACGGTGCAAGCCCCGCCGGAGACCGCGGCTTCAGCGTTCCCGAACTCGGTGCCGACCTGCGGGACCTGATGGTCGAACTCGAAATGGACGACGTCGTGCTGATCGGGCACAGCATGGGCGGGGTCTGGTCGTTGGCCGCAGCCGCGCAGGCGACCGACCGGGTCGCGGCGCTGCTGCTGCTGGACGCGTCGGTGGCCGTGCCGCCCGGTACCACGGAGCAGGTGGCCGCGCTGGCAGAGTCCGTCCGCAGCGCGGACCCGCGCCAGGCCCGGATCGACATCATCCGGTCGTACTTCATTCCCGAGTCGGACCCCCGGCTGGTCGACTGGACGATCGACCAGATGCTGCGGCCGCGTGACACCGTCGCCGCCGCCACCCTCGACGGTCTCGCCGACTTCGTCGAGGCCGGTGGCGACGCCGCGTTGACCGCGTGGGGACGCCGGCTGCTCTACATCGGTGGCCCGGCACCATTCGCCGACTACGGCCGGCTGCGGGAGCTCGTGCCCGAGGCCGTGATCGGCCAGGTGGTGGGCTCGGGCCACTTCTTCCAGTTCGAGGTGCCGCGGCAGACCAACGCGATGGTCCGCCGCTATCTGCGGCTGTGGGGGCCGCCGTCGTGGTGATCCGCAAGCAGGGCCTTCACCGAGTCCGTCAGGTCGTAGCTGGGTGACCAGCCGAGCACCTGCCGGGCACGGCTGATGTCTGCGCACATCCAGGGGACGGCGGCGGTCCGGTTCACCGTCGGGGAAAACTCCCCCGTACCGAGTTCGCCACTGTGACCAGCGGCCCGGGCCAGACAGGTGACCGCGTCCCGGACCCCGACCGGCCGCCCGCTGCCCACGTTGAACAGCCGGTGCGGCAGGCGGGTGGCGAGCGCGGCGGCGCGGACCGCGGCGGCGATGTCGCGCAGGTCGACGAAGTCGCGCACGGTGTCCAGCAGCCGCACCGCCAGCGGTGACCGCCCGCCGCAGCGCAGCAGAGCGGCCGCCCGCCCCAGAGCGCTGTCCGCCGGCAGGCCCGGCCCGACCGGGTTGAACACCCGCAACGTGACGACCTCGACCCGTCCGTCGGTGCTGGCCAGTTCGCCGAACTGGGTGGCGGCCAGGTGGCTGAACCCGTACGGGCTCACCGGCCTTGCCGGATCGTCCTCGCCCACCGGCCGGCCACTGGGCACGACGCCGTACTCGGCGGCGGAGCCGATCCGCACCAGCCGGGTGCCGGGCACGACGTCGGCCATCGCCTCGGCGAGCGCGGCCACAGCCAGTAGGTGGATCCGGATCAGCCCGGCGTTGTCACCAACGGTACGGCCGGCGCAGTTGACCACGACGTCCGGCTGGACGGCCGCGAGCAGCCGGGCGAGTTCGGCCACGCCCGTCGTGGCGAGATCGCAGTCGGCCCGGGTCGGTGCGGTCACCACCGCGTCCGCCGTGAGCGCAGCGTGGATCTGCCGGCCCAGCAGTCCGGTGGAGCCGAAGAGCAGGATCCTCGCCCGGCTCAACCGCGGCACCGGCCGGCCAGGTCACCGCGGGGTCGACGGGAGGTTGCTGCCAAACCGTCGGGCGCGGCGGCCGGGACCGGGTCGGCCGCCGGGACGGGGTCGGCCGCCGGGACGGGGTCCGGCGGCGTCGGGGTCCCGGTGAACTCGTGCCAGGTGACCGTCCCCGGCGCGGCGATCCCTTCCCGGCGCACCACCACCCGGACGGTCTCGACCAGGATCCGCAGGTCGAGCCGGAGACTGCGATTGTCCACGTACTCGATGTCGTAGGCGAACTTGTCCTCCCAGGCCAGCTCGTTGCGGCCGCGGACCTGGGCCAGGCCGGTGATACCGGGTCGCACCTCATGCCGTCGGGCCTGCCAGGGCGTGTAGATCTCCAGGTACTGCACCAGGTGGGGACGCGGGCCGACCAGGCTCATCTCACCACGCAGTACGTTCCACAACTCGGGCAGTTCGTCGAGGCTGCTGGCGCGCAGCCAGCGGCCGACAGGCGTGAGCCGGTCGGCGTCGGTGACCAGGCCGCGGGCCGGATCCACCTTGAGCATGGTGCGGAACTTGACCATCTCGAAGAGTTCGCCGTCCCGGCCGGGTCGCAGCTGCCGGAAGAACACCGGCCGGCCCAGCGTGACGAGGATAAGTAGGGCGACCCCCGCCAACAGCGGCGCGCCGACGACCAGGGCGGTCGCCGCGCCCACGACGTCGAACACCCGCTTGACCCGGTCGTAGCGGCGGGGACGACTGGTCGGAATCGTCGGTTCGGCTGCGAGGCGGGCCGCTGGCGAGGTCATGGACGGGCCTCCAGTAGTAGCTGCTCAACTGACAAAAGCTTTGTAACAGAATGAATACGACTAAGCGTGTCTTTCGCCGTAAATCGGAACATTGGTTGAGTCGTGGCCGTCGGCTCGAGTGAGGACGGGACCCGGACCGGTACGCTGATCCGCAGGTCAGCAGCACCGACCGGGCCGGCAGAGGGAGGGACGCGTGCCGCTGCGACGCCGGGGTTTCGACGGACCGGCCGGGTTGCGCGAGTTAACTCCGCGCTGCGACACATCCTGGTGCAGCAGACCGTCACGATCCGCGAACCGAGCCGGTTCCGCGCTCGCATCACCGAAGTGCCACTGGGACCCTCGCGGCTCATCTCCGCCGCAGTCGCCGCCCTGCCCTCCTCCCGCCGGCCGCACGACACCACCGGACCCGACGCCGCGGACGGGGGTGTTCCTGCTGCTCGGCCAGTGGGCCACCGGCAGCATCACGCATCGGGGCGGCACCGACCCGATCGGCCCGCACCGGCTGGTCGTCGTCCCCAGCTGGGAGGCGTTCGACGTCGATCAACCGGCACCGGCCCACGCGCTGTTCGTGGCACTGCCCCGCGCACTCGTCACGGCCCGCTTCTCCGGCATCGAGGGGCCGGTGCTCCGCGACGTTGGACCTGGTGGGCCGGGCGTTGTGCCGGCAGTTGCCGCACCTTATGACCGCAGCCGCAGCCGCCAGGGCCGGCCAGCGGTCGCCGCCATGGTCGACACCGCCCTCACCGCCACGCTGCACGGTGCCGGCGTCGCCGTCGACGCCGACCCGGTGGCCGCGCTGCGCACCGCGGCGGAACGGCTGCTCGATCACTCGCTGACCGAACCGGCGTTGTCGGTGCCGTGGTTGGCCGGCCGGCTGGCGGTGTCCCCGCGGCAGCTGCACCGGGCGTTCTTGGAGCGCTGTTCCGCACCCGGTACGGCGCCCTGCCCGCGCGGTGGCGCAGTCGCTGGCGGCGAAGCTGATCGAGGCGGCGGTACGCCGCATCGAGGAGCGTGACGCCGGGCTCGACGCGGTGGCCGCGGGGATGGTGCCGGCGGCGCACGCCAGCGACAGCGGCGGGTTCATCCGGATCCCGTCGGCCTGGTGCGGCGTCATCGGCTTCAAGCCGACCCGAGGCCCGCAACCCGGCCGGGCCGTACCGGGTGGACGACTGGTCGGGGCTCAGCCACGAGCACGCCATCACCCGCACCGTCGCCGGCTCCGCGTTGTTGCTGGCCGTCAGCAGCGGGTCGGCCGCTGGCGAGCCGTACCCGGTGGACGGATTCCGGTGGGCCGGTTCGACGGGCCCGGCCGGGCCCTGCGGGTCGGGCTGCTCACTGCGCCGGCTCGCCGGTGAGCTGGCTGCCGCTCTCGACGCATCGACCGGGTGCTCAGCCCGACCACCGCGCGGGCGGCACCACCGCTGGGGCAGCTGCACACCGACCGGCCAACCGGCGAGCGTTTCAGGAGATCCTCGCGATCTCGCCCTTCGTGGGGATGTTCAACGTGACCGGCGGCCGGCAATCAGTCTGCCCTGGGGGCGCGACGACGCCGGGATGCCGATCGGGATGCAGCTCGGCGCGCGGCCGGGCGGCGACCGCACCGTCCTCGCCATGGCGGCGGTGTTGGAGGCGGCCCGACCCGACCTGGTCAGGCCCGGCCCCGCCCCGGCGGGCACGGGTCACGGCCACCCGGCCTAACCCCGGCCGACCGGCGCCGCCGGTCGGACCTACCCCATTCGCTACGGCCGGCGCGGCCAGGCAGACAGCCATCTTCGGGTGGGCGACCGGCGGACGGCAGGTGGATGAGCGAGTTCCCGGTTGCGGCCGGCCTACCGGCCAAGGAGCGGCACCGCCGGTTCCGCAGGTCAGCCGAGCGGCCAAGATCCAAATTCGTTCGACGCCCCTCTTGACATCCCACAAGGTCGGGCGTAAACAAACCTGAAGCAAAACGAAACGGCGGTGAAACCACATGTACGCCGAGGAACGGCAGCAGGAGATCGTCCGACTGGCCCGGGCCGACGGGCGGGTCGACGTGACCGCGCTCGCCGAGTCGCTCAACGTGACCGCCGAGACGATCCGGCGCGATCTCACCACCCTCGAGCGGGCCGGCGTGCTGCGTCGGGTGCATGGCGGTGCGATCCCGGTCGAACGGATCGGCTTCGAGCCCGCGCTCGCCACCCGGGACGCGGTGCTGACCACCGAAAAGGAACGGATCGCCAAGGCCGCGCTGGCCGAGCTGCCTCACGAGGGCGCGATCATCCTGGACGCCGGCACCACCACCGCCCGGCTGGCCGCGATCCTGCCGGCCGACCGGGAACTCACCGTCGTGATCAACTCGCCGACGCTGGCCACCGTCCTCGGTGCCCGCAGCAACCTCAACGTCCTGCTGCTGGGCGGCCGGGTACGCGGTCGCACGATGGCCACCGTCGACGACTGGGCGCTTCGTCCGCTCGCCGACGTGTACGTCGACGTGGCCTTCATCGGCACCAACGGCTGTTCCGTCGAGCGTGGCCTGACCACACCTGACCCGGCCGAGGCGGCAGTCAAGCGGGCCATGATCGGCGCCGCCCGCCGATCGGTCGTACTGGCCGACCACACCAAGATCGGCAACGACTACCTGGCCCGGTTCGGCCGGCTCGCCGACATCGACACACTGATCACCGACAACAGCCTCAACGCGGACCTCGTCGCCGAGGTGGAGGCGGCCGGACCACGGGTGGTACGGGCATGATCCTCACCCTCACCCTCAACCCCAGTCTGGACCGCGCCGTCGAGATCGACGACCTGGTCCGCGGCGAGGTCATCCGGGCCACCGGTGCCCGCCTGGACCCCGGCGGCAAAGGCGTCAACGTTTCCCGGGCGCTGCTCGCCAACGGCGTACCGTCGGTCGCCGTGCTGCCCTGCGGCGGCGACGAGGGCGGTCAACTCGTCCGGCTGCTGGCTGCCGAGGGGGTCGAGGTGGTCGCCGTGCCGATCGCCGGGCGGACCCGGTCCAACATCACCCTCGCCGAGCCGGACGGCACCGTCACCAAGGTGAACGAGCCCGGGCCAACCCTGAGCCGGGACGAGTTCGACGCGATCACCACCCGGCTGCTGGACACCGCGCACCAGGCCGACTGGGTGGTGGTCTGCGGCAGTCTGCCACCGGGGCTGCCGGTGGACGGGTTCACCGCGCTGTGCCGGCAGTTGCTCGACGCCGGGCTCCGGCTCGCCGTCGACACCAGCGGCCCACCGCTGCGGGCCGCCGCTGAGGCCGGAGCCGATTTGGTCAAACCCAACCGGGAGGAGCTGGCCGAGGCCGTCGGGCGGCCGCTGGACGGCCTCGGCGACGTGGTCGACGCCGCCCAACAGGTCCGCGCCTGGGGTGCCGGCACCGTGCTGGCCAGCCTCGGGGCGCAGGGTGCCGTGCTGGTCGACGCCGACGGAATGCGCACCGGCGACTCCCCGGTCGACCAGCCGCGCAGCACGGTCGGCGCCGGTGACGCGCTGCTCGCCGGTTTCCTCGCCGCCGGTGCCAGCGGGCCGGACGCCCTCGCCGAAGGGCTGGCCTGGGGGGCGGCGGCGGTCAGCCTGCCGGGCAGCCGGATGCCGGGGCCGGCCGATCTGCGCCGGCACACCGTACGACTGCACCCCCGACCGGATGACCTGCAACAACTCGCCATCCAAGGATGACCCGTCACCTCGATACCCAGACCGATCGCCTACTCCCTACCCCCGCACATAGAAGGAGCAGTAGAGCATGGCCACCGACTACACACCCCAGGTGCAGGGCACCGGGGTAAAGGCCACAATCCAGAGACTCGGCGGATATCTCGCCGGCATGGTGATGCCCAACATCGGCGCGTTCATCGCCTGGGGTCTGATCACCGCGCTGTTCATCCCCACCGGATGGATCCCCAACGCGACCATGGCCGAACTGGTCGGGCCGATGATCACGATGCTGCTGCCGATCCTGATCGGCTACACCGGCGGCCGGCTCGTGCACGGTCAGCGCGGCGCGGTGGTCGGCGCGGTCGCCACGGTCGGCATCATCGTCGGCGCCGACGTACCGATGTTCCTCGGTGCGATGATCATCGGCCCGCTGACCGCGTACCTGCTGAAGCTCTTCGACGGCCTGGTCGAGGACAAGATCCCGGCCGGCTTCGAGATGTTGATCAACAACTTCTCCGCCGGCATCATCGGCGGTGGCATGGCACTGGTCGGTATCTGGGTGATCGGCCCGGTGGTGCAGGCCGTCACCGACGCCGCCGGCTCCGCGGTGGACTGGATGGTCGGTCACAGCCTGCTGCCGTTCGTGTCCATCCTGGTCGAGCCGGCCAAGGTGCTGTTTCTCAACAACGCGATCAACCACGGCGTGTTCGGTCCGCTGGGCGTCGCCGAAGCCGCCGAAGACGGCAAGTCCATCCTGTTCATGATTGAGTCGAACCCCGGGCCGGGCCTCGGCCTGCTGGTCGCCTTCCTGCTGTTCGGGCCCCGGCTGCTGCGCGCCAGCACCCCAGCGGCGATCATCATCCACTTCCTCGGCGGCATCCACGAGATCTACTTCCCGTACGTGCTGATGAAGCCGCGGCTGATCCTCGCCATGATCGCCGGCGGCGCGGCCGGTGTCTGGACCTTCATGGTCACCGGTGCCGGTCTGGTTGCCACCCCGTCTCCGGGCAGCATCTTCGCCTACCTGGCG
The DNA here is from genome assembly GCF_048060315.1 of Micromonospora sp. LOL_013. Taxonomy (NCBI): domain Bacteria; kingdom Bacillati; phylum Actinomycetota; class Actinomycetes; order Micromonosporales; family Micromonosporaceae; genus Micromonospora; species Micromonospora sp. LOL_013. Next base: position 32,219 of record NZ_JBHMIQ010000032.1, read on the forward strand.
GTCACCCCGCGAGGCGGCTGGTTCCCGGTCCTGCTCGGCGTGATCATCTCGGCGGCGGTCTCCTTCGCGGTCGCCTCGGTGCTGCTCGGCTTCGGCCGTGGCGAGGGCAAGGAACCGGTCGAGGAGAACACCGGTCCGCAGGCCGCCACCACGGACGCACCCGCCGCCGCGCACGCGTACCACGCCACCCCGACCGCCGGTACCCACCGGCCGACCGCCACGGAGGCATGACGATGGCCACCATCGACGCCCAGAGCATCCGCAAGGTCGTCGTCGCCTGCGACGCCGGCATGGGCAGCAGCGTCATGCTCGCCAGCCAGCTGCGCAAGCAGCTCAAGAAGCAGCAGGTGACCGTCGAGCACACCCCGGTCAACTCCATCCCGGCCGACGCCGACGTCGTCGTCTGCCACCAGGGGCTCGCCGACCGGGCCCGCGTCAGCGCGCCCGGCAAGGTGGTCGTCCCGGTGCAGATCTTCCTCGGCGACCCGGCCGTCGCCCGGCTGGTGGCCGTGGTGCAGCAGGGCGGCCAACTCGATGGCTGAACCACAAACGGACCCCGGCGCTCTGCTCGAGCGCCGGGCCGTCCGGTTGACCGAACAGGCCGACGATCGGGTCGCCGCCGTGCGCCGCTGCGGCGAGGTGCTGGTCGAGCTCGGTGCGGTCACCGAGGAGTACGTCGCCGCGATGCTGCAGCGCGAGCAGTCCATCTCCACCTACGTCGGGGAAGGTGTGGCGATCCCGCACGGCACCCTGTCCGGCAAGGAGGCGGTACGCCGCGACGCGCTCGCCGTGCTGCGCTTCCCAGACGGGGTGGACTGGGCCGGATCCCCGGTCAGCGTCTGCGTGGCGATCGCGGCGCGCGGCGACGGCCACGTGGAGCTGCTCGCCGCCCTCGCCCAGATCCTGCTCGACCCGGAACAGGCCCGCGAGCTGCGTGAGGCCACCGAGATCGACGACGTGCTCCGGCTGCTCGCGCCGGTAGGAGAGGAGAGCTCCACATGAAGGTCGTCCGGTTCCACTCCCCCGGCGACGTCCGGATCGAGGAGGCACTGCCGCCGCAGCCCGGCCCCGGCGACGTGTTGATCCGCGTCCGGGCCTGTTCGACCTGCGGCACCGATGTCAAGATCCGCAACTACGGTCACCACCACATCGCGCCGCCCCGGGTGATGGGCCACGAGATCGCCGGCGAGGTCGTCGAGGTCGGCGCCGAGGTCGCCGGATGGCAGGCCGACGACCGGGTCCAGGTGATCGCAGCCATCCCGTGCGGCACCTGCGGCGAATGCCGGCGCGGCCGGATGACGGTCTGCCCCAACCAGGAGTCAATGGGCTACCACTACGACGGTGGGTTCGCCGAGCACATGGTGGTCCCAGCCAAGGTGCTCGCCGTCAACGGGCTCAACCGCATCCCGGACGGGGTCAGCTACGCCGAGGCGTCGGTGGCCGAGCCGCTCGCCTGCGTACTCAACGGGCAGAACCTGGCCCGGGTCGGCCCGGGCGACGACGTCGTCATCATGGGCTCCGGCCCGATCGGCTGCTTGCACGTCCGGCTGGCCCGCTCGCGCGGTGCCGCCCGGGTCTTCCTGGTTGACGTCAACCGTGAGCGGCTCGACCTGGCCGCCGCGCTGGTGCATCCCGACGCCACCGTCTGCGGCGCCGAAACCGACGTGATCGACGAGATCAAGAAGTTGACCGACGGACGCGGCGCCGACGTGGTGATCACCGCGACCGCTGCCGGCGTCGCTCAGGAACAGGCGCTGCAGATGACCGCCCGGCAGGGCCGGATCAGCTTCTTCGGCGGTCTACCCAAGGACAAACCGGTCATCGCCTGCGACTCCAACCTGGTGCACTACCGGGAGCTGACCATCGTCGGCGCCAACGGCTCCAGCCCGTCACACAACGCCGAGGCGCTCACTCTGATCGCCAGTGGCGCGGTCCCGGTCGCCGACCTGATCACCCACCGGCTGCCGCTGGATCAGGCCCTCGACGCCTTCGACGTGGTCGCCCGAGGCGAAGCCATCAAAGTCACCATCGAACCCTGACCCAGGAATCCATCGAGCCCTGACCCCCACCAGGGACAAAGGAGGCAGACATGCCTACCCGTACCGTCACCGTCGGCTCCGCCAGCGGCCTGCACGCCCGGCCCGCCGCGTTGTTCGTCGCCGCCGCCGCAACCGCACCGGTGCCGGTGATGATCAGCACCGCCGGTCGCCCGGCGGTGCCGGCCCGCAGCATGCTCTCGGTGCTTTCCCTCGGCGCGAAGCAGGGCACCGAGGTGACCCTGGAGGCCGACGGTGACGGCGCCGACGCCGCGCTCGACGAGCTGGTCGCGTTGCTCGCCCGCGACCTCGACGCCGAGCCCGGCGGTGACGGCGCCGGTGCCACGGCGGCCGGTCGTGGCTGAGCTGCACACCGGGCTCGGCGTCAGCACCGGGCTGGCCGCCGGCCCGGTGCACCGGGTGGCCGAGGCACCCCGGCTGCCCGCGCCGGTGCCGGTCGACGACCCGGCCGCCGAGGCGGACCGGGCGGTCGCTGCCCTGGTGGCGGTCGCCACCGAACTGGGCCGGCGGGCGGGCACCGCGACCGACCCGACGGCGGCGGAGATCCTGCGGGCGCAGGTGATGATGGCCGAGGACCCGGTGCTGCACGAGGCGGCACGAGCCCGCGTGGCCGCCGGTGCCGACGCGCCGCACGCCATCGACGCCGCGCTCGCCGAGCACCGGGCGGCGTTCGCGGCCGCCGGCGGGTACCTCGCCGAACGGGTCGCCGACCTGGACGACCTGCGCGACCGTGCGGTCGCGGTCTGCCTGGGCGAACCGATGCCCGGCGTGCCCGACCCGGGCGTGCCGTTCATCCTCAGCGCCCGGGACCTGGCCCCGGCCGACACCGCCGGGCTCGACCCGGCCCGGGTGCTCGCCCTGGTCACCGCAGCCGGCGGGCCGACCAGCCACACCACCATCGTGGCCCGGGCGCTCGGGTTGCCAGCGGTCGTGCGATGCCCGGGCATTCTCGACGTACCGGACGGCACCCTGGTCACTGTGGACGGCACAACCGGCGACGTCACCGCCGGAGTCGACGACGACACTGTCGCCGAGACCTGCCGGCGGGAACAGCACCGCCGGGCGGAACTGACGGCGACCAGCGGCCCGGGACGCACCGCCGACGGACATCCGGTGACCCTGCTGGCCAACGTCGGCTCCGCCGCCGACCTCGTCGACGATGTGGAAGGCGTCGGCCTGTTCCGCACCGAACTGCTCTACCTGGACCGCGCCGAGCCGCCCGGTCACGACGAGCAGGTCACCGCGTACGCGAAGGTGTTTACCGCCGCCGGTGACCGCAAGGTGGTGCTGCGGACCCTGGACGCCGGCGCGGACAAACCGTTGCCGTTCCTGCACACCGGCGAAGAGCCGAACCCGGCGCTCGGCGTACGCGGACTGCGGACCGCCCGGCGCCGCCCCGAGGTGCTGCGCACCCAGCTCGACGCGATCGCACAGGCCGCTGGGGCCACCGGCACCGAGGTGTGGGTGATGGCACCGATGGTGACCACGCCGGCGGAGGCGGCCCAGTTCGCCGAGCTGGCCCGCGCGGTCGGGCTACCCACGGTGGGCGTGATGGTGGAGGTGCCGGCGGCCGCGCTGCGGGCCGAGGCGCTGCTGCGGCACGTCGATTTCCTCAGCATCGGGACCAACGACCTGAGCCAGTACGCGTTCGCCGCCGACCGCCTCTGCGGCGACCTGGCCGATCTGCTCGACCCGTGGCAGCCGGTGCTGCTGGAGCTGATCGCCATCTGCGCGCAGGCCGGCGCGGCCGCCGGCAAACCGGTCGGGGTCTGCGGTGAGGCGGCCGCCGACCCGGCCCTGGCCGTGGTGTTGACCGGGCTCGGGGTGTCCAGCCTGTCGATGTCGGCCCGGTCGGTGCCGGCGGTGCGGGCCGCACTCGCCGCGCATACCCTGGCCGACTGTCAGCGGCTGGCCCGTGCCGCGCTGGCCGCGCCGGACGCAACGGCCGCCCGCGCGGCTGCCTCGGCCGGCCCGGCCGCCGGTTGACCCGGCCGCCGGCGACGGGATGGCTAGGCGCCGGCCAGTTCGTCAGCGGGTGCCGCACGGCACCGTAGATCCGGTGCCGTGCGGCACGTGCGGACGGCAGCGGCGCAGCCGGGCGGCGACAGCCAGCGCCGGTAGCCACGGATGGCGGCCTCGCCCGGTCCGGCACGGGTCCCCGGGCGGCGGTCGCCGTCAGCGCGCCGACGGTCAACAGGGTCGAGAACAGTCCCAGGTCGCAGCAGTCACAGCCATCGCAGCAGCCATCGGCACCTTCCCGGCGCTGCAGGGCCGCGGTGGACTGCCGACGCTGAACGAGTCGTTCAACGCGCCGGTGCTGCGTGAGGTGGCCCAGGCGGCGTACCCCAAGGTCGCCCGGCAGGTGAACCCCGCAACACCGTAGGATCAAGCAACGCTGGATTCTGGGGAACTCGTTCAACACCGAGACGTACAAGGAGATCTTCTCCCTGGCCAGCCGGCAGTTCCGGACGTGAGGTACACGGTGGTGATGCTGCACGAGGGCCCGCACGGGCTGGGCGACAACGTCAACCCGCTGTTCGCCGACCCGGTGCGCACCGAGCAGACCGACGGTCGACGGCAACACCCTGGTCCGGTACGACTACCCGCGGCGGACAACGTGCTGGCCCGTGACGTCGCCGGCACCCATTACCTGGAGACTTCCAACGTGGGCAACTCGTGCGGCGCGTTCCACCCGCTGTCGGGTCGGTCCCGGCCGGTCCGCCGTTGCCGTTCGTGCAGAGCAACGACTACTCGGTGTTCAGCGTCCTGGACACCGGCACCGGTGAGGTGACCAGCTACCGCTACGACGTGCGTACCCCGGATGTCACACCGGTCGTGCTGGGCCGGTTACCGCTCGGCGCCTGATCGGCGACGGTCCCGCCACCGGCGGGGCCGGTGGCGGGACCGCAGTCGGTTCAGTTGCCGGCCCACACGTAGGACCTGCCGGTGGTGGCGGCGTCGGTGGCGCGGACGAACAGTTGGTCGACCCGGGCCGCCTCGGCTGCACTCGGGTAGGCATTGCGGCAGGACACCGGCGCGCTGCTGCCGGACATCAGGTCGGAGCAGAGCCCGGTACGCCGGTCCGGCAGCCCGAGGATGTGTCCCCACTCGTGGGTGGCGATCCGGGTCCGGTCGTAGCCCTGATCCACTGCCTGGGTACCCATGTAGATCCGGCCGGCGCCCAGCCGGGTGACGTACGCCCGGGGCCAGCCGCTGTCGACGTAGATCACGACCGACGCCGGGCTGCCCGGCTGCAGCCGGACGTTGTCCACGCTGCTGTTCCAGATCTGCGCGGCCTGGGCGAAGTTGGTCGCGAACTGGCCGGCGCGGCTCGCGTCGTAGTAGATCGTGGTCACTGCGGCCGAGGCCGGCGCGGTGGCCACGACCTGGACACCGATCAGCGACAGGATGACGGTGACCGTCGCGAGGATCGCCCGGACGGTGCGTTGTCTCGGCATGGCATGGCTCCTTGGGAACGGGCCGCGATACCGGTCGGTATCGACTGGTATCGCTCACCGTAGGGCAACTTAATCGATGTACACCTATCCCATTTCGCTCATAGCGCGTCCCGCTGGCAGAGCCTCGCGGCGCACCCAGCAGGCCGGACCCAACGTGACGACTCGCACAGCACGGGCCCCCGCCAGCAGATGATGACTTGAAGAAGTCTTCAATTGCACACATGCCAGTGCCGCTCTACCAGAAGAAGGCCGAGTTTTTCCGGATGCTCGGCCACCCGGTGCGGATCCGGGTGCTCGAACTGCTCGGCGAGCGCCCCCGCCAGGTCCGCGAACTGCTCGCCGAGATCGACGTCGAGGCGTCGAACCTGTCCCAACAGCTCGCGGTGCTGCGCCGGGCCGGGATCGTGGTCTCCAGCCGGGACGGCTCCGCCGTCACCTACGCCCTGGCCGGGCCGGACGTCGCGGACCTGATGCGGGCGGCCCGGCGAATCCTCACCGAGATGCTGGTCGACCAGACCGAGTTGCTGGCCGAACTGCGGGACGTGTCGGCCCACGCCCCGTCGGGGCGCGGATGAGCACCGGGGCCGGGGCGCGCCGGCTGCTGCCGCAGACCGCAGACTGGCGGGCCGTCCGCCGGCAACCGGGCCGGGATCTGCTGGCCGGGCTCACCGTGGCGGTCGTGGCCCTGCCGCTCGCCCTCGGCTTCGGTGTCGCCTCCGGGTTGGGCGCCGCCGCCGGGCTGGTCACCGCCGTCGTCGCCGGTGCCCTCGCTGCGGTCTTCGGCGGATCGAACCTGCAGGTCTCCGGACCCACCGGCGCGATGACGGTGGTACTGGTGCCGATCGTGGCCCAGTTCGGGCCCGGCGGGGTACTCACCGTCGGGCTGCTGGCCGGGCTGATCCTGATCCTGCTGGCGCTGGTGCGGGCAGGTCAGGTCGCCCGGTACATGCCGGCCCCGGTGATCGAGGGCTTCACCGCCGGCATCGCCGGGGTGATCCTGCTGCAGCAGATCCCGACGGCGCTCGGCGTGCACGTCCAGGGCGAGCGGGTGCTTGCGCTGACCGGGCAGGCGGTGGCGGCGTTCGTCCGACAGCCGCAGTGGCCGTCGCTGCTGATCGCCACCGCCGTCGCCGCTGCGATGCTGGCCGGAGCACGGTGGCGGCCAACCGTGCCGTTCTCGCTGCTGGCTGTCGCCGCAGCGACCGTGACGACGGCGTTGTCCGGGTTGCCGGTGCCGACCATCGGCGTACTGCCGGCCAGCCTGCCGGCACCGTCGCTGGCCTTCCTGGACCTGGCGGCGGTGCCGGCGCTGGCGACCTCGGCGATCGCGGTCGCCGCCTTGGCCGCCTTGGAGAGCCTGCTCTCGGCCACGGTGGCGGACGGCATGTCGGTCGGTCAGCGACACGATCCCGACCGGGAGCTGTTCGGCCAGGGCGTGGCCAACCTGGTGACGCCGCTGTTCGGCGGGGTGCCGGCCACCGCGGCGATCGCCCGAACGGCGGTCAACGTCCGAGCAGGTGCCGGTTCCCGACTGGCCGCGCTGTCACACGCGCTGATCCTCGCGCTACTCATGGTCGTGGCGGCTCCGCTGGTCAGCCACATTCCACTGGCCGCGCTGGCCGGGGTGCTGATCGCCACCGCCATCCGGATGGTCGAGGTGAGCGCGCTGGCCGCGCTGGCCCGAGCCTCGCGTTCCGACGGGCTGGTAATGGCACTCACTGCAGCGACCACCGTACTGCTGGACCTGGTTACCGCGGTGCTGGTGGGTCTGGTCCTGGCTGGCGGGCTGGCGCTGCGCAGGATCGCCCAGGCGGTACGGCTGGACCGGGTGCCGCTGGACACCGGCGACCACCACGCCGAGGAGCAGGCGCTGCTGGCCGAGCACATCGTGGCGTACCGGCTGGACGGGCCGTTGTTCTTCGCCGCCGCGCACCGGTTCCTCCTGGAGCTTTCCGAGGTCGCCGACGTACGGGTAGTGATCCTGCGGATGTCGCGGGTGTCCACCATCGATGCCTCCGGCGCGTTGGTGCTGTGCGACGTGGTGGAGCGATTGGAGCGGCGCGGCATCGTCGTCTACCTCTCCGGGTTGCGACCCGGACATCACAAGGCGCTCACCGCGTTCGGACTGCTGCCCCGGCTGGACGGACTCGGCCGGGTCTTTCCCGACACACCGGAGGCGATCGCCGCAGCCCGAGCCGTCCTCGGCCAGTCGGACAGGACCCGGGACGACGGCGTCACCCCTTGAGGGCAGTGCGCCAGGCCCTCGATATGAAACTGCCGCTGGGCGATGACGAGGACAATCAGCACCGGGAACGCGGTCAGCGACGCCGCGGACAACGGCACGATCTACATCGGACCGCTCTACACGTGGACGAACTGGGTCAACGCCTGCGGCAGGGTGAACTTCTCCGGGGCGGACAGGAAGACGACCGGCTCCAGGTAGAGGTTCCAGCGGTGCAGGAAGGTAAAGATCGCCACCGCGCCCAACGCCGGGCGGGCCTACGGCAACGCGATCCGCCAGAAGGTGGCGAACCGGCCGAACCCGTCGGCCCGGGCCGCCTCCTCCAACTCGGCACCGACCGCAGCCGGTGGTATCTGTGCTACGAAGCCGGCCAGCGGGACAGCACCCGGATCGCGGTGGCCCGGGCGATGTGACAGCCGTCCGGGTGGCCGCTGGCCGGTGGGGTGAGGGGCGCCCCCATTCCGCGCCCCTCACCCCACCGGCGGCATCGAGGTCGGCCACTCCAGGTCGGCCACTCCAACGGGTTGGTCAGCCTCAGGTCGTGATCGTATACTGACTCGGCGTATGGTCGTCAACCGAAATTAACCACAGCGCCAACGTGGCTAATCTTAGCTGCAGTTCCCAATCAGATCTTAGCTGTAGTTCCCCAGATCTCAGCTGCACATCCGACGGAGGTAGCCGTGACGGGCGGCACCACCCCCCCTGCCGGATCGGGATCAAGCCTGGCCGACAAGCTCAACCTGCTCTTCGAGACGGTCCGGCCAGCCCGCCGCGCCCCGTACACCTCACGGGAGGTGGCCGACGCCATCCGGGACCGGGGCGGCTCCATCTCCGACGTGTACATCTGGCAGCTGCGCACCGGGCGGCGGACCAACCCGACCAAGGAGCATCTGGAGGCGCTCGCTGACTTCTTCGACGTGGACCCGGCGTACTTCTTCGACCGGCGCCGTTCCAGCGAGATCGAGCGGGACCTGCATTCGCTGCAGGCAATGCGCAACCTCAAGGTACGCGCGGTGGCGACCCGGCTGAGCGCGCTGCCCGAGGCACAACTCGACGCGGTCGGCGACATCCTCGACCGGGTGGTCCAGGCGCTGGAGAACCGTCACGCCGAGGGCGGACACGGCGCCGACGGACAGCAGAACCTGTGATCGTCATGCAGTGGCGACGGACGGACCAAGCTGAGGGAAGCACGGACATGAAGTCATCCCCGCTGCGCCGGACCTGCCGCGACCGGCTACGTCAGCTCGGGGAACAGGGCCTGCGGATGCCCCGGCCGTTCAACGCGCCACAACTGTGCCAGCGGGTCGGTGTGGTGCTCGGCCAGCGGATCACCCTGGTCGGCGTGCCGATGCCCGCCGGTGCGCCGTTCGGGCTGACCTTCTTCACCGACGCCGGTCACGTCGTCGCCTACGAGGAACGCACCAGCCGGGTGCACCGGGACCACATCATCGCCCACGAGATCGGCCACATCCTGCTCGGCCACCGCGCCCTTGCCCTCGACGACCAACAGGCCAGCCAGCTGCTGATGCCGGCGCTGCGCCCCACTCTGGTGCACCGGGTACTCGCCCGCACCGGGGTGTACGGCCGGGGCGAGGAGCAGGAAGCCGAGATGATGGCGACCATCCTGCTGGAGGCCGCCGCCCGCGAGACCGACCTCGGATCGGCACCCGCCCGCGACGATGCCGGGCCGGTCACCGACGCCGCGCTGGAGGCCCGGCTGCGGCACGGGCTCGAACCACCGCCCCGGTGAGCGCCGATGGACATCCCGCTGTACGCGGTCTGCGCCGCCGCCGGCTGGCTCGCCTTCGGCTACAAACTGGGTGACCTGCGGCGGGACCGCGACAACCGGGTGCTGCGAGCGATGGTGTACGCCTTCTGTTCGTTCGCCGCCGGAGTGACCGTCGCCGTCCGCCCGGTCGCCGAGGCGGTGGACCGGATCACCGGGCTGCCTAACCTCGCCAAGCTGCTGGCGCACGCCGGAGTGATGGGGGTCGCGGCCAACTCCGAGATCCTGCTGCTGTTCCTGGCCCTGCCGCCAGCGGTCGCGGCCCACCGGGTCCGGCGTCGGGTGATCGCCTCGATGACCGCGTTCGGGCTGCTCACCGTACTCTGGGCGACCACGTTGGCCGGTGCCGCACCGGTCCGGTTGGTGGTCGAGGACGCCACTCATCCGGCGGTCGCCGGCTACCTGGTCGTCTACCTGATCGTCTCTGTCTGCTATGCCGCCGACCTGGCCCGGCTCTGCTGGCGCTTCTCCCTGGTCACGCCACGTCGGTGGCTCCGTCGTGGATTGCGGATCACCGCGTTCGGCGCGGCCGCCGCGCTGCTGTATTGCGCCACCAAGGCCGGCTACCTGGTCGCCTACCTGGTCGGCCGGGAACCGGCCGGCGAGCCGCAGATCGCGGCGGTCCTGGTGACCGTCGGTGCGCTCAGCATGCTGATCGGTCTCACCCTGCCGACCTGGGGTCCCACCATGGACACCGGGCAGGCCTGGTTGCGGCGGCACCGGTCGTGGCACCGGTTGGCACCACTGTGGCGGGCGGTCAGCGCGGCGCAACCGCACCTGGTCCTCGACGACCGGGCCCACCACCGGCGGGTGGCCCTGCGCGACATCGACTACGCGCTGCACCGTCGGATCACCGAGATCCGGGACAGCCGGCTGGCGCTGCGCCCGTACATCGACCGCCGGATCGCACCGACGGCCGACCGGCTGGCCGCAGCCGCCGGCCTGACCGGCCCCGACCGTGCGGCGCTGGTCGAGGCGGCGATGATCGCCGCCGGAGCGCGGCGGGCCGCAACCGGCAGGCCGGTGCGGGAGCCGGACTTCTCCGAGCCGCACGATCCGCCGAACGGCTATCCTGGCGAAGTCGCCTGGTTGAGTCGGGTGACCGAATGGTTCAGCCGCTCCCCGCTGGTCGACCAGGTGCTGGCCGCCGTCGCGTCGTCGCCCGAGCCACGGTCCGCGCCACCACCGCCACACCGATCCTGAACGGGGCCTTCGTGCAGCCGCACCGCTACGCCAACCTCCGACGTAACCGATACGCCAACCTGCGGCGGATCCGCACCCTCGATCCGCAACTCGACTACCTCGAGATCTATCAGACGATGGTGCGATACGAGTTTCCGTGGGACAGCAAACTCGGCCTGAACCTGGCGTTCAACCGGTCATTCTCGCTGCCCCGGGTCGCCGCCCTGCACGTGCGCACCGGGGAGCTGCTGCACCACACCCGCAAGCGGATCGACGACACCGGACTGCTGATGTACGAGATGATCCTGCACGGTCTCGACGCCCCGCGCGGTCGCGACGCGATCCGGCGGACCAATCAGATCCACCGCCACTACGACATCGCCGACGACGACTATCGCTACGTCCTCGGTTGTCTGGTGGTCGTCCCGATCCGCTGGCTGGAGCGGTACGGCTGGCGGCGGCCCTGCTGCCATGAACGGAACGCCACCTACCACTACTATCGCGAACTGGGTCGACGGATGGGCATCCGGGACATCCCGGGCTCCTTCCGCGAGTTCGACACCTGGTTCGACGACCACGACCGGACGCACCTGCGCTACAACGACGACGCCGCGTCAATCGAGCGGGCCACCCGGGCGCTGCTGCGCGGGAAAATCCCACGGTCACTCGCGCCGTTCGGTGACGCGTTGGTCGCCGCCATCTACGACGACCGACTGCGGGCCGCGACCGGGGTGGCCACGCCGAACCCGGCGGTACGCGCGGGTCTGCACGCCGGGCTGCTGCTACGCGCCGCGCTGCTGCGCTGGGCCGGCCGACCGCGGCGGACCCCGCTGTTCGCCGACGGTATCCGCACACCCACGTATCCGGACGGGTACGACATCACCCGGCTCGGCCCGGTCACGACGCAACCCGGCCACCACACCCAGGAATCGTCGTAGTCGAGCAGGCACACTGAGTCGATCACGTTCGGTGGATGTGGTCACAGTCCGGGTACGAGTCCGACCATCAGTGCGACGCACCCTTAACATCCCGTGCATGACGGTGCCATCCGAGAGCCTCGACCCGGCCGCTGGATTCCCACCGGCCACGCCGGACGACTGGCGACGGCTCGCGCTCGGCGTCCTGCGCAAGTCGGGCGCCGCAGGCCCGGACACCCCGGCCGGATCCGTGGACGAACTGCTGGCCACCACCACCTACGACGGCATCCGGGTCGCCCCGCTGCACACCCGGCCGGCGGCCCCACCGGACGTCGGGGTGCCCGGGACGGCACCGTACGTGCGCGGGGCCCAGGCCCGACGCGACGGCGGCGGCGCGGGCGGCACCGACCCGGCCGAGACGGTGGCCGGCTGGGACGTCCGGCAGCGGTACGCCGACCCGGATCCGAAGGCGGTCCGCGAGGCGGTGCTGACCGACCTCGCCAACGGTTGCACCTCGGTCTGGATCGACCTGACCGCCGGTGGCCTGCACCCGTCCGACCTGCCGGAGGTGCTCGACGGGGTCCACCTCGAGCTGGCCCCAGTGGTGCTTGACGCCGGCGCGGTCAGCGTCGCCGCGGCCAAGGCGCTGCTCACGCTCGCCGACGACCGGGGCGTCGAACGCGGCGCTCTGGCCGGCTGTCTGGGCGCCGACCCGCTCGGCTGGCAGGCCCGCACCGGCCAGGCCGGTGACCTCGCGCAGCTCGGCGTCCTCGCCGGGTACGCCGCCCGGTCACCGGGCCTGCGCGCGGTCACTGTGGACGCCACCGCGTACCACGACGCGGGCGGTAGCGACGCCCAAGAGATCGGCTGTGCCCTGGCCACCGGGCTGGCCTATCTCCGGGCCCTCACCGACGCCGGGCTCGACCTGCCGGCCGCCTTCGGGCAGCTGGAGTTCCGCTTCGCCGCCACCACCGACCAGTTCGCCACCATCGCCAAGCTGCGCGCCGCCCGGCAGGCCTGGGCCCGCGTCGGGCAGCTCTGCGGCGTACCCGAGGCGGGTCGGCAGCGGCAGCACGCGGTCACCTCCGCAGCGATGATGACCGCCCGGGACCCGTGGGTGAACATGCTGCGCACCACAGTGGCCTGCTTCGCGGCCGGGGTCGGCGGGGCGGACGCGGTCACCGTCGCGCCGTTCGACGCCCGGCTGGGGCTGCCGGACGGCTTCGCCCGGCGGATCGCCCGCAACACCCAGTCGGTGCTGCTCGCCGAGACTCACCTCGGTCGGGTACTGGACCCGGCCGGCGGGTCCTGGTACGTCGAACAGATCACTTCGGATCTGGCGGCGACCGCCTGGGACTGGTTCACCGAGATCGAGCGGGCCGGCGGTGCCGCCGCCGCGCTGTCCGCCGGGCTGATCGCCGACCGGATCGACGCGACCTGGCAACGTCGGGCCGGCAATCTGGCGCACCGACGGGACCCGGTGACCGGGGTCAGCGAGTTCCCCAATCTGGACGAGCGGCTGCCCGCCCGTACCCCGGCGCCCGTAACGCCCGGCGGAGGCCTGCCGCGACGGTTCCACGCCGGGGGGTTCGAGGCTCGGCGGGACCGGGCCGACGCGTACCTGGCGGCCACCGGCGCCCGGCCGAGCGTCTTCCTGGCCACCCTGGGGCCACTCGCGGCGCACAGCGCCCGCGCCGGGTTCGCCGGCAACCTCTTCGCCGCCGGTGGGATCGCCACCACCCGGGGTGGCGACCCGGCCGACGACCCGGCGGCGATCGCCGCCGCCTTCGCCGCCGATCCGTCCACCGTGGCCTGCATCTGCGGCACCGACGCCAGCTACCCGGCGGCCGCAGCGCCGCTGGCCGCCGCGCTGACCGCCGCCGGGGCCCGGCGGGTCTGGCTGGCCGGCCGGCCAGCCGGCCACGACCACGTCGACGGCTACCTATACATCGGCTGCGACGCGATGGCCGTCCTCGACGCCACGTTCGACGACCTGGAGGTCCCCCGATGATCCCGGACTTCTCGCAGGCCACACTGCTGCCGCAGGACGGTCGGTGCGGCGACGGCGGGCCGGCCGCGGCGTCGGGTGCGCAGCCGCCCGGTCCGACCTGGCACACGCCGGAGGGGATCGAGGTCGCGCCGCTGTACACCGCGGCGGACACCGCCGACCTGACCTTCCTCGACACGGTGCCCGGCGTCCCGCCGTACCTGCGCGGACCGTACCCGACGATGTACACCACCCAGCCGTGGACGATTCGCCAGTACGCCGGGTTCTCCACCGCCGAGGAGTCCAACGCCTTCTACCGGCGCAACCTGGCCGCCGGGCAAAAGGGCCTGTCCATCGCCTTCGACCTGGCCACCCACCGGGGGTACGACTCCGACCACCCCCGGGTCGCCGGGGACGTGGGGATGGCCGGGGTCGCGGTGGACTCCATCTACGACATGCGGCAGCTGTTCGACGGCATCCCGCTGGACCGGATGAGCGTGTCGATGACCATGAACGGTGCGGTGCTGCCGGTCCTGGCGTTGTACATCGTCGCCGCCGAGGAGCAGGGCGTACCGCCGGAGAAACTCACCGGGACCATCCAGAACGACATCCTCAAGGAGTTCATGGTCCGCAACACCTACATCTACCCGCCGGGGCCGTCGATGCGGATCATCTCCGACATCTTCGCCTACACCTCGGCACGGATGCCCCGGTTCAACTCGATCTCCATCTCCGGCTACCACATCCAGGAGGCCGGGGCGACCGCCGATCTGGAGCTGGCGTACACCCTCGCCGACGGCGTCGAGTACCTGCGGGCCGGGCAGACCGCCGGGCTGGCAGTGGACACCTTCGCGCCCCGGCTGTCGTTCTTCTGGGCGATCGGGATGAACTTCTTCATGGAGGTCGCCAAGTTGCGGGCCGCCCGGCTGCTGTGGGCCCGGCTGGTCCGCGACTCCGGCGCCACCAACCCGAAGTCGTTGAGTCTGCGCACCCACTGCCAGACCTCCGGCTGGTCGCTGACCGCGCAGGACGTGTTCACCAACGTGGTCCGCACCTGCGTCGAGGCGATGGCGGCCACCCAGGGGCACACCCAGTCGCTGCACACCAACGCGTTGGACGAGGCACTGGCCCTGCCCACCGATTTCTCCGCGAGGATCGCCCGCAACACCCAGTTGCTGCTGGCCCAGGAGTCCGGGACCAACCGGGTGATCGACCCGTGGGGCGGCAGCTACTACCTGGAGCGGCTCACCCACGACCTGGCGCACCGGGCGTGGCAGCACATCCAGGAGGTGGAGGCCGCCGGTGGCATGGCACGGGCAATCGACGAAGGGCTGCCCAAGCTGCGGATCGAGGAGGCCGCCGCCCGCGCCCAGGCCCGAATCGACTCCGGTCGCCAGCCGGTGATCGGCGTCAACCGGTTCCGGCCGGACGCCGACGAGCCGATCGAGGTGCTCAAGGTCGACAACACCGCGGTACGGGCCGCGCAGCTGGACAAGCTGCGGCGGCTGCGCGCCGAGCGGGACGGGCCGGCGTGCGACGCGGCGCTGGCGGCGCTGACCCGCGCCGCCGACGCCGGACCCGACGCCGGCGGTGACGGGCTGTCCGGCAACCTGCTCGCGTTGGCGGTCGACGCCGCGCGGGCCGGTGCCACCGTCGGGGAGATCTCCACCGCGCTGGAGCAGGTGTACGGCCGGCACGCCGCGCAGATCCGTACCATCAGCGGGGTGTACCGACAGGAGGCGGGCGCGGTGGCCGGGATCGACCGTGCCCGGGCCGCAACCGACGCGTTCGCCGTCGCCGAGGGACGCCGGCCCCGGATCCTGGTCGCGAAGATGGGCCAGGACGGGCACGACCGGGGGCAGAAGGTGGTCGCCACCGCCTTCGCCGACCTGGGCTTCGACGTCGACGTGGGTCCGCTGTTCCAGACCCCGGCCGAGGTCGCCCGGCAGGCCGTCGAGGCCGACGTGCACCTGGTCGGCGTCAACTCCCTCGCCGCCGGTCACCTGACCCTGGTGCCGGCGCTGCGCGATGAACTGGCTGCCCTCGACCGGGACGACATCATGGTGATCGTCGGCGGGGTGGTGCCGCCGCAGGACTTCGACGCGCTGCGCGCCGCCGGTGCGGCGGCGATTTTCCCACCCGGCACGGTGCTGGCCGACGCCGCGGTGGACCTGCTCGCCGAGCTGTCCCATCGGCTGGGGCACGACACCGCCGAGGCCGGATGACCGGCGTACGGCGCGGGCTGCCCCCGGTGGCCGACTATGTCGCCGGGGTACGGGCGGCGGCACCCGCATGGCTGGCCCGGGCGATCACCCTGGTCGAGTCGACCCGGCCCGACCACCGGACGCACGCCCAGCACTTGCTGGTCGCGCTGACACCGTACGCCGGGCTGGCCCGGCGGGTCGGGGTGACCGGCGTCCCCGGGGTCGGCAAGTCCACCTTCATCGACGCGCTCGGGTCCCGGCTGACCGGCGACGGGCACCGGGTCGCGGTGCTGGCCGTCGACCCGTCGTCGGCCCGCAGCGGCGGCAGCATCCTCGGTGACAAGACCCGGATGACTCGGCTGGCCGCCGACCCGGCCGCGTTCGTCCGCCCCTCGCCGACCGCCGGCACGCTCGGCGGGGTGGCCCGCGCCACCCGGGAAGCGATGGTGGTGGTGGAGGCCGCTGGCTACGACGTGGTGCTGGTGGAGACCGTCGGGGTGGGACAGTCCGAGACCACCGTTGCCGAGATGGTCGACACGTTCCTGCTGCTTACCCTGGCCCGCACCGGTGACCAGTTGCAGGGCATCAAGAAGGGTGTGCTGGAGCTCGCCGACGTCGTGGTGGTCAACAAGGCCGACGGCGCGCACGCGGCGGAGGCCCGTTCCGCCGCACGTGAGCTGGCCGGGGCGTTACGGATGCTACGCGGCGGGCACGACGACTGGGCCGTCCCGGTGCTCACCGCCAGCGGCCGGGACGGGACCGGGCTGGCCGAGGTGTGGCAGCAGGTGACCGCCCACCAGGACCGGCGGCGGGCCAGCGGTGAGCTGGACCGGCACCGCCGGCAGCAGCAGCTGCGCTGGGTCTGGGCGATGGTGCGCGACGGGTTGCTGGACCAGTTGCGCGGGCATCCGGCGGTGGTCGCGCTGACCCCGCAGACCGAGAAACGGGTGCTCGCCGGGGAAATCACCCCCGCGCAGGCTGCGGCGCAGTTGCTGGCGGCGTTCACCGGCCCGGCCGACGGCGGCACCGACCGGTCGAGCGGCCAAGGCTGACCGGCAGCTGACCAGCCCGGGCGACCGGACGCTGATCAGCCCGGCTGCGGGCCGGGCAGGATCCGGCGCAGCTGGCCGGGCACCGCCAGGCGGCGACGCCACTCCCGGGGGTAGCCGACCGACACCTCCTCGAAGCGCACGCCGTCGTAGACGGTGGTGCGCGGGATGTGCAGGTGGCCGTAGACCATCACCGCCGCCCGGTACCGCAGGTGCCAGTCGGCGGTCCGGTCGGTGCCGCACCACATGGCGAACTCCGGGTAGCGCAGCACGTCCATCGGTGTCCGGACCAGCGGGTAGTGGTTGATCAGGACGGTGGGCAGTTGCGGTCCCAACTCGGCGAGACGCTCTTCGGTCTCCGCCAGCCGTCGCCAGCACCACTGCTCCCGGGTCGGGAACGGGTCCGGATGCAGCATCGCCTCGTCGGTGCAGACGATGCCGGTGCGGTGTGCGTACGCGAGCCCTTCCGCCTTGGTGCTGGTGCCCGGCGGCAGGAAGCTGTAGTCGTACAGGGTGAACAACGGTGCCACCGCCGCCGGTCCGCCGGCACCGGACCAGATCAGGTACGGGTCCTCCGGGGTCCGCACGTCGAGCGACCGGCAGAGGTCGACCAGGTGCGTGTAGCGCTCCACGCCGCGCAGCTGTACCGGGTCGTGCGCGGTGGTCCACAGTTCGTGGTTGCCCGGCGACCAGATCACCTCGGCGAACCGCTCGCGCAGCGTGGCCAGCGCCCACCGCACGTCGGCGATCGTCTCGGCGACGTCGCCGGCGACGATCAGCCAGTCCTGCGGCGCCGGCGCCGCCAGGTCGGCGACGATCTGGCGGTTCTCCGGGTACGCGATGTGCAGATCGCTGATCGCCCACAGCGTCGGGGCCGTCCCCGTGGCCTCCCCGTCGCCGCCGGTCTGCCGTACCGTCACCGTGGCCGCCCTCCCGTCCGCGTTCCGTGTCCGGTCCACCGGTGTCGATCATCCGGTACGCGGCCGCCGAGCGGTAGCCCGCCTGCCGATCGATGTCGGCGGGGGTCACCCCGGCCCGGGGCCGCCACCACGACCGGCGACACCCGCGCTGGCCGCCACCACCCGGTTCTCGCCGCGCAGCCGGACGTCAGGCGCCGGCTCGCCGGCCCGGGCCGCCCCGGACCGTTCGGGTGTCTCGTCGCCGTCGGTCCGGCGGTCACCGCGGTCGACCAGATGCAGCCGGCCGTCCTCGTCGAAGCGGCCCAGGTCCCCGCTGCGGTATAGCAGGTCACCCGGGATCTCCGGAAACGGGTTGGCAACGTACCCAGCGGCGGCGCGCCACGGCGTGCCGTGCCGGCCGGCGCCGACACCCGCCCCGCCGATCAGGATGGCGCCGGTGGCACCGGGCGGTAGCAGCCGCAGCCGGTCGTCGGCGACGAGCAGGTGGCAGTTGTCGACCGGCTGGCCGACCGGGATGGCGTCGCCGTCGGTCTCACCCACCCGGTGGTAGGCGACGGCGACCGTCCCGACCGGGCCGTACCCGGTGCTGACCTCGACCTGGGGCAGCAGGCGTCGCAGTCGGCGGGCACTGGCCGGCCGCAGCCCCGGACCCGGCACCACGACATGGCGCAGACTGGCGAGACGCCCGGCGACCGCGGCGTCCCGCTCGATCGCCGCCACCATCGTGTCGAACGTGTCCGGCTCCGTGTCGATCATCGTCACCTGCTCGGCCGCGATGACGGCGACCATGGTGGACAGATCCGGCCGGCCGGAGCCGGGGGACGCCAGCACCAGCCGCCCGCCGGTGGTCAACGGCCAGATGAGGTTGCCGACCGACGGAGCGGGCCCGGGGCCGCCCGGCAGCACGACCTCACCGCCGGTGGCGGCGAAGAAGCGGGTCATGAAGTGCACCCGGTCCGTCAGGGCGACATGCCGACTGACGGTGCAGCGCGGTACCCCGTCCGCGTCGGCGGTGACCAGCGCGTGCGCCAGGTCGTCGGGCGTCCCCGCCGGTTCCGGGCGCCGGCGGGATGAGGGGACCTGACCCGGCCGTACGTCGATCACGCGGGCGCCGGACAGCGCTGGGTCCCCGGACGGCGCGGCGGCGAGCACAGGCGCACCGGGTACCGATGCCAGCACAGGCCGCAGCCTGGCCGGTGACCAGCGTGGATCGATGGTGACATGGACGGCCCCGATCTTGAGCAGCGCGAGACTGGCCACCGGCAGCGCCGGGCCGGCGGCGAGCAGTACCGGCACCGGGTCGCCGGGCCGGACGCCGACGTCGGCCAGGGTCGCAGCCAGTCCGTTGGCGGCGTCGTCCAGTTCACGGTAGGTGAGGCGGCCTCCCGCGCCACTGACCGCGACCCGCTGGGGATGCCGGTCCACCGCCTGCTCGACCAGCAGGTGCAGCGGACGGAACGGCCCGCGGTCCACCCGACGACCGGCGTACCGGTCGAGCAACAGGTCACGCGAGGTACCGCTGACGCCGGCGGTACGCCAGCTGGCCTGGCCGGGTTCGTCGACCAGCTCGCGCAGCACCTCCGCGTACAGCTCGGCGACCGCCGGCAGGCAGCGCCGCCACGGGTCCCCGCCGGGGCAGCTGGCGTGGATGGTCAGGTGGTTCGCGGTGACCCGCCAGTCGATGCGGGCCGTGGGTGGGCCGGGCGGAGCCGCCACCCCGGTGGTCGCCCGCACCAGCAGGGCGTCCCGCCGCTCCGGCAGCAGATCCACCGGGCGCAGCCGCCGGGACAGCCAGGAGCGGACCGCCGGTCCAGCCAGATGGCGCAGCTGCTCAGGGGGGTCGATCAGGTCGAGGCCGAGCGTCGCCGTGGTCGACCGGATCGGCACCGGCCGGTCCAACCGGGCCGCGGTCTCCAGCGCGGCGAGCGCTCCGAAGACGACCGCCTGGGCTTCGTCGATCGACGTCCGGGCGCCGACACAGGACGTGCGGTAGGTCGCCACGGTCGGGGCCACCCGGGTAGATGCCGCCGTCCCGTCGCCGGCCTGGACACGTTCGGATGCCATTCCGCTGTCCTCCCCTGGCGACGGCGCGCCGCCGATCGACACGACCACAAACTCACCGCGATCGGACCATCACCCAGAGAGGCTATGCCAAATAGGCAGAGGTGGAAACATCTAACTTTGCGTGACGACTATTTCCGACAACAGGTACTCCCGCTCCCCTACGCCGCATAGTTCCTATGCGGCACATGCCGGAAAGGCGGTGGGGCACCGTGCCGACCTTCCGGTTCGGCCTCACGGCACCCCACCGACCGACGCGAATACTCCCGCTCAGTGGCTAATGCCGGCTTTCAGTGGGTCGGGAAGTCGTCCGCACTGCGAATCCGTTCCCGAATCCAGACACCTGCCTCCTTGAGCGGGGCGGTACCGGCGTAGGAGCCGCTGCCGCACACCCCGGTTCGGAAGACCGCCCCGGACCGGAAGTCGTCGGAATAGTTCCAGTTCACCCAGCTGATTTTGCGCGATTCCAGCAGGTCGATCCACAACTGGGCGTTGACCAGATCGTTGGCCCCGTCTCCGGTGTAGGTCTGGACGCCGAATTCGGTGACGAACATCGGTAGCTGATCCGCCGCCCGCGACAGCGCCGAGCGGTACGCGTCGTGATGCGAGCCGGCGTAGAAGTGGAAGGTGTACATGATGTTGGTCGCGTTCACCGGATTGGCGATGACCTCGGCCTCGCTGCCGCCTTCCGACACACCCAGCGACGACCAGGCCCGCGTGCCGACCAGCACGACGCCGTCCGGGTCGGCCGCCCTGATCACCGGGATGACCTGCTCGGCGTAGATCTTGATACCGGCCCAGTCGACCCCGTTCGGCTCATTGGCGATCTCGTAGAGCACGTTCGGCTTGCCGGCGTGCCGCTGGGCGATCTCAGCGAAGAAGGTCCTGGCCCGGTCCAGGTTGTAGTTTGGGTCACCCGGGGTCAGCAGGTGCCAGTCGACAATGGCGTACATGCCGCGGGCGGTCGCCTCGTCGATCAGTCCGTGCACCCGGTCGGTGAAGCCGCGCGGATCGGTCTCGTAGCCGTCCTCCTGGATGTACATCGAGATCCGCAGGACGTCGGCCCGCCAGTCGGTGGCGAGCGTGTCCAGCGAGGTGTCGTCGAGGCAGTGGGCGTACCACTGCAGTCCGTGCGTGCTCATGCCGCGCAACTGGATCGGGCGGCCGTGCTGGTTGCACAGGTTGACTCCGCAGACCCGCAACTGACCGTTGATCGCGACCGGCGTGGTGCCGGTCGGCGGAGCCGTCGTCGGCGGCGGGGTGGTCGGGGCCACGGTGGTCGGCGGCGGGGTGGTCGGGGCCGGTCCGCCGGCGCAGGCGGCACCGTTGACCGTACAGTTGCCGGGTATTCCGCTGCCGACGACGATGAACCCGAACGTAGTGCTGCCGCCGGCCGCGATGGTGCCGTTCCAACTGGCGTTGTCGAACGTGTACCGGTTGCCGACGGCGGCCGACCGCGCGTTCCACGACGAACTGATCCGGCTGCCGGTCGGCAGGTCGAAGCCCACCTGCCAGGAGGTGATGGTGCCGGCCGTGTCGTTGGTGACGGTGAACCGGCCCTCGTAGCCGCTGCCCCAGTCGTTGACCTTCACGAAGGCCGCGGTGGCGGCACTGGCCGACGGTGCGAGCAGGGCCACCGCCCCGACGACGGCCGCCGCGAGCCCTCCGGCCGCGACGACGAAACTCCAACGGCGCACGACGCCCTCCCTCAGGTCAGCGGGCACAACACATCGACGTGCGACGTTAAACAAGATTCTCAGTAGGGTCAACCGACAAGGTGGGACCACCGGTCCAGCTGTCCCACAGCCGCCGGTAGTCGCTGCCGGCGGCGATCAGCTCGTCGTGCGTACCCGAGGCCACGACCCGGCCGGCGTCGAGCACCACGATCCGGTCGGCCCGCCGGGCCTGGGTGAGCCGGTGCGCGACGATCAGAGTCGTCCGACCGGCGGTCGCGGCGAACGCGGCCCGTTCCAGGTCCCGCGCGCCGGCGCTGCCCGCCTCCGCCGTCGCCTCGTCGAGGATCGCCACGTCCGGATCGGCCAGCACCAACCGGGCCAGAGCGAGCTGCTGCGCCTGAGCGGCGGTCGGCTGGTGACCGCCCTCACCGACTACGCTGTCGACGCCGTCGGGCAATGCCCGGACCCAACCGAGCGCGCCCACCGTGGCCAGCGCATCGGTGATCTCGTCGGTGGTGGCGTCGGCGCGGGCCAGCCGCAGATCCTCGGTCAACGGACCGGCGAACACGTGCACGTCCTGACTGACCAGCGCGATCCGACCGGCGAGCCCCGGGTGACCGGCACGATCCGGCCCGGCGACCGGCACCCCGCCGAGCCGGACCGTGCCCGCGGTCGGCCGGAGCAGCCCGGCGACCACGCCGGCCAGGGTGCTCTTGCCCGCGCCGCTGACCCCGACCAGCGCCACCCGTTGCCCCGGCTCGACCCGCAGCGTCACGCCGCACAGCACCAACGGGCCGTCGTCGTACCGGTGGCTGACGCCGTCGATCTCGAGCCCGGTGTCGGCTGACACGACCGGCCCGGTCACGGCCGGTGCCGGGGGCAGATCGGCCACCCCCACCAGGCGCGCCAGGCTGGCCCCGGCCTGCTGGACCTGGTCGAACTCGGCGACCAGCGCGCCGAGAGGATTGAACAGCCGGTGGAAGTACAGCGCAGCGGCCGTGGTAGCCCCGACCGTCACCAGGTCCGCCCGCACCAACAGGAAGCCGACCACCAGCACCGAGGTCAGACCGACGCACTCGGCCCGGTTGAGCCGGGAGCCGAACCGGGTGAACATCCGCAGCACGGACACCGACAGGTCGCGCGACGCCGCCGAGCGCTGCTCGATCGCGGCGAGGTGTGCCGCCTCCAGCCGGTACGCGCGGACCGTCGCCGCGCCGCGCAACGCGCCGATCATCGCCTCGGACCGTTCCCCGGTGACCACCCGTTCCCGCGCGTAGTTCGGCCCGGAGCGGGGCAGGTACCAGCGCAACGCGAGCAGGTACATCGGCACCGCAGTCAACCCGGCCAGGCCAAGCCGCCAGTCCAGCGCGAACAGTCCGGCGACGGTGAGCCCGACGGTCAGCAGCGCGGACACCAGCACCGGCGCGGTGTCGGTGATGACCCGGGTCACCACCGACACGTCGTCACCGACCCGGGCCAGCAGGTCGCCGGTGCCGGTGCGGTCCAGCGTCCGGCCGGGCAGGTGCAGGGCCCGGTCGAGCACCCGTTCGCGCAACCGGGCCAGCACGGTCTCGCCGGTCCGGGCGACCAGCGCGGCGCCTAGACCGGTCAGTACGGCGCCGACCGTGGCCGCGAGCACGATCAGCACCACCGAACGGACCACCTGCCCGGTGCCGGTGCCGGCCCGGATGTCGTCGACCATGACGCCGAGCACCCAGGGCGCGACCAGCCCAGAGGCGCTGGCCGCCAGGACGGTCACCAGCGCGGATCCGCTCAGCGCACCGGCGCGGCGCAGCTGCCCGCCGAGCACCGCCCAGGTGCGCCCGCCGGTGGCGGTCGGCAGCCGGTCGCGGGCGCGGCCGGTCATCGCAGCACCGCCGCGCGGTAGGTCGGATCGGTCCGAACGAGATCGTGGTGCGGCGCGGTGCCCACCACCCGACCAGCGGCCAGGACGCAGACCCGGTCGGCCCGGCTGAGCAGCGCCGGGCTGCTGGTCACCACCAGGGTGGCCGGGGCCTCGGCCGGGACGGTCGGATCCACCGTACGACCGCCGTGGCGGGCCGCTCGCAGACCGGCCGCCAGCCGTTCCTCGGTGGTCGCGTCGACCGCCGTCGTCGGGTCGTGCAGCACCAGGATCGGCGGGTCGGCGGCCAGCGCCCGGGCCAGCCCGATCCGCTGTCGCTGGCCGCCGGAGAGACTGGCGCCCCGGTCGGTGACCGGATGGTCGAGCCCGGCGTGATGCGCCGCGACGATGTCGTCCGCGCACGCCGCGCCGATCGCAGCAGGCAACGGATCCGCTGCCTGGCCGGGTCGGATCAGCAGGTTACTGCGTAGCGTGCCGGCGAACAGCGCCGTGTCGTGCGGTTCGACCAGGACCCGTTCGCGCAGGCCGTCGAGGGTCAGCTCAGCGACCGGTACGCCGTCCACCGCCACCGATCCCCGATGGTCGTCGGCGGCGACGGCGCCGCGCAGCAGGTCGAGCAGCGCTTCGGCGTCGCGCGGCTCGTACGCCACCACTGCGAGCAGCTCCCCCGCTGCCAGCCGCAGATCGACGTCGCGCAGCGAGCGGTAGCTGACCGCGGTCAGAGCCAGGCGCGCCGGCTGCGGCCGGGGCGCCGGACGCTGACCGGGCAGCACGGCGGGCGGCGCGGCGAGCACCCGGGCGACCCGTTCGGCCGAGGCCCGCGCGGCGGCGGCGAGCTGGCCACAGAAGCCGAGTACACGGACCGGCTCGGCGATGAACTGAGCCAGACCAACCACGGTGATGAACTCACCGACGCCGATCCGGCCCCGGACCGCCATCACGCCGGCCGCGCCAGCGACGCCGGCCAGGAGCAGCCCGCTGGCGCCAGCGGTGACTCCCTGGTAGACGCCGGCCATGGTGGTCGCCCGCAGGGTCACCTGGAGGGTGTGCCGGCTCGACTCGCGGTAGCGCCGGGCCGCGTTGCGCTGCGCGCCGAACCCGCGCAGCGCGCGTAGCCCGTCGACCAGGTCGGTGGCGAGCGCGGTGGTCGCCCCGGCGGCGGCCTGCTGCGCGCCGGTACGTCGGGTGACCACTGGGGCGAGCGCCTGCAGGGCCAGCACCAGCGCCGGCACGCCGAGCAGGACACCAAGGCCGAGCGGCACGTCGATGGTGAGCAGGACCACGGACGAGACCGCCAGCGCCGCCACGGCGGCGACGGCGACCGTGGCGGCCCGGATGATCAACGCGGTCCGTTCGGCGTCGGCGGCGGCGATGGCGAGCAGCTCGCCGGAGCGAAGCCCGGTGCGGTGCCCGCGTGGGTCGAGTGCCCGCCCGGCGACCTCCACCCGGAGCCGGTGGGTCTCCCGGTGGATCGCGGTCTCGGTCAGCCGGGCACCGAACCGCCAGGCGAAGGTAAGGACGGTGAACAGAGCGGCCAGTCCGGCCACCGAGACCGCGAGCGCGGTCCAGTCGCCGGTCGCGACGGCCTGCTCGACGATCAGTCCGATGGCCAGCGGTACCGCCGCTTCGGCCGCCTGGTGCAGACTGAGCAGTACGACGCCGGCGGTGAGCCGGCCGCGGTGCCGGCGCAGGGTGCGCCGCAGCAGCCGGGCCGCGGTCAGCGGGGCGGGACGGGGTACGGGCACGGCGGGTCTCTCTCCGGCGGGGTCGGTGACGGGCCGGCTCACCGACCGGCTACCGGTGAGCCGAGGCTAACCTAAGCCGCGACCGGGCTCCATCGTCGATCACCGGCACCGGACATGACAGTCGCCACGTTGGGGTGACATCCGGTCCACCATGAGATAGGTTACTCTCAGATTGAGTAGTTCTTAATCAGAGACTTTCTAGTAACGAGAAGGACCGCGATGTCGGAGGCCGAGTTCCTCGCCAGCTACGACCCCCGGGCGTTCCCGCCGGTCGCCGTGACCGTCGACGTGGTGGCGCTGACCATCCGCGACGCACAGCTGCACGTGCTGCTCGTGCGGCGGGGCGCGCCGCCGCACGAAGGGGCCTGGGCGCTACCCGGCGGCTTCGTCCAGCCCAACGAGGACCTGCCCACCGCCGCCGCCCGGGAGCTGGCCGAGGAGACCGGGCTGGACACCCGGCCCGGCCGGGCCGCCGCGATGGACCGGGTGCATCTGGAGCAGCTGGCCAGCTACGGCGCACCCGAGCGGGACCCACGGATGCGGGTGGTCTCCGTGGCGTACCTCGCCTTCGCGCCCGAGCTGCCCCACCCGGCGGCCGGCAGCGACGCCGCCGCCGCGGCCTGGGTGCCGGTGGACGCGCTCGGCCTACCCGAACGGGCCGACCCCGACCGGCCGGTGCGGCAACGACCCGGCACCAGCCGGCGACTCGCCTTCGACCACGCCCGGATCGTCGTCGACGGCCTGGACCGGGCCCGCGCCAAGCTCGAGTACACCCCACTGGCCACCCGGTTCGTCGGCGACGAGTTCACCGTCAGCGAGCTGCGCAGCGTCTACCAGACCGTCTGGGGTGTCGAACTGCACGCCGGCAACTTCCAACGCAAGGTGCTCTCCGTACCCGGCTTCCTGGAAAGCGTCGGCGCCACCACCGAACGCGGTGGCCCGCGCGGCGGACCCCGCTCGCGCATCTACCGGGCCGGCGACGCCCGGCTGCTGCACCCGGCGCTGCTGCGACCCGCCCGGGAGGAGGAGGTCAGATGACCGTGACCGAGGCGATCAAACTCGTCCTGACCGCGCACCACCCGGCCGAGGTCTTCGGCACCGACCAGACGACTCGGCGCTACCACCAGCTGGCCCGGCTGCTGCACCCGGACACCGCCGGGGCGGCCACACCCGACCCGCGCGCCACCGCCGCGTTCATGCAGCTGACCGAGCTGTGGCGGGAGCACCTCGCCGACGGCCGGGACACCGTCACCATCGACACCGGTCGGCACCGGTACGTCGTGGACCGGACTGCCCGCTACACCGGCGACCTCGCCGACCTGTACCGGCACGGCGACGACCAACTGGTGAAGGTGCCCCGGGATCCGGCCAACAACGACCTGATCGCCCGGGAGGCGACCGCGCTGACCCGGCTCGCCGAGCGGGGCGACGCCCGCTACCTGCCGTACGTGCCCCGGGTGGTGGACGAGTTCCGGCACCGCGACACCGGCACCGGCGCCGTCCGGCAGGTCACCGCGCTGGGCACCGCCGCCGGGCTGCGCAGCCTCGCCGAGGTCCGTCGGGCGTACCCCGACGGGGTCGACGCCCGGGACGCGGCCTGGATGTGGCGGCGGCTGCTGGTCGCGCTCGGCTTCGCCCACCGCGCCGGGCTGGTCCACGGCGCGGTGCTACCCGACCACGTCCTCATCGAGCCCGACCAGCACGGCGTGGTGCTGGTCGACTGGTGCTACGCCAGCATCGACGGCACGCCGGTGCCGGCGCTGGTCCCGGCGTACGCCGACTGGTACCCCGACGAAATCCGCCGACGCCGCAGCCCCGGCCCCGGAACCGACCTCGCGATGGCCGCCCGCTGCCTCGACTGGCTGACCGGCGATCAGGCACCGGAGCCGATGCGCCGGTTCACCGACGGCTGCCAGCTGGCCGCGCTACGGCAGCGGCCCGACGACGCGTGGCGGCTGCTCGCCGAATTCGACGACCTGCTCGAACGGCTTTGGGGCCGCCGCCGGTTCCGGCCATTCACCATCCCCGACCCCAACCACCGTTAAGAATCACCCGCTTCGAAGGAGGCCCGACATGGGCAGTGGAGCCTGGTCGACCGACGTTTACCGCGCCGCGAGCGCCTACCGCAAGGCCACCGGCGCCAGCGCGTTCGCCTACAGCGACGGCGGTGCCCGCACCGTCCACCCGACCCTCGACCCGTGCGGCGTCGCCGCCCGGGAGAGCCGCGACTCGACCGAACACCCTCAGTCGCTGGCCGTCGCCGTCCTGTTCGACGTCACCGGATCGATGGGCGGCGTGCCCCGGACGCTGCAGCAGAAGCTGCCGCAACTGCTCGGCCTGCTGCTGCGCAAGGGCTACGTCACCGATCCGCAGATCCTGTTCGGTGCGATCGGCGACGCCACCTGCGACCGGGTGCCGCTGCAGATCGGCCAGTTCGAGTCGGACAACCGGATGGACGAGCACCTGGGCAACATCGTGCTCGAAGGCGGTGGCGGCGGGCAGATGATGGAGTCGTACGAGCTCGCCATGTACTTCATGGCCCGGCACACGTCGATCGACTGCCACGAGCGGCGCGGCAAGCGCGGCTACCTGTTCGTCATCGGCGACGAGATGGCGTACCCGAAGGTCAAGGCCCGCGAGGTCCGGAAATTCATCGGGGACGACCTCGACGAGGACGTCCCGCTGCGCGCCGTCGTCGACGAGGTCCGCCGCCGGTGGGACACCTACTACCTGATGCCGGCCGGCAGCCACTACGCCGGCAACCGCCGCATCCTCGACTTCTGGCGGGACCTGCTCGGGCAGAACGCCGTCGAACTCGACGACCTCGACGCGGTCTGCGAGACCATCGCCACCACCGTGGCGCTCGGCGAAGAGGCCTGCGACCTCGACACCGCCCTGGCCGACCTGCGCGACGTCGGTGCCGGCGACGCCGCCACCACCGTGTCGCGGGCACTCGCCCGGATCGGCGCCGACCGCACCCCCGCGGTACGCGGCACCCTGCCGGCCACCTCGGGCCACGCCGACCGGGTGATCCGGCTGTGAATTGGGTGGCCAGCAGCGTGGCCGGGGACGCAACCGGCCGGCACGTCGCCGTGGTCGACCTCGGCTACGGCGACGCCGGCAAGGGCACCGTCGTCGACTGGCTGTGCGCGAGCCGGCCGGTCGACGCGATCATCCGGTTCAACGGGGGCGGGCAGGCGGCACACAACGTCGTCCTGCCCGACGGCCGGAGCCACACCTTCGCCCAGTTCGGCGCCGGCACCTTCCACGGCGTACCGACACACCTGTCCCGGTTCGTGGTCGTCGACCCGCTGGCGTTGGCCGGCGAGGCGACGCACCTGGCCGGGATCGGGGTGCCCGACGCGCTGGACCAGGTGACCGTCGACCGGGAGGCGCTGCTGGCCACCCCGTACCACCGGGCCGCGAACCAGGCCCGGGAGATCGCCCGGGGGGCCGACCGGCACGGCTCCTGCGGGATGGGGGTGGGCGAGAGCATGTCGTACGCTCTCGCCCACCCCGACACCGCGCCCCGGGTCGGCGACTGCCTCGACGAAGGCCTGCTGCGGCACCGGCTGAGGCTGCTGCGCGACCGGCTCACCGCCGAACTGGGGCCGCTGTACGCCCCACCGGTGGCGGACACTGTCACCGCGTTCACCGCCTTCGCGCGGCGGGTGTCGATCGTCGACCGGTCATGGACGACCCGCCTGCTGCGCGCCGGAACCGTCGTCTTCGAAGGCGCCCAGGGGGTGCTTCTCGACGAGTGGCACGGGTTTCACCCGTACACCACGTGGAGCACCACGACGTACGGCAACGTCGACACGCTGCTGGCCGAGGCCGGGATGCCCGGTACGGCGACCCGGCTCGGGGTGCTGCGGGTGGTCAC
Source organism: Micromonospora sp. LOL_013 (assembly GCF_048060315.1). Classification (NCBI taxonomy): domain Bacteria; kingdom Bacillati; phylum Actinomycetota; class Actinomycetes; order Micromonosporales; family Micromonosporaceae; genus Micromonospora; species Micromonospora sp. LOL_013. The sequence continues at coordinate 61,250 of NZ_JBHMIQ010000032.1, forward strand.
CCCCCGGCACGGGCCCGGCCCGCTGGTCACCGAGGACCCGACGCTGCGGCCGCCGGAGCGGCACAACGGCACCAACGCCTGGCAGGGGCGGTTCCGGGTCGGCCACTTCGACGCCGTCGCCCACCGGTACGCCCTCGACGTCACCGGCGGCCTCGAGGCCCTCGCGCTGACCCACCTGGACCTGGTCGGCGCGCACCGGCTGCGGCTGTGCGACGGCTACGACTGGGCCGACCGGCTGCCGGTCGGCCCGCCCGGCGACCTGGACCGGCAGGCAGCGCTGACCGCGAAGCTGCTGGCCAGCCGACCCCGGTACGCCGCCGACCCGGAGCCCGACCCGGACTCCTGGGTGGCGGCGGTCGAGGCGGCGCTCGGTGTGCCGGTCTGGCTGACCTCGCACGGCCCCACCGCCACCGATAAGGCCGTCCTGTCGCGTTACCGCAGGTCGACCGAGACGGAGCCGAAGTACGGCACGGCCACCGGGGTGGCGCTGTCGAAGTCGGTGCCGCCGTACCAGCGGGTCCCTTCGGGGCACTGACATTCGATCTTGATCTGCTGACCGCCGGTGATGTACTCCTGCACCACCCACTTCCATCTGCCTTGGCCGAAGTCGTCGAAGCCCATCACGTCCCTGGTGACCGCGTTGTAGAAGATCACCCGACCCGGCAGACCCGGCCCTTCGTCGCGGACCACCACCCGCACGAAACCCCGCGTCTGACTCGTGGGCCAGAACTGGTACGGCTCGGCCGGGCCACCGATCACCGCCGGCACGGTCTCGGCCTGTAACCGGTTGCCGACCTTTCCGCTCCACTGTGCTGGTTCGCGGTCCAACCGGAACAACACCGGCCACTCGTACGGACCGACCCAGTCGATGTCGAAGGCGCCGTCGGCGGCGACCGGCACGGACCACATCTCCTGGTGCAGGTCCAGGTCGGGTGCGGCGATGGAGACCAGCCCGGCGTTCTCCCCGGTCCAGTGATTGACCGCACCGCTGATCGTGGCGCGGGGATCCAGCAGGATCTGATTCACCCGCTTGGTCTCACCGGTGGCGAGGGTGACTCGCCGGGCATCCTGCTGCCGGCCGGTGCCGCCGTCCGGGCCGACCCACTGGGCACCGTACGGGCTGTCCGGTTTGGGCAGCGCGAACAGGTTGTACTGCCCGGGTTCCGGCACCTCGACGGTCACCCGTCCGCCGCCGCCGCTGCGCGTCGAGCAGGCGTTGGGCAGGCGGAACGTGAGCACCGGCAGAGCCAGCACACACACGCCCTTGACCGGCTCGCCGGTGGCCCGGTCGAACACCCGGGTGGTGATGGCGGCACCAACGTCGCTCTCCGAGGCTGGCACCGCCGCTGCGCCGCTGGTCATCACCACTGCCAGCGCTACACCGACCGCAGCCGACAACAGCCACCGAGGGTAGCCGGAGCGGACGCCCGACTGGGCACCCGGAGACCACTGCCTACTGCTCGTCACTGCCCACCTGCCAATCCTTCCTGGACGTGGAGTAGTCAAATACCTACCACGCGCATGGATGATCGTCGGGGACGTCGAGGGCTCGGACAGCCGGCGTGTCGACGAGTGTCCGTCATCCAGGTGTCGCCGGCCGGTACGTGGGTAGGTCCGGAGAGGTCCGACCCTCCGCTCGAACACGACCCAGGGAAACTCACCGTGCCGACCACCTTCCGTCTGCGTCAACAGCCCACCCCCGTCCCGGCCGGCCGGGGCCAGCTCCGGTGGTACGGGCCCGGCTTGCTGTGGATGGTGTCGTCGGTGGGTTCCGGCTCGGTGCTGTTCACCCCCCGGATCGGCGCGCGGTACGGCTACGAACTGCTGTGGCTGGCGCTGATCGTGACCGTCTTCATGTGGATCATGATCCGGGAGGCCGGCCGGTACAGCGTTGCCACCGGCCGCACCCTGCTCGACGGCTTCCGCGACGTACCTGGGCTGGCCAACTGGGCGATCTGGGTGATCTTCGTGCCGCAGATCGTCGCCGGGGTGGTCACCATCGCCGGTATCGCCGCCCTGGTCGGCAGCGCGCTCATGGTGGCGCTGCCCGGCGGACAGGCGGTCTACGCCAGCGCCGTCATCCTCGGCTCCGGGGCACTGGTGCTGGCCGGCCGCTACCAGGGCGTGGAACGGATCACCGCCGTGATGGCCCTGGTCCTGGTCGGCGCAGCCATCACCGCGGCGGCCAGCACGGTCAGCGGCGACATCGTGACGGGCCTGGTGCCGGGCGTGCCGGACGACCTCGACCTGTACTTCGTGCTGCCCTGGGTCGGATTCATCCTGGCCGGCGCCGTCGGCATCATGTGGTTCTCCTACTGGGTGGCGGCGCGTGGCTTCGGCGGGCCGACGGGCCCGTCCTCGTCAACGGATCAGACTGATGCCGGGGCCCGCGACGATGTGCCTTCGAACAGGCAGGTCGGCGGCGACGAGCAGATCGAGCGGGTACGCGGCTGGACCCGGACGATGAGCCGGACCGCCGCGCTCGGCGTCGCCGGCGGTGGACTGGTCATCGTCTCCTTCCTGGTGCTGGGCGCCGAACTGCTCGCCCCGCAGGGGCGGGTACCCGACGGGGTCGACGTCGCCCGCGACCTGACCGCGCTACTCGGCGACCTGTGGGGCACCTTCGGTGAGGTGCTGCTGCTGACCTGTGTGGTGGTTGCTCTCTGGGGCACCATCTTCGCCAACCAGGACGGCTGGGCGCGCACGTACGCCGACGCCACCAGACTGATCACCGCCGGCCGATCCGACGACGAGCCGGCTGATGACGGCGAACAGACCGGCAGGCTGGCCCGTCTGATCCGCCACCCACGGGCGGTCTACCTGACCTATGTCGCGGTCGCCATGACTCTCGCCCCGCTGGTGCTGTTCCTGCTGGTCCGCAACCCGGTCGAGATCCTGTCTGTCGGCGGTATCATCGCCGCCGCGCACACCCCCGTCGTGGTCGGCCTCACCATGTACGTCAACCGCCGGCTCCCCGCACCGGTACGGCCGTCGTGGACCAGCCAGGTGGCGCTCGGCACCGCCGGGGTGTTCTTCGGCGCCTTCGCCGTCGTCTACCTGCTGAGCCTGGTCGGAGTCCGGATCGGTTGACCCGGTCCGGCACCGACTCACAGGATCAGGTTCAACCAGTCCCGGTGACGGACCCGCACCGAGGCGGCCGTGGCGAAGTCCGAACCGCCGTACCAGCGGTCGCCACCCGTACAGCGGCACCGATCTTGACGTGCTGCCCGCCGCTGACCCGCAAAAATCCCCAGGTGGCGCCGTCGCCGATCGCCACCGACCCGACATGCTCGCCGGATCCGGAGTTGTACAGGACCAGTTGCCGGCCGGCGCTCGTCGGCTCGTCGAGGATGTGAACGGTCAACTCGCCGCCGTGCCGCAGCCGGTAGGTCGCCGGGTCCGGGGTGCCGACGACCGCCGGGACGAGGTCGACCTGGGCACGACCGGCGACACCGACCACACCGCCGACGATCTCCCCCCTTTCTGTGCACCATGTACCCGGTGATGGTGGCCCGCAGGTCGAGCATGACCGCCGGCACGGACTTGGTCTCGCCGGCCGCCACAGTGATCCGGCGGGCCCCGGACTGGACCCGGGTGCCGCCGTCCGGTCCAACCCACTGCGCGCCGTACGGGCTGCCCGGAGCCGGCAACGCGAAGAGGTGGTAGGAGCCGGGCCCTGGTACATCGATGGACACCCGACCGGTACGGCCGCTGTTCGGCCGGCACTGCGCTGGAATGCTGAACACCCGGACCGGGGTCGCGAACACGCATACGCCAGCCACCCGGGCACCAGTGTTGCGGTCGCGCACCCACGTATCGATCCTGGCGGTCTCGGCACTGGCCGGGGCGGCTGCCGTCATGGACACCTGTCAACCTCATCGACCTGCCAGGGGCGGCTCCGCCCGTAATATCGCCACTACGCTTAGACTTCGGTCATGCGCCGTTCGTGTCGTCCTCGCTCCGGAGATGGGCCCCGATCTCGGGCTCATGGTCGCCCCCAGCTCCGCAAGGCCATCCCACCGGCTGCTGCCGAAACATGATCGCTTTCCGCCCGAGAGCGACGGAATGCGCATCGACCACGCGGACCGCTTCCGCCCACCGGGCAGCCCAGCAATCACCATCAGCTATGGATCTATGACGCCCAGCTCATCCTTGACGGAGGTACGCGGCGGCGAGGCCGGCCAGCGCGGCGACGATCCCGCCGATCGCGCTCACCGCAGCCGATCGCCCGGGACCACCCGCCACGAGCATGATGACGACGATCGCCATGACGCCGAACAGGCCCATACCAAGTGTCCGATTGACGACAGCGACCCGGCGAAGGCCAGGTCGACCTTGATCCGATTGATCCATTGTCTTCGCTCCTCACCCACCGTCCGGCGCCATCACCGCCGCCCTTCCAGGACAGCAGCGACCAGGTAGCGCCGACACGCCCCGTTACCGGATACGCAAGCGCTTTGCACGCGCTGGCACGTCCGTTGCACAGTGGAGGCAATACCGAGCGTGACCATGGGTGGGAGACTGCGATGAGCGGCGACCGCCGGTGGGCTGGCCTTCCCGAGACGCGTCGGGCGGCGGCAGCCGGCGACTACGGCAACCTGATCCGGCTGGCCCGCACGGCCGCCCGGCTGACCCTCGCGGAGGCCGGACGACGCTGCGGCTACTCCGCGGCGAGCCTGTCGCGGATAGAACGCGGCCGCCAGCGCCTGACCGACGTGTCCGCCCTACGACGGCTCGCCGACGTGTTCGACATTCCACCGGAGCTGTTCGGCTTGACCAACTCTGGCACATCGGCCAGCCACCACGGGTCCACTTCGATCGTTAGGCTTCCCGGTAGCCGATCCTGGCCTGAGACGGGAGAGGACGTGATCCGACGGCGCGCGGTACTGAGCGGTCTGGCGGGGCTCGCCGGTGCGGCGATCCCCACGGGCCCAGGCTCTGCCGGCCACGCCACTGCCCGCCCGCCGCAGCTGGCGGCCGGACTGTCGGGCCTGCTCCTCGGCGCGGAGCCGAGCACCACCCCACCTGTCGGCCCGGTCGAGCTGCGCGCCACGCTGGCCGCCGCGTCGGCGGACCTTCAGGCGTGTCGGTACGCGCGACTCGCCACCCGCCTACCGCAGCTGGTCACCGGCGCGGCGACGGTCACCGCGAACGCCGCCGATGACCGACGATGTGCGGCCACCGCCCTGGCGACCCGGGCGTACCACCTCACCGCACAGGTGCTGATCAAGCTGCACGAGGACGGCATATCCTGGTCGATCATGGACCGGGCTGGTCAGACGGCGCGAGCCTGCGGGGACCCGCTGCTGCAGGCCGAACATGCCCGGATCACCGCGATCGTGCTCCGCCGGACCCTACACCGCGACACCGCCCAGAAGGTCGTGCTCACCGGCGCGGCGACGCTCGACACCGCCACCGAGCTGCGGCAACGCGATGACGTCACCGCGTACGGGCGGCTGCTCGCCACCGCCGCCTACACGGCCGCACTCGGCGACCGGCGGGACACCGCACTGGATCTGCTCGCCGAGGCGGACGAGGCCGCCCGGCGAGCGGATCTGAAGCCCGCCTTCGGCAGCGTCGACGTCGCGTTGTACCGGATCGGAGTCTGCCGAGCGCTGGGTGACTTCGGCGCGGCGGTCGAATGCGCCCGCACCATCACCCCGCAGCAGTTGGGCACCGTGGAGCGTCGGGCCCGCTACTGGCAGGACACCGCGCTGGCGTTGCACGGCCGAGGCGCGAACATCGAGGCGTACCGGGCGTTGCTCGCCGCCGAGCAGACCGCGCCGCAGGAGGTCCGCTACCGGCCGTGGGCTCAGCGGTTGACCGTCGACCTGCTGGCGAGCGACCGCCACCGGTCCCTTCCGGACCTGCGCGCCTTCGCCACCCGCATCGGGGCTGACGCATAATCCGATCCGCCCGAGCAAACGTCCCACCGTAGTGTCGCGTCGATGACGCGCAGTGGATCAACAACAGCTGTTGCCGTAACCCAGCGGTCGACGCGGCACCATCCAGGTCGAACCGGTAGTGCAGGTCCGCTGAGCCATCCGGGAAGTTCCCCGCCAGATGCTGCACCACGTCGACACGGGCGTCTCCAATGCGGTGAGCGCTGACAAAATCCGTGGTGTAGGTGTACTCGCGAACCCCATTGATCAGCCATGACGCCGGCGCCGCTGGTGAACAGTTCGTTGGCGTACCGGCCACCGGGTAGCCCGGTGCGTTCCGTGGGCGGGAAGGCCGCGTGCAGCTCGTCCATGGCCAGGCTGGACCAGTCGACGGAGTCCTCGACCCGGACCTGTGCACTGCTGGCGGCCACGGTCCGGGCGGAAACGGAACGCAGTTCGACGTCGAGTGTCACGGCGTCGGGTCGCAGCAGCTGGCGCAGCGACACCACCGCTGCCCGCATACGGTCGTGTGCGGCCTCGATCCGGTGCAGGTGACCCGCCATGAGCTCGGCGCGTTGATACGGATCGTCGGTCGCGATGAAGTCGGTGCCGGCACCGCGCCGGCCGCGCCGGCTTCTCACTGCTACGGGTCGGTCCCGTTGCCGGCGCGCGGGGCTTCCCGCACCCCGGGGTGGGTCAACGACCGCTTGTAGACGGCGATCGCCACCATCCGGCCGTCGCGTCCACCGCCGACGATCCCAGGTGCAGCGTCTCACCGACCCGCAGCGGCTGGTCAGACATCGTCGTCGTCCTTCCCGTGCGGGTAGCCGTCCGGCATCAGCCCGGACAGCTGCAGCACCGCCCGCACCCGGCGGGCCTTGCCCGGGTCCTACCGGTCGAGGATGACCAGCGACCGCAGCAACGGCCGGCACGGCGCGGCGACGTCACAGGTGCGGCATTCGCCGAGCCGCGCCGACGACAGATGCTCGGCGATGTCCAGCCGCGCCTGGCGCACCGCCTGCGCCACGACGGTGTCACCGGGGTCAAGCGCGGCGTCGATCGCACTGGCCGGGGCGGGGTCGACCGCGCGGGCGGAGGTCAGCCGGCACGTCCCGCCGATCTCGTCATTCCTGTGCATCACCAGGATCCTCCTTGGATAGCCGAACGAGTTGCGACATCCCACCCTGGACTCCGATTCGCAGTTGGCGGAACCCGACCGGTGACCCCGTGCACGCCGGGAGTCCCATGACGCGAACCTCGACCACCACGAGGGAATCCGAGGGATGCGAAAGCCTTGCAGCGGCAAGAGTTAATCTGATAGAAGCCCGAAGATCAAATCCTCAGCCTGATCTGGCAGTTATCCACAGGACCAAAATCCATGCTGGACGCCTCTGCATTCGTCAAGGAAGATAGTTGGTGACTTCAATCAACGGGGACGCCTTTCGGCGATGCCTCCGCCGCGTGGGCACGAGGGAATCCGAGGGATGCGAGGGGCTTGTGAGCGGCAGCGAGTATCTGATATCGGAGTTACGGCGGGTGCGCGAGTCGATGGGCCTCACCCAGGAGTCCTGGGGTGAGCGCGTCCACTTCTCGGCAAAGCACGTCGGCTCGATCGAGCGCGGCGAACGCCCCGCCCTGCCCAACTACCTGGGCATGGTCGACAAGGTGTTCGGCACCGCCTTCATGAAATTCTACCGCGAGTTCGTCATCGGCGAACACGCCCCGATCTGGTTCAAGCCCTTCATCGAGTACGAGCAGCGGGCGAGCCTGCTCCGAGCCTTCCAACCCTTGGTCGTACCCGGTCTGTTGCAAACTGAGCCATATGCACGAGCGGTGCTCACCACCTACGGCATCCACGGCGAGAAACTGGAGACAGCGATCTCCACTCGAATCGAACGACAGGAAATCCTGAGACGCGAGTCGAACCCGTGTCATCTTGCTGCGGTGATCGATGAGGCGTTGCTGCATCGTGGCGTCGGCGGGCCGGAGGTGATGCACCAGCAGCTCACCGCGCTCGCCGAGGCCGCCGAACGCCCCAACGTCCAGATTCACTTGGTCCCGCTGTCGACCGGTGCCTACCCCGGCGTCGATGGCGGATTCATTTTCGCCACCGTGGACGGTCGAGCGGTCGGCTACGTGGAAGGCCACTTACGCGGCAAGGTGGTCGAAGCCCCAGACGACACCGCAGAGCTTGAGCAGACCTGGGAAGCGATCCGGGGGTACGCTCTGCCGAGCCATCAGAGCCTAGAACTGATCATGAGGACGGCTGAAAAATGGACATGACCGGCGCACGCTGGCACAAGAGCACGCACAGCGACACTCAGGGCTGTGTCGAGGTGGCCGAGAATCTTCCTGGTCGGGTGTTCGTCCGGGACACCAAGGACCGCGATGGCGGCACCCTCGACTTCGCCCCGGCTGCCTGGCGGTCGTTCATCGCCAACATCACCGTCACCCGCTGATCACCGGCCAGCCGGAAGCTGACCGGCCCGGCTGCCACGCACCGCAGCCTCGGTCCGGTCCGGTCCGCGATGAGGACCGGACCGAGGGCTGATCCGTACCCGCCAGCGGGTCTCACACGTTCATCAGCAGCAGCATCGTCGCCATGCCTGCGCTCATGACGCCGTAGCTGAGCAGATGCAGCCGATGGCCGGACGTCGTCACGGCGCGGTAGAGCCACCACAGCGCCCCGGCCGTGCTCAGGGCCACGAAGACGACGTTCGTCATGTCCGCCCACGCCGGGGTGGGGGTCGGTTCCGCACCGGCGGCGGCTACGCCATGCGCGTGCCCGGAGCCGCCGCCGACCCCCAACTCCGACATCAGGGTCGGCATCGCCGCGAGCATCCAGATCATCGCCAGGTTCTGCGTGACGTGGCCCAGCACGTCGACGCGCTCCGGCCTGCCACGCGCCCGCCCGTACCCGGGCAGCAACGCGAGCACCAGGATGCCGAAGATCGCGACCTGCGCCCAGGCGACCGGGCCGTGCACCATCAGCCAGGCCATCAGGATCATCGCGGCGCTCATCACACAGTGATTGATGTCTATCAGCTCCGCGTCGGAGAACGCCTGGTCGCGTGGCACGCCACGGCGACGGATGACCAGGTCACCGACACAGACGAGCCCTGTCAGCAGGAAAACGATCGTCAGGACGGGAACCCAGGGTGTCTCCAGCACGACTCTAGCTAGTACCACAGGTTCCACCGACGAACAACGTGACGATCAGGAAGGGCCAGCCGATGACCACCGTAGAAGCCGAGACACCGCCTCCCGGGGAGACGCCGCCCGAGGATGCGCCCTCGTCCCCGGCCCGGCCGCGGAAGACGAACTGGTTCGCCGCGTTCTGGCGCTGGCACTTCTACGGGTCAGTCCTCGTCATACCCGTACTCTTCTGCCTCGCCGTCAGTGGTATGACCTACATGTTCCGGGCAGAGGTGGACTCCCTCGCCCACCCCGGGGTACTGCAGGTGCCGGTGGCCGACGGCGCGCAACGGGCCGAGCTGTCCGCCCAGGAAGCGGCCGTCCGCGCGGATTTCCCGGACCGTCCCATCCTGTCCGTGCAGGACGGCACCGGCGACCGGGCGACCCTGTTCGTCGTCGGGCTCGACGACGGCAGCAGCACCAACATCTACGTCGACCCCTACACCTCCACCGTCACCGGCGAACTCAGCCAGGACCAGCTCATCTCCACCTGGGCCGAACGCGTCCACGGCGACCTGCTCATCGGCGACGGTGGCTTCGGCGACCGCATCGTCGAACTCGGTGCCTCCTGGGCGATCGTGCTGACGATCACCGGGTTCATCATCTTCTTCCTCGGCCGCCGTGCGCGCAGTGGCGCCGAAGCCAAGGGCAACCGCGGTGCCCGGCTCCGCAGCTACCACGCCCTCGTCGGGCTCCCCGTCGGCCTCGGCATCCTGCTGCTGGTCGTCTCCGGGCTGCCCTGGACCGGTGTGTGGGGTGCTCAGGCCCAGCAGATCGCCGTCAACTCCGGCTCCGGGCTGTGGGGCGCGGACCCCGGTGCCGAGTCCACCATCCGACAGCAGATCGAGGACAGCGATGGTCAGTCCGCACCCGCCGGGTGGGCCTCCGGCAACGCCCCGCAGGGCAGCAGCACCGGCGGCGGCACCCCGATCTCGATCGACCGGGCGGTCGACGCGGCCCAGACGCTGGGTGCCCCCGGGCCGTACCTCATCCTGTACCCGGAGGGCGAGACCGGGGTGTTCAGCGTGATGAGCAGCCAGTGGTACGACGTCGGTAACCCCGCCGAGTCCGACGTGACCCAGGAGACGACGATCCACGTCGACCAGTACAGCGGCGACGTGGTAGGCCAGTACGGCTACGACGACTACAGCGCGATGGCGAAGGTGGTCTCGCAGGGCATCGCCCTGCACGAAGGGCGCCGCCTCGGCACCTTCAACACGATCATGTCCACGCTGTTCTGCCTCGCCGTGATCTTCATGTGCGTCACCGGACCAATGATGTGGTGGACCCGTCGGGCCACGGCCTCCGGCCTCGCCGCACCGCGGGCGAAACTCCCCGTCTGGGGCAGCTGGGTACTGCTCGCCTCCATGGTCGCACTCGGCGTCTTCCTGCCCCTGTTCGGCCTGTCCCTGCTGGTCGTCCTGGCGCTGGACCAGTTCCTCATCCGCCGGGTGCCCGCGCTGAAGTCCTTCTTCGGCACGGTCTGAGCCGAACCGGCACCCCTCAGATCGATCCGGCGCCCCAGCTGGTGCGGCTCCGGTGGCCGTGACCCGGGTACGGGTCACGGCCACCGGGGCCTGGGGAGTGAGAAAACGCTAGTCGGCGGCGACCAGCCGGTAGGCGTTGATCACCGTCTGGGTGAACGTGTTGCCCTTGCGGTCCTCGGCACCGAACCGCAGCGACACGTAACCTTCGCTGTCCGGATGCTGGACCGTGGCCACCCAGCTGCGGCCGTCGGCACGCACCGGAGCCGGCAGCCAGGTGGTGCCGTCGTCGTAGGAGACCTCGACCGACAACGCGTCCAGGTTGACCGTGACCCCGGTCTGCCGGCGCACCGTCACCGGAATGTCGACCTGGTCGCCGGCCGGGGCGGCGCCGGCCGGGCCACCATGACCGGCAGCCGCCGCCACTGATCGCCGTTGACCCGACCCGACTGGAAGGTCCAGGCCAGGCTCACCTCGGTGGCCAGGTCACCGGCGTCACGGGTTGCCGACGTCTCCAGCCGGTAGTCAGCCTGGCCGGGTGGCACGACGAAATAGCCGAAGCCACCGGTCTCCCACTCCTCGACCAGCTCGCCCGCACGGTAGAGCGCGGTGCGCTCAGTCAGTGCGATCGAACCGCCGGCGTGCCCGGCGGCGTCACCGAACAGCGGCACCTCCACCAGGATCTCGTCGCCGAGTCGGCTGGCCCAACCGGTCGGCGACGACGTCGCCGGCATCGCCGGGCCGAACGGCGGCAGGTTCCAGATGTCGGTGCGCCGGGCGCCGGCGGGGTAGGCGCGGGCCGGTGCGTACAGGAACGACACCGGTTCCAGCCAGTCGTCCTCCACCGAGTAGTTGGAGAAGTACAGGTCGGAGAACCAGGCCACCCGGTCGGTGCTGTACCACTCGATCCGTTCGCCTGGAACGCGCACCTCGGTCAGCTCGGTGAGCGCGCCCAACTTCGGGTCGTCGAACTCGGCGACGAGCAGCCGGTCGGAGACGTCACCGGTCGGGATGCCCCGGAAGTCCTGCCGGACCCGGGCCAGGTCACCCGCGGCGTAGTCGCGCTGGTACCCGGTGGGCAGCCGGCCGTCGAAGACCTCACTCAGCGCGTAGGCGAACGGGCTGTTCGCGTACCCGCCGTCGGGGTCCGGCTTGAACCACTGGTGGGAGATGGATGAGCCGAACGCAGGCGCCGGGTCGTCGCCGCCGAGCTGCTTCGACGACACCCCGTCGAATCCGGGGTACGCGGCACCGACGCCCGCCGGACCGCCGACGGTGTCGAAGCCGACGGTCACGTCGACGATCGCGGCGCGGGCGGCCGGTTGCGGCACGGTGGCCCGCACCGGTGCGGCCTGCCGGGCGTCCAGGGTGACAGTGGCCTCCGCAGCGACGGTGAGGCGCGGCTGGGCGAGGACGGCACTGCTGGTCGGCTCGCCCTCCTCGTCGAATTCATCGATCGTGGCGAACAGACCGTACTCGCCCTTGGGTAGTCGGGTCACCACGGTGCCGTCCTCGTGGTACGGGAAGTCGAAGTACGAGTTGTCCAGACCGACCAGTGCGGTCCAGTACGACTGGGCTGGTCCGCCGTCGACGTCGATGTGCGACACGGTCACGTCGTAGCTCTCGACCTCGCGGTGCACCCCGACGGGGGTGACGACGCGGATCTGCCCGCCGGTGGCGACCAGTTGGCCGCTGTAGTAGCCGTCGGCGGCGGCGACACCGGTGTCGGCGGTGGCGTCGACGCTGGCCGTACCGCCGGCAGGCACCTCGACCTGCGCGGCGCTGGTGGTGAACATGCCGGCCGGCACCGACGCGCCCGCGGGTCCGGTGATCTCCCAGGCCAGGTCGAGGGTGACCGGCTCGGTGCCGTTGTTGCGGTAGGTCACGGTCCGGCTGATCGGCTCGTCGTCCTGGTGCGGCCAGAGGGCGCGGCCGTAGGAGATGCTGGCCGGTGCGGCGGTCACTGTCTGGGTGACGGCGCGGGCCACGTCGACCAGGCCGGCGCCCTGCTGGTACGCACCGGTGCCGGGGTGCGGCGCGGCGGACCCCATCAGGGCGGACTTGAACTGCTGCGCGGTCCACCCCTGCTGCTGTTGGGCGAGCAGCGCGACGGCGCCGGTGACGTGCGGCGCCGACATCGAGGTGCCCGGCGCGGAGACATAGTGCTCGTCGATCGGGACGTCGAGGGTGGTGCCCTCGGCGCGGGCGGCGACGATGTCGACACCGGGTGCGGTGATGTCGGGTTTGACGGCGTCGTCGCCGACCCGCGGGCCGCGGCTGGAGAAGTCGGCCAGCGAGCCGTCGCGGTCGACCGCGCCGACGGTCAGTGCCGCGTCGGCGCTGCCGGGTGACCCGACGGTACGGTCGGCGCCGGCGTTGCCGGCGGAGATGACGAACAGGGTGCCGGTCTGCTCGGTGAGGGTGTTGACCGCCTCCTCGAGGGGGTCGATCTCGGGTCCGTCGCCGCCGCCGATGCTGATGTTGACCACCGGGACCTGTTTGTCCACGGCGAACCAGTGCATCGCGTCGATCATCGCCGAGTCGTCGCACCAGGCCGCCGGGCAGACCTTCGCGGAGATGATCTTCGCGGCTGGGGCGACACCTTGGTACTTGCCGCCGGAGGCGGTGCCGCTGCCGGCGATGATCGAAGCGACGTGGGTGCCGTGGCCGGTAGTGTCGCCCTCCTCCGGCGCGTCGGTGAAGTTACGCGTCTCGATGACGACGTCGGCCAGGTCGGGGTGTCCGGTGTCGACGCCGCTGTCCATGACGCCGACGGTGACGCCGGCACCGGTGAACCCGGCCCGGTGAGCGGCGGGTGCGCCGATCTGTGTGACGCTGCGGTCCAGCAGCATCTGCCGTTTGCCGTCCAGCCAGATCCGCTGGATACCGGTGTCGGTGCCACGGGCGGCCGGGCCGCCGGACACCATGGACCACAGATCGCCGATAGTGGCTTTGTCGGCGGTCACCGCCGCACCGTCGACCGCCGGCAGGTCACGCTGCACGTCGAGGCCATCGACGGCGAGCACGGCGGTGCCACGGGCGGCGACGTCGCCCCGCGCGGTGGTGACGATCAGCGGCAGGGTGTCCCGCGCGGCGTCGTGGTAGCCCCACTCGATCAACTTGGTGACGTTGAACAGTCGGCTGTCGAGTGTGCCGCGTTGGACCAGCTCGGCGGCGTCGCGTGGGACGACGTGCAGCTCCCCGTCGATCCGGTAGGTGCGGAACTGCATGCCGTCGCGACCCTCGCCCGGGCGCAGTGCAGCGGCGCCGGTACCGGTGACGGTGACCTGGTCGCCGGTGAGCAGGGTGACCGTGGCGCGCTGACCGGCCGGCGCCTGTCCGGCAGAGGTCCGACTGGCGCTGTCTCCGTCCGTCGGCGTGGCCCGGCCAGGTTGCCCCGGCCCGATCACGAGTACGGCGGCCAGTCCGGCCGCCACGAGTCTTCTCGAACGTGTCACCAATACCTCCCCATTGGACGTCTGTCAGGACGTCGGGCAGATGCGAAACGTCAGCGTTACACACCAGACCTTCAGGGCAACAGGCCTAAGGATGGCTTTCTGGGTCAATCCCGGGCAATCAGCCCGTTGGGCAACGGATCTGCGGTCACCCGGTCTGCCCGGCACCGGTTCCGGTGCGATCTGCGTTCCGGCACGACCTGCGTTCCGGCACGGACCCCGCCACAGCCGCTGAGGCTGACGTCAGCGACAACGAACCCTGGTTCTCGCAGGTCCGGCCGGGCTTGCGCGGGGTCACCGGAAGCGACGATGATCGGCGGACCAGATCCGGCCCGACAAGTGACGGGCGGGTTCGACAGCCCACGTCCTGATTTGAGATCATCGATTCTCGTGGAGACCGCTCAAGACCGCCCGTCCGCCCCCCGGCCCCCGCTGTGGCGGTTCCTGCGGCACGAATGGACCTTGGCCGTGCTCGGCGGACTGCTCCTCGCGGTGGTGCTGACCTGGCCCACCCTGCGACATCCCGCCAGCACCATCCCCGGCGACATCGCCGACCCCACCCTGCAGGCCTGGCAGGTGGCCTGGGGCGGGCACGCGCTGTCGACCGACCCGACCGGGCTCTGGCACTCCAACACGTTCTTCCCCGAGCGCTACACCTACGCGTACAGCGACACGCTCCTCGGCTACGCACCGGCCGGGATGATCGGCTCCGGCTTCGAAGCCGCGCTGATCCGCTACAACATCCTGTACGTGCTGCTGTACGCGTTGGCGTTCATCGGCGCGTACGCCCTGATCCGACAGCTCGGCGCGGGCCGGATCGGCGCGGCGGTGGCCGGGGTCGCGTGGGCCTTCGCCCCCTGGCGGCTGGCCCACTCCGGGCACATGAACATCCTCTCCACCGGTGGAATCGCGCTGTGTCTGGCGATGCTCGCCCGTGGCCACGGCTGGTCGTTGCGGCACGGCTACCGCCCCGAACGGCGCAGACCGGGCTGGGCCCTCGCCGGCTGGCTGGTCGCCGCCTGGCAGATCAGCCTCGGCTTCGGCATCGGACTGCCGCTGGTCTACTTCCTGCTCGCCGCCGGGATCGTCGCCGCCGGCGGCTACGGGATCTCCTGGTGGCGACACCGCCGCCGCCCGCCGTTCGGCCGACGGCTACTCGTCGCCGACGCCGTCGGCGGGGTGATCTTCGGCGCGGTCACCCTCGCGATCGCGGCGGCCTACTTCCACGTCGTCGAGCTCAACCCGCAGGCGGAGCGGAGCCTGGCCTGGACCGAGATGTTCTCCCCGCCGGTGGTCGGCCTGATCACCGCACCCGCCGAGTCCTGGCTGTGGGGAGAACGGCACGCCGGCACCCGGGAGCAGATCTTCTGGCCGCCGGAGATGACGCTGCTGCCCGGGGTGACGCTGATCGCCCTGGCCGCCGCCGGCCTGGTCGTCTCGTCGTTTCGGATTCGGCACCGGGTGGCGCTCACCGCCGGAGTCATCGGCACGGCGCTGCTCGCTCTCGGCGCCACGCTCGGCGGCGACGGCGACCCCGGCTACCTGACGCTGTCCAAGCACCTGCCGGGCTGGGACGCGCTGCGTACCCCGGGGCGGATGATGATCTGGACCAGCCTGCTCCTCGCGGTGCTGGCCGCCGGGGCGCTCACCGCCGCGGCCACGGCGCTGCGCCGGGCCGCCGCCGGATGGCCGCGGTTCTCCCGGCAGGCCGCCGGTGCCGTCCTGGCGATCCCGCTGGCGCTGGTGGTGGTCGAGGGAATGAACCGCACCGCCCATCCGCAGGTGCCCACCCCACCGGCCGCCTGGGGCCAGCTCACCGGGCCGGTACTGGTGCTGCCCAGCGACGCCGGCGCGTTCGAGTTGAACGTGATGCTGTGGACCACCGAGGGAGACTTCCCGCAGGTCGCCAACGGTCTGGCCGGTTTCGTCCCGGCCAGCCAGGAGCAGACCCGGGCGGTCACCGCGTTCTTCCCCGACCCGGCGAGCGTCGGATACCTGCGCGACCTGGGGGTGCGTACGGTGCTGGTGATGCCGGACCGGCTGATCGGCACACCGTGGGACGGGGTCGCCCAACGTCCGGTCGACGGGTTGGGCATCACCCGTGAGGAGATCGACGGTGCCCTCGTCTACCGACTCAACTGACCCTTCCGGTCCGGCCGGCCCGCCGGCCGAACCACCCGCGCCGGCCAGTCGGCCGCTGCGACTGTCGGTCGTGGTGCCCTGCTTCAACGAGGACGCCTCGCTGACCCGGCTGCACACGGCGGTGACCGCCGCGGTGACCGCGCTCGACGACGTCGAGATCGAGTACGTCTTCGTCGACGACGGCAGCACCGACGGCACCTTGGCCGAGCTGCGCCGGCTGGCGGCGGCCGACCCGGCCGTCCGGTATCTCGCGCTGAGCCGCAACTTCGGCAAGGAGTCGGCGATGCTCGCCGGGTTGGACCGGGCCAGCGGGGACGCCGTCATCGTGATGGACGCCGACCTGCAACACCCTCCACGCCTGCTGCCCGATATGGTCGCCCTGTACCGGCAGGGGTACGACCAGGTCATCGCGTGCCGCGACCGACGGGGTGACCGGTTCGTCCGTACCGTCGCGTCGCGGACGTTCTACCGGCTGATGAACCGCTGGGTGGACGTGCAACTGCTCGACGGTGCGGGCGACTTCCGGCTGCTGTCCCGCCGGGCGGTCGACGCGCTGCGGGCCATGCCCGAGTACAACAGGTTCTCCAAAGGCCTCTACTCGTGGATCGGGTTCAACACGGTGGTGTTCGCGTACCCGAACGAGGCCCGCGCCGACGGTGGCAGCCGTTGGAGTTTCCGGTCCCTGTTGAACTACGCGTTCGACGGGCTGCTGTCGTTCAACGACCGGCCGCTGCGGTCGGCGATCTACGCCGGCATGGGGCTCACGTTCATCGCCGTGGCGTATGCGGCCTGGGTGGTCGCGGCGGCGCTGATCCGGGGGATCGACGCCCCCGGCTACACCACGATCATCGTCAGCGTCATCGGTCTCGGCGGTATCCAGATGATGATCCTCGGCGTGATCGGCGAGTACATCGGCCGGATCTACTACGAGACGAAGCGCCGACCCCGTTACCTGGTCATGGAGTCCGACGGGGCCGGTGGTACGCCGCAGGTGCCGACACCTCGGCGGGAGACGGCTGTCCCCGGCCCGGCGGCCGACCCGGAATGATCCGGCGGGCGGGGTCGTTGTGCATGGTCGCGCCACGCACTCCGGCCCGCGGCCGCCAGGCACATGCCGCCCGGGCCACCAGGCACAGGCCCGTAGCCGTTGAGCACCGGCCAGGCAGCCCGGCGGGTGGGCCCGGTCGGGAATCGTCGACGGGCCGGCGTGGTTGTACATGGTCACGGCGCGCGGCAGCGCCCCCCGCGCCCGCGCCTGACCCCGTACCACCCGGATGACCGTTTACCGCGCACCCGCCCGTCCGTGACGGGTGTGCCCCC
>NZ_JBHMIQ010000033.1:0-78681 GCF_048060315.1 Micromonospora sp. LOL_013
GGGCCGTCTCATTTATCGGGGGGTCCACTGTGGGTTATCGGGGCCCTGCTGAATAAGCCTCAGTGGTGGCGCTTACGGTGGCGGACGACGTGTAGCTCACCGATGCGGTGATGCTGGCGACCTTCTCGACTGACCTGGTTTGGCTACCTGAGCCACCTGTCGGAATCGAGAAGTATTGGGCGTGCGTCACGGTGCGGGTCGAGGATGTTGACGTGAAACTTACGTCGTAAGAGTATGGACTGCATTCCGTCGGGACCAACTCGGTGTCGATGTCTGACGAATAGGCCTGGGTGGGACTGGATGGACCCGCTAATGCTGTGGCGGCTGTCAGTGTGAGGGCTGCTGAGAATGCGACCAACCTTTTGCCTGCTGACACGCTGCCTCCAGCTGGGTGGGGTGATGCAGAAGATGTGCTCGTGGGTTTATTTTAAGTCATCTGGGATGCGTTGTCGAGTTCATAGTAAATTAACATTCACGTTCATGGTCGTCCTGATCTGATTTCCCAAGAGAAGACCGGCCGCCGACCAGCAGAGCCCGGCGGTTGAGCCGAACTGCGCCAGCCTTCCACCACTCATGATCAGCGTCGGTTGACCTGCAGGAGGGCGGTGTAGGTGTCGCGGAGGGCGGTGAGGCGGTCGCGGCGGAACCGGCCCGGTTCGCGTCGTCGCATCCGTCGTCCGGTGTCGCTGGTGATGGCGTCGGCCGGCACCTCGTCGACGTCGGCCGGGATGAACTTCAGCACCTCGTCGAGCGCGGCGATCGCCCGGGACAGGGCAGCCGTGGCACGCCGCCGCTGAGCGGGGTCGAGCGTGACCGGGTCGGCAGCAGCAGGCCCGGCAACAGCAGGCCCGGCGGTGGCGAAGTCGGCGGGGACCAGGGCGGCGTACCGGTCGGCGACGGCAAGCCACTCGCCGGGGTCGATGAGCTGCGACGGCTCCGGGCCACCGTACGAGAAAGCAGCGCCGGCCGGCGGGCGCACCGGCTCGGCGGGCAGCCGGAACAGGAACTCCCGTGCGGTGGCACAGCCGGCACAGCTGCGGTGGTAGCGGGTGGCCAGGTCGCCGTCGGTGAGCGCGACGACCTCGACCTGCGGCTCGAACTGCGTTTCACCGCAGTCGCACGAACGCAGCTCGACGTAGAGGCGTGCTTCGGCGCTGCTGCGCGCCGCCGGCAGAATGACGCTCACAGCACACCGCCGACCGCTGCCGGCACCCCGCCCTGAGCACCAACATCAACACTGGCAACTACACCGGCATCGGTGGACGGCGTACCGGTCGAAGCGGTGTCAGGCCGGACACCCGGGCGGACGTGGTACCGCAGCCAGTTGGCGACCAGCCGCCGCGAGGTCGCGACGATCTGCGCCTCACGGGCGTACAGGGTGGCGGTGAAGGCGTCAAGGTCGGCGTCGTCCGGGCCGATCCAGCCTTCGCGTACCAGCGCGCCGCGTCGGCTGCGGGCCAGCGCCGAAATGATGCTCGCGGTGATCTCGGGGTGGGCCTGGATCGTCCGTACGGTTGGACCGATGGCCAGCGCCTCGTTGCGGTAGGCCCGGCTGTACGCCAACTCGACGACCGCCCCTTCGGGGGCCCGCGCCGGCACCTGCTCGACCACGTCGACGTGCGAGGTGAACAGGTTGAACTCGTCGGGCAGCCCGGTGAACAGCGGCTCACCCCGGCCGGCCGGGGTGAGCCGTACCGTGTCGACGCCGAACCGGCGGCCGTGCCCGCCGATCGCCGCCCGCCCGCCGACCGACTCGGCGCGGGCCTGATGCGACCAGCAGATGTGCAGCTCGGGTACGCCGGCCCGAGCGGCGGCGCGGAAGAACTCCTTGGTCCGGGTGATCCACGGCAGCTTCTCGTACGCGGAGTGCCCGGAGCCGCCGCCGATGACCGCGTCGGCCTCGATGGTGTCGGGCAGTGGCTGACCGTCGGCGACGTCGACGGTGACGATCTGCGCCGGATCCAGCCCGGTGGCGGCGGCTATCCACTGGGGATAGCCGGGGAGGCCGAGGGCGGTCAGTGCAGCGTGTTCCTGGGTGTTGACGAAGAGCAGGCGGATCCGGTCCCGGACCCGGTGGGCGGTGCGTGCGTGGTGGGGCACCTGCCGGAGACTACCGCCCAGGCGGAGATCATCGGCCGATCGGTCGAAGGAAAGCGCTTCCTCGACCCTGTCGGGAAACGGCACACTCGCTGATACTGGTCGACGTGGTGACCGAACTGTCGACCGTGGGCCGGCGTACCGTGTCGTTCGTCGCGCCGGATCCGGCGCGCACCGCCCCGATCACCTGGGGCCAGCGGGCACTGTGGATGGCGCTCCGGCGGCACGGCACCAGCCAGACGATGTTCGCCCTGAAACGGCACGTCCCCGTGCCCCGCCGGGTACGCTCCGACCCCGAGCGGGTGTACGCGGCGATCGCCGCCCTGATGGTGCGGCACACCTCGCTGCGTACCCGGCTGGAGCTGGCCGGCGACGACCCTCGCCAGCTGGTCGCCGGCCGGGGAGACCTACCGGTGCTGGTGGTGCCGGCCGGATCGGCGGAACCGGTGGCGGTGGCACAGCGGGTCGCCGACGAGTTGGCGGCGGAGCCGTTCGCACACGCCGACGACTGGCCGCAGCGCGTCGCCGTGGTGACCCGCGACGGCGTACCGCACCAGGTGGTGGTGGTGTTCAGCCACACCACGGTCGACTTCCGGGCGGCCGAGCTGGTGCTGCGTGACCTGCGGCTGCTGCTGGCCCGGGGCCGGATCGACAACGCACCCGGCCCGCAGTCGGCGGACGTCGCCGACCTGGAGCAGCGGGAAAGCCACCGGCGGCGGTCGGCGCGGGCGGCGGCGTACTGGGTGGAGGTGACCCGCCGGTTGTCGCGTGACACCCGGATGCCGCAGCGGGTGCCGGCCACCCCGCGTTTCCGGCGGGGCGTGCTGACGTCGGCGGCGGCGGACACCGCGACCAGGATGCTCGCCGTACGGCATCGGACGACCACCTCGACGGTGCTGCTCGCGGCGGCGGCGCTGGTGGTCGGCGAATGCTCCGGCAACGACCTGGTCGGCATGCACACGATGGTCAACAACCGGATGCTGGACGGCTATCCGGAGGCGATCGCCAAGCTCAACCAGCTGGCCCTGGTGCCGGTCGACCTGACCGGCGACCGCCGGATGGCGTACCTGCTGCCCCGGGTGTGGCGGGCGGCGCTCGACGGGTACCGGCACGCCTACTACGACCCGCAGACGTTGAGTGACGCGTTCGGCGCGGCTGGTCTGCCGTACGCGACCGGGGTGAGCCCGCACTGCTATCTGAACGACATCCGGCTGTCGGCGGACAGCGACCTGTTCGGCCGCGACGTCGACGAGGCGACGGTACGCGGCGCGATGGCCGGCACCACGTTCCGGCTGGCCGAGCGGATCGAGCGGTTCACCTGGCGGACCCGGATCGAGATCGTCGACCGGCCGGACGGGCTGGGGCTGGGGCTGACCGCCGACACCACCTACTTCTCGACCGACGACATCGAGCGGTTCCTGCGGGCGCTGGAGGCCCACCTCATCGACGGCGCGTTCGCGGAATAGTTGACGCAGCAACTATGTTTGGCCGGGTAGTCCGAGGGAATTCCAACCGGCCCTCGCCGCGAGGAGGAGCAGACCATGCAGTTCGGCGTCTTCAGCGTCGGTGACGTCACCGTCGACCCGACCAACGGTCGGGAGCCGACCGAGCGTGAGCGGATCAAGGCCATGGTCGCCATCGCGCTCAAGGCCGAAGAGGTCGGCCTGGACGTCTTCGCCACCGGCGAGCACCACAACCCGCCGTTCGTGCCGTCGTCGCCGACCACCATGCTCGGCTACGTCGCGGCGAAGACCGAGCGGCTGCTGCTGTCCACCGCGACCACGCTGATCACCACCAACGACCCGGTGAAGATCGCCGAGGACTACGCGATGCTGCAGCACCTCGCCGACGGCCGGGTCGACCTGATGATGGGGCGCGGCAACACCGGCCCCGTCTACCCGTGGTTCGGCCAGGACATCCGCAACGGTATCCCGCTGACCATCGAGAACTACGACCTGCTGCGCCGGCTGTGGCGCGAGGACGTCGTCAACTGGCAGGGCAAGTTCCGTACCCCGCTGCAGAGTTTCACCTCGACGCCGCGCCCGCTCGACGGCGTACCGCCGTTCGTCTGGCACGGCTCGATCCGCAGCCCGGAGGTCGCCGAGCAGGCCGCCTACTACGGCGACGGCTTCTTCGCCAACCACATCTTCTGGCCGAAGGAGCACACCCAGCGGATGGTCGGGCTCTACCGGGAGCGGTTCGCCCATTACGGCCACGGCTCCGCCGACCAGGCGATCGTTGGCCTCGGCGGGCAGGTGTTCATGCGCCGCAACTCGCAGGACGCGGTGCGCGAGTTCCGGCCGTACTTCGACAACGCCCCGGTGTACGGGCACGGTCCGTCGTTGGAGGACTTCAGCTCGCAGACGCCGCTGACCGTCGGCAGCCCGCAGCAGGTCATCGACCGTACGCTGACCTTCCGCGAGTACGTCGGCGACTACCAGCGGCAGCTGTTCCTGGTCGATCACGCCGGTCTGCCGTTGAAGACGGTGCTGGAGCAGTTGGACATGCTCGGCGAGGAGGTCGTGCCGGTGCTGCGGCGCGAGTTCGCGGTGGGCCGGCCGGCACACGTGCCGGACGCACCCACCCACGCCTCCCTGGTCGCCGCCGCGGACGGCAGCACAGCAGACAGTACGGCTGACGCGGACTCGGCCGCGCCGGCTTCGGTGTGACGGCGATGACCACGAGCACCGGCCGCCGTCGGCTGGCGGTCGTCACCGCCGGCGTACGGCAGCCGTCGACCAGCCGGCTGCTCGCCGACCAGCTCGCCGCGGCGGTCCGCGACGAGCTGGCCGGCCTCGGCGGGCAGCTGGAGACGACGGTGATCGAGGTACGCGACCATGCCCACGAGGTGGTCGACAACACGCTGACCGGTTTCCCGGCACCGACGTTGAAGCAGGCGTTGGACGCGGTGGCGGCCGCCGACGGACTGGTCGCGGTCAGTCCGGTGTTCAACGCCGCGTACAGCGGGCTGTTCAAGGCCTTCTTCGACGTACTGCCGGAGGGTGCGCTGCTCGACAAGCCGGTCCTGATCGGTGCCACCGGCGGCACCGCCCGGCATTCGCTCACGTTGGAGCATGCCCTGCGGCCGATGTTCGCCTACCTGCGTGCGGTGGTGCTGCCGACCGCCGTCTTCGCCGGCCCCGAGGACTGGGCCGGGGAGAAGGTCGGCGACCAGGCCGCAGACAGCGGTGGCCAGGTCGGGGCGCTGCGCGGGCGGATCTCCCGGGCCGGTCGGGAGCTCGCCGCCGAGATGCACCGCCGGGAGCCGGTACGGGTGGCCGATCCGTTCGCGTTGACCACCGATTTCGAGCAGCTGCGGATGAACTCGAAGCGCGGGTGAAATCTCGGCCGCAATTGGTCCCGGTGGTGTGATTGGGGTGGCGGACTTCGTGGACTGTCGATAGAGTCCGGCTCCTGCCACGTCCACAGGAGAATCATGATGCTGAACGCAGCCGGCTGGCGCCGGTTCGGAGCCGGCACCCTGCTCGCCGGTGCCCTCGTCGTTGCCGCGGCCGCTCCGGCCGCTGCCCAGAATCCGGGGCCGGACCTGTTCGTCTCGTTCGACCGGGAGCCGGTCGCCGAGGTGGACCACTCCGGCGTCACCCTCGGCATGTACGTCTACAACTACGGCGATGCGCCGGCGAGCGACGTGACCATCGTCGTCGACGCCACCGGCGTCGACGACGCGGTGCAGCTGGCCGAGGGCTACCACCCCGGCTGCGAGATCGCCGACCGGGTCGTCAGCTGCGCGTACGGTGCCCTCGCCGTCGGACTGACCGACCACCTCTACCCGGTGCGGCTGGTCAGCCGGGCCGGTGCCCCGCCGGGTGACGCCGGCACAATGACCGTCACCATCAGCTCGGTCGAGCAGGACGCCAACCCGGCCGACAACACCGAGACCTTCCCGGTGACCGTACTGGCCTCCGGCCCTGACCTGGTCGCCATGGTCGACGACATCAACAGCGCAGCGGATCCGGTCGGGCCGGGCGACACCGCCCCGCTGTACGCTGCGGTGCTCAACGAGGGTGACAGCACCGCCGACAGCTACACGATCGGGCTGGGCCTGCCGACCGGAGTCGGCTTCGTCGACCAGTACACCGACTGTGACTACACCTCCTACTGGCCGAACGACCAGCAGGTGGAGGGGTACGCGTACGGCCCGAGTCGGGTCATCTGCGCACTGACCATCCCGCTGGCGCCGGGGGAGACCCTGTTCCTCGTCGACGAGCAGGGCGAGTCGCTGTTCGACCTGTACTTCGGCAACAACCTGGCCGGTCCGGGTGAGACGAGTGGGTCGTTCGAGGCGCGGCTCGGCGGTGGCGGCGGGTCGCCGATGCGGGCGTCGACGGCAGGCGGGAAGTCGATCAACGAGGCGCTGGCGAAGGCCCAGGCGTCGGCCGGCTCTTCGGCGGCGGCGCTGCTCGAGGAGATTGACACTGAGGACAACGTCGACTACTTCGCCGTACACACCAAGCCGAACACGTTCGACATCGCGGTGACGGCCGAGCCGGTGACCGGTGCGCCGGGCGAGACCGTCGACCTGACCTTCACCGTCGTCAACAACGGGCCGTCCGACGGCGGCGGTCCGGGTGTGACCGTCACCGCGCCGTCGGGCACCGTCCTGCTGCCGTCCGACTGGTGCTACACCGAGGGCGAGCCGGGCACCCGACTGCCCGAGTCACCGGCGCTGCGGTGCAACTTCGAGAGCCTCTTCCCGGCCACCGCGTCCGGCGGCGGGCGGATCACCCACACCCTCCAACTCAAGATCAAATCAACGCCGGGTACGGACGGGACGATCGTCGCCGAGAGCGTCGGTCCGTCGACCGAGTCCGACCCGTCGAACAACACCGTCGCCATCGTCTTCACCGGTGCGGGCGACGGCCCGGACGATGGTCCGGGCGGCGGCGGGGCCGGTAGCGGCGACGAACTGCCGATCACCGGCGCCTCGACCGGGATTATCGCGGCCGTCGGCGGCGCGGTGGTGCTGTTCGGTCTGCTGCTCTTCGCCGCTGGGCGACAGCGCGCGACAGTCACCGTCTCCTCCGCAGAATGACGCCGCATCGTCCGACGGTAGCTGGCTGGGTCGTCCGCAAGTGGGATCTCCCGCGCCTGAGTAAGATCCGTCTGGCTGGACCGGCCGGGAAATCTAGAGCCTCGTAAACAGGGCAGTCTGGCACCCCAGCATGTGATCGAACATCATCGGTGTATAGCCTCCCCTGTTCAGAGGGGATTTGACTGATCGAGGCGATGAAAGAAAGGTGCACCCGAACTGCGAGGATGTGGGTGTTGAGTCCATGTCCACAGCAGAGTCGGGTGCACCTTTCCGGTGAGTAAGATTAGCGGGTGGGATCAGCGGCTGGTCGTCGACTCGGGCGGGAAGGGCCTGGTCGGTCACGCGGGTGCGGTCCTGCTGCGCAGATGCGCTGATCGGACCAGTCTGACCAGCGGGTTGAACAAGGCCCTGCCGCGGGCGATGCGATGCGAATTCTACGGCGGAATGCGGAGTCCTGATCTTGAGATTGCTGCGATGACCTCGGCTGTGAACATCCGGCAGGTGACTGTCACCTACGGCTCGACGCTGGTGCTGGACGGTATCGACCTACGGGTTCCCGAGG
Organism: Micromonospora sp. LOL_013; assembly: GCF_048060315.1. Lineage (NCBI taxonomy): Bacteria > Bacillati > Actinomycetota > Actinomycetes > Micromonosporales > Micromonosporaceae > Micromonospora > Micromonospora sp. LOL_013. The sequence goes on from NZ_JBHMIQ010000033.1 coordinate 7,713, forward strand.
GCGCCGCCGTCGCGCTTGTCGGTGAGAACGGTGCCGGCAAGTCCACCCTGCTGCGCTGCATCACCGGCCTTCAGGAGCCGTCCGCCGGCGACATCTCCGTCTTCGAAGCAGCGCCCGGACGCGGCGCGGACTTCTGGCGGCAGGTCGCCACCACGGTGGAGTCGCACAGCTGGTATCAGGGCCTGACCGTGCGCGAGCACCTCGACCTGGTCCGGGTGGTGAACGGCGGCGACCCTGGTGACGGGCACATCGACGAACTCTGCACGACCCTCGGCCTGACCGGGCTCTGCGACAGCCTGCCCATCACGCTCTCCTCCGGCCAGCGCCAGCGTTTCCTGCTTGCCGCGACGCTCGTACGGCCCAGCCGGCTGCTCGTCCTCGACGAGCCCGAGCAGCGTCTCGACACACGGATCAAGCGTGCGATCGCTACGCACCTGCGGTCGTACGTAAGGGCTGGCGGCACGCTGATCATGGCGAGCCACGACGACGGGTTCCGGGTTGGCGTCGGCGCGGACGAAATCGTGCTTACCCGCCCGGAGAGCTGAGGTGACCGCGATCGAGGCCCCGGTCCGGCGCGGCGCCCCCGCTGCCGTCGATGCCCGCCGCTGGATTCGCCGCCGCCGCATCGCCGCCGAGGGCCGCGCAGACATCGGCACGGTCTACGCGGTGGCCCTCGCTCTACTGATGGCCGTCGTGCTCCTTGGACAGCCGTTAGTTCGCGTCGTATGGCCGTTGGACGCGCCCGACAGGGACTTGGCGCTGACTCCGATCCTCGGGGCGGTGGCCGTCTTCGCCGCGTTCGTCGTCGTACTGCGTCAGCTCGGTCCGTTGGTGGTCAGCCGTAGCGACGCCACCTGGCTGCTGCCGGCTCCGCTCCCCCGACGTACCCTGCTCGCACCGGCGCTCACACTGACCATCGCCGCCGCGCTTGTCGTCGGTGCCGTCACCGGTATCGCCGTGACCGGGCACATCGCCGCCCGCCCGGCCGGGCTCCTGGTGCTGGGGGCCGCCGCCATCACCGGCATGGCGGCCGCGGTCCTCGCGACGCTGCTCGCGCTTGCTTGCCAACTGCGGCCCTCCCTCGCCCGGCTCGCTGACGGCATCGGCATCGCGATCGGCGCAGGCTGCCTTGTCCTGGCCGCCGCGCTGCGTACCACTGGCAACCACCGCCTGCCCTCCCCGCTCATACCGCCCGTGGTAGTGCTTGCTGCTGGTGCCGCAGCCTTGGCTGTCGGGCTGATCGCGGTAGTGCTGACCTGGCGAGGGCTGGAGAATTGGCCGATCGCGCCGATCGCCGAGGCGTCGATCAACGCAGGTGCGTACGCCGATGTCGTCTATGCGGTCGAACCCTCCTACCTGACTGAGATGAGCGCCCGCCGCTTCTGGCGCAGCCGCACCCGTATACGGACGACGCGCCTGCTGCCTGCCCGCCGGGTTCCGCCGCTCATCGCCCAGGATCTGATCATCCTACGACGCAAGGCAGCGCGGCTGTGGTGGCCGGTCGGCGCGGCCGCCGTCCCGGTCTACCTCGCCGATGGTCCCGCCTGGCTCCTTCTCGGCGTGGTCCTGATCGGCGCGCTCGCCGCCGCCGGCCTCACTGCGGAATCCATCCACGGCGACGCCTCGAACCCGGCGATGCTGCGGCTGCTCGGTACAACAGGCCGCCAGATGACCGTTCAGCGGCTCGTGGTTCCCGCTATCGTCGCAGGTGTATGGCTCGCCGTCACCCTGGCCGCACTACAGGCCGCCGGCTCGCTCGTCGGACCGTGGTGGGCGCTCGGTCTGCTGGCCGGCCCGGCCGTCGCGGTGGGCGCCTTCCAACGGGCGAAGGCGAGCGCCGTCTCGATCGGCACCATCCTGGTCGACACACCGTTCGGGGCGTTCCCCGCCGGCATGCTGCTGTGGCTCCTCAACGGCATCGACGTCCTAGCCGTCCTGACTTTGCCGGTCTCGGCCGGCCTCGTGATGCTGCAGGCACCAGAGGCGCCTGGCTGGCATTGGCTGCTCGCGCAGGCGGTTGTTTCGGCGCTGGGGTGTGTCCTCCTGGTGCGGAGATCCGGCAGCGCCGTTGGTTCACTCTGACCGCCGAAGTCGGTGCGAAATTTCCTGGTCCCACTATGGCCTCTCGAGCAGTTTGACTGTCACCATCGGTGCCGACCGTGGTCGTAGTGGACCGGAACCTACGCGAGCGCGCACGATTAGAGTATGGAGTCGATCGACCTTCGCATCTGGGAGCTCGAGCAACGGGTCGCCGACCTGACCGCCCGGCTGGATCTTGTCGATGCGCTTGCCGGCCGAGGTGGCCGACCGGCAAGCGCACCAGGGAGAGGGCGTCACCCTCCCGGGCAGAGTACGTCTGTCCAGCGGTGAGCAGTGCGACTTTCGGGACAGCGCCACCATGGAGGAACCTCTCGCCGCCGACTGGACGGAGATGGCTGGCCAGCTCGGTGCTCTCGGACATCCGGTGCGACTGCTGCTCTTGCGTCAGATCCTTGCCGGCGTCCGGCACTCCGCAGATTTGGCTGTCGAGGCCGGACTCGGCACGACCAGTCAGCTATACTATCACCTGCGCCAGCTGATCAGCGCCGGCTGGCTGCACACGCCTTCCCGTGGTGTGTACGCAGCGCGTAACCCCCGTGTCGTGGCGCTGTTGGTCATCCTGGCGGAAATCCGCTGTGCGGCGCGTTCGTGACCGGGCCGGTCGCTCTCGTCGGACCGTCCCCCCGTCAGATCGTTCGTGAGTAGGGGTTGTTGCTGGTCAACAGGTACCAGTACCGGACCGGCTGTCAGTGGGCGTACCTGCCATACGACCTGCCGCCGAAGTCGGCCCCGGGTGGTCGCCTGCGTCCCGGCACAGGCGCAGGCACGGGCGTCAACGGCAGGCGGGAAGTCGATCAACGGGGCGCTGGCGAAGGCTCAGGCGTCGGCGGGCCGCTCGGCGGCATCGCTCCTCGAAAAGATCGACACCGAGGAGATCGACACCGAGGACAATGTCGACCACTTCGCCGTGGACACCAACCAGGCCGAACGCGTTCGACATCGCGGTCACGGCCGCGCCGGTGACCGGTGCGCCGGGCGAGACCGTCGACCTGACCTTAACCGTGGTCAACAACGGGCCGTCCGACGGCGGCGGTCCGGGCGTGACCGTCATCGCTCCGTCGGGCGCCGTCCTGCTGCCGTCGGACTGGTGCCACACCGAGGGCGAGCCGGGGACGCGACTGCCCGAGTCGGCGGCGCTGCGGTGCAACTTCGAGAGCCTCTTCCCGGCCACCGCGTCCGGCGGCGGGCGGATCACCCACACCCTCCAACTCATGATCAAATCGACGCCGGGTACGGACGGAACGATCGTCGCCGAGAGCATCGGGCCGTCCACCGAGTCCGACCCGTCGAACAACACCGTCCCGATCGTCTTCACCGGCGCCGGCGACGGCCCGGACGTTTGCGTCGGAGCGGTCGCGGTGGCGCTCGGTGTCGCGCACTGCTGCTGACCGTACGGCGGGGGGCCACGGTGACCATCTCCGCTCCAGAGTGACCACCGCCGGCGGGCAGGAGACCGGGTCGTCCGCCAGCGGGAGCCGGCTCTCGCACCTGAGCACGATGCGTCACACCGGCCAGGCCGTCAACCTGTAAGTATGTCTAGCCTTTTCAGGACGCTCCGGGTCGCCGCTACCAGCGTGACGTTGGTGGCGGCGATCGCCGTCGTGCCGGCTTCTGCCGCGGCACGACCCAGCCCCTCCGCCGGTCCGTCCACCGGTGGATCCACGTCGGGCGGCTCGTCCGGCGGCGCTATCGACCGCGCCGAGCTGCAGTCCGTACTCGAGGACGTGCCGGAAGCCGGCGTACCCGGCGTCCTGGCCGCCGTCCGCGACGGCCGGCACGAGTGGCAGGCCGCCGCCGGCCACGCGTACGCCACGAAACCCCGCCCGATGCAGCCCCGGATGCGCCACCGGATCGGCAGCATCACCAAGACGTTCGTCGCCACCACGGTGCTGCAGTTGGTTGACGAAGGCCGGCTCGGGCTCGACGACCCGATTGGGCAGTGGCTGCCCGAGACGGTGCCCGGCGAGGTCGGCGAGCAGGTCACCGTACGGATGCTGCTCAACCACACCAGTGGCATCGGCAACTACACCAACGCGATGATCACCTCGCACGCCGCCATCAGCCAGATGCAGGTCACCACGTACCCGCCGGCGGATCTGGTGGCGACGGGCCTGGCGATGCCGCCGACCAACGCGCCCGGCGCGATGTTCAGCTACTCCAACACCAACTACATCCTCGCCGGCCTGCTGATCGAGGCGGTCACCGGCAACGACCCCGTCGTCGAGGTGCAGCGACGCATCCTGCGACCGCTGCGGCTGCACGGTACCTACTTCCCCGGCGTCGACCCGACGATCCGCGGCCCGCACGGTGGCGCCTACCTCGCGTCGTACGGTGTGCGGGACCTCGGCGAGTTCAACATGAGCTGGGTGTGGACCGCCGGCGAGATGATCGCCACCACCGCCGACCTGAACACGTTCTACCGGGCGCTGCTCGGCGGTGAACTGCTCGACGCGGACACCCTCGACGAGATGCTCACCACGGTCCCGTTCGACCCGTCCACACCGCAGTTCGGCGGCTACGGGCTCGGTATCTACTCGGCGCCGCTGCCGTGCGGCGAGTTCTGGGGGCACGACGGCGCGGTGCTCGGCCACCTGACGATCTCGCTGCACAGCCGGGACGGTGCGCGCCAGCTCTCCACCGGCATCAACCTCAGCCACTACGAGGTCGGGTTCCCGGACGCGCACCCGGTCGACATCGCCTGGCAGACACTGCTGCTGACCGCGCTCTGCCCGACCGACGCGTCGGCGAGCCGGTCCACCGGTGCGGCCCAGCTGCCGCCCAGCGTCACCCGGCTGCCCGGCAACGCGGGGCCGGTACCGGTCGGATAGCCGTACGGCGACCGCTGGCCGTGGTCCCGGTTGCGCCGTCCGGCGCGCCGGGACCACGCGGCGGCCCTGCATCGCTTCCGCGCTCACTTGCTGACTTCAAGTCAGCGATGCGGCAGGAGGGTCAGTACCTGGGTACGGTCGAGCAACGAGTCCTCGGCGGCGCCTGCGTTCAGCTGGTGGTAGCTGACGACCGGTTCGAGCCGGTCGAAGGTGCAGTGGCCCCTGCCCGGGTCACCCACCAGCACCTGCACGCCCCGGTCGGCGAGCCGGCCGAGGAATGGCAGCACCCGGGTGGCGAGTTCGGCGTTGTACAACGCGTCGCCGGCCAGCACCAGGTCCACCTCGGTCACGGTGCCGTCGAGCAGGTCGTCGACGGTGGTGGTGAGCCGGGCGTCGTTGACCACGGCGTTGAGCGCTATCGCCGTCGCGGCGTACGGATCGATGTCGTTTGCGGTGACCGTCGCGGCACCAGCCATCGCCGCCGCGATGGCGACCAGCCCGGAGCCGGAGGCGACATCGAGCACCCGCCGCCCGGCGACCACGTCGGTGTTGTCGAGCAGGTAGCGGGCCAGTGCCTGACCGCCGGCCCACGCCGAGGCCCAGTACGGCGGCGGTAGCCGCCGGCCGGCGGCGGCTTCCAACCGGGCCCAGAGCAGGGTCGGATCGTCGGCGAGGAACAGCTGGATCTCCGCCGCGAGCGGCACCCTGGTCAGTCGGAGCTGGTCCGCTCCGCCGCTGTCGGCGCCGGCGGCGTCGTCGAAGAGTTGCCGTTGCAGGGGATCCGGTGCCAGCCCGCCCTGGGACGACGCCGTCAACGGTCGCGTCCCAAGGGACGGGGACAACCTCAGATCACCCGGATGTTCGCCGCCTGCAGGCCCTTCTGGCCCTGCTCGACGTCGAACTCCACCCGCTGGTTCTCTTCGAGGGTACGGAATCCGCTGGACGCGATCGCGGTGAAGTGGGCGAAGACGTCAGCTTCTCCGCTGTCCTGGGTGATGAAGCCGAAACCCTTGTCAGCGTTGAACCACTTCACGGTGCCGATTGCCATGTCTGCTCCTAGCCGGTGACGGGTCCGCGACGTGCGGACCTCTGCTGCCGCACTCATCAATCTCCGTCCGGAGAGACCGGCAGAATCTGCCAATGCCCGGCTGCTGCCGGCTGCGATCAGGCAGACGGCATGAAGAAATCAACTGCAACGCGGCAAACCTAGCATGTCGAGGGGTACGAGTGCCCCGCCCTCGCCGGTGCCGGCGGTGTACCGCCGGCACCGGCGCCCCCCCGGGTCACTGTCAACCGGCGGCGGGGACCAGTCCGACGTGGGCGGCGACCCCAGCCGCGCTCGTCGGGAACCTCTCCAACAGGTCGGCCACCGCCGGCTCCCCGGCGGCCGGTGGCGCGGCGGCTGCGCCACCGACCGGGTCGGCGGCGCAGCCCAGCAGGTCCGCCACCGCCACAGCGGCCAGTGGGAACTCGGCCAGCAGCTCCGGTGCCGGCCCGGACATCGCGTACCGGGCGGACTCCGCCGCAGGTGCCGCGCCGTCGCCCGCCGAGCCGGTCCGCGCGGCGATTGGGGCGACCGCGGCCCACGGCGGGGTCCAGGAGTCCAGCGCCGGCAGCGAGGCCGGGAAGGTACGGCCGGCCTCCCGGACCAGGATGGGCACCAACTCGCCGGCCTGCTCCCGCAGCGTGGTGATCAGCATCGGCAGCCAGGGCAGCAGCACCGGGTCGGGCAGCTGACCGAACGCCGCCGACAGCACCTCCACCACGAACGGTGTCAACGTCGGCACCGGCTCCAACGCCTGCACGAACCCGCTCAGGTAGTGCGGGAACGTCCCGACGGTGAGCGGGCTGGCCAGCAGATCGGCGCACCGCTCGCGCAGCTCGGCCAGCGGCAGCTGACCGAGCTGGGACTGCGCCGCCCAGTGCAACGCGATCTTCGCCGGTGCCTCCGGATGCGACTGGCGGACCGCCAGCTCCAGCTGGGTCCGGTCGCAACCCAACGCCATGGCGACGCTCTCCATGGTCATCAGGAAGCCCAGCATCGCCGCCACCTGCCGCAGCCCGGTCTCGTCGTCGACGAACGCGGTCGGCAGCAGGGTGCAGTAATGGGCGTACCCGGTGCTGACGAAGTCCTGGCACCAGGCCGGCAGCTCCGGCTCACCGCTGGTGCGGTAGTACGCCAGCAGCTGCCGGATCCGCTGCAACACCTCCGGTGCCCCGTCGGCGGTGCGTTCGGCGGCGAGTAACTGCACGGCACGGGCACCGAGCTCGTCGGTGAGCCGCCGGTTCTGCAGGAACAGCAGCGACTCCTCCACCGCGCCGAGGGCGTGCGCCGCCGTGGCCTGGGGATCCCAGGCCGCCCGGCGCAGCCGCTGCTCGAGCACCTGCTCGATGGTCACGCCCTCGTAGCCGAGCTCGATGATCGACCGCTGGTGGCGACCGATCGCGACGTCCCAGCTCTCCTGGACCGACTTTTCGCCGAGCCGCCGCTCGCCCATGATCGGCCGGACCACCTCCGGTGGCAGCAGCCGTCGCAGCATCCACAGCAGATCGGAGCAGGGTCGCAGCTCCGGCTGGCCGTGCAGGTCCAGCAGCGCCCGCTGGACGGTACGCCGCTTCGGGTCCAACCCGATGGGTGCCAGCCGGTCGTAGACGTCCCGGGCCAGCGGCGGCATCGCGTCGTAGCCGACCCGACCGATCCGGTCACCGCCGAACATGATCTCGCAGAGCCGGCGTACGTCACGCCGGCCCGGCACCACGTCCTTCTCGATGCAGGTGACCGCGGCGTCGGCGAAGTCGTACGGGGTGGGCCGGCGCCGGTTGCGCATCCCGGCCAGCAGCACCGCCGTCTCGAAGATGGCGATCGCGTCGGCGGTGCTGGCCAGGTAGCCGTTGCGCCGGGCCAGCCGGACGATGTCGACCGACCAGCCGCGCAACTCGGCCTCGTCGAGCTCACCGGGCCGGCTCGGGGCGGCCAGGAAGCCGCTGAGTCGGTCGTCACCGGGGGCCGCGGCCCCCGCCGTACCGCCGGCGGTCGGCCGCGCCGCCTTCTTCGTCTTGCGGGCCGAACTCTTACGGCCGCCCTGCTGCCCGGCCAGCTGGTACGGGGTGACCTTGCTGCCGGTCAGCGCCTTGCGCCAGGTGCTGGCGGCGATCGACACCGTGCCGCCGGCCAGCCCGAACTGTGCCTCGATCGCCGAGTGGCTGGACGGGATCAGCCCGTACCGCCACTTGGTGCCGGTCGGCGCGGTGATCTCGAACGGCGCGGTCGACCGTACGCCGAACTGCTCGACCCGGCTGGCGGCGTGGAACGCGCCGCAGACGTACAGGCAGTCGGCCGGGTCGGCACCGTAGGCGGCGAGATGGTCGCGCATCCGGGTCCACATGTAGCGTTCCCGGTCCTCGTCGCGGTCGAGTCGCGCCGCGTCGCTCGGCCGCAGCCGCCGGAACAGACTGCCGATCATGACCATGACCTGCCGGTACGTGTCGTGGTCGGCGCCGATCAGCGGCTGCTCGACGTACTGGTCCCACCATTCCGACCAGTGCCGCACCTTGCCGTGGTGCAGCAGGTACGCCTCCAACTCGGCGAACCCGGGGCGTAGGTCGCCGATGCCGACACCGACGGCGTCGCCGTGCAGCGCCTTCTCGTCGTCCTCGCCGCCGGCCTGGCCCTGCTGGTCCTGCCGTGCCGGTTCGTCGTCGCCGTCCGCCGGGGCGGCCGGGTCCGTCCGGTCGTCGGACTGCCACTGGAAGACGTGGTCGGTGGAGCGGTCCACCAGCAGCAGCTCCACCCCCGGCGTCTCCAGCGCGTACGCGATCGCCTGATATTCGGCGGACGCTTCGGTGATCGGCGCGATCACGCTCAACGGCCCCGACCCGGCGGGGAAGCCGTCCAGGTCGCTGGCGAAGGCCTGCAACGCCACCGGAAGCTCGCAGTTGCGCAGCTCGGTCAGCAGCGGCTGCATGTCCTCGCACAGCTCCAGGTAGATCACCTTGGGCTGTTTGTCGCGCAGCCGGCGGGCCATCGCCAACGCCGACGACGGGGAGTGGTGGCAGACCGGAAAGATCTCCAACTCCTCGCCGAGCGCGTGGTCGACGTCGTCGACCAGGCCGGCGAGGATGCCGGTCAGCGCGTCGGGCGAGTGGGCGAACGCCGTCGCGGCGTCCGCCAACTGCTCCCGCAACGCCCCGAACCGGCTGTCCGACGAGCCACCCGCGACCGGCGCACCCGTGACCGGCTCGCTCATGACGGGCTCGCTCATGACAGGGTCGCGATGCTCTGCCGGCCGCCTTCGAGGAAGGCCGGCCACTCGCCGCCGTCGGCCTTGCTGCGTGGCTCGATCACCCCGTGCCAGAACTTGTTCAGGATCGCCAGGTCCTCCGGGCTGCGCCGGGCCAGCGAACCGACCATGGAGCTGGCCAGCGTCTCGGCGCGCAGCGTCCGGTCGCCGAAGAACTGGCTGTGCAGGATCGCGTCCTCCAGCACACCGATCTGCTCGGCGGTGGACAGCGCCGACTCCAGCTTCTCGTCGTCGCTGGTCGCCGACGCGGCGGCCTTACGCAGGTCGGCGAAGCTCTGCAGCAGCACGTCCAGCAGGGTGGGCGGCACCTCCAGCTCGATCTGGTGGCGACGCAGCAGCTCGGTGGTGCGGAACCGGACGATCTCCGCTTCGCTGCGCCGGTTGGTGATCACCGGGATCCGGACGAAGTTGAACCGCCGCTTGAGCGCCGACGACAGGTCGTTGACGCCCCGGTCGCGGCTGTTCGCGGTGGCGATGATGGAGAAACCGGGCTGGGCGAAGACAATGTTGTCCGAGTCCAGCTCGGGAATGGAGACGTACTTCTCGGACAGGATCGAGATCAGTGCGTCCTGCACGTCGCTGGTGGAGCGGGTCAGCTCCTCGAACCGGCCGATGACGCCCTGCTCCATCGCGGTCATGATCGGCGACGGGATCATCGACTGCCGGGACTGGCCCTTGGCGATCACCATCGACACGTTCCACGAGTACTTGATGTGGTCCTCGGTGGTGCCGGCGGTGCCCTGCACCACCAGGGTCGAGTTGCGGCAGATCGCGGCCGCGAGCAGCTCGGCCAGCCAGCTCTTGCCGGTGCCCGGGTCGCCGATCAGCAGCAGCCCCCGGTCGGAGGCGAGGGTGACGATGCTGCGTTCGACGAAGCTGCGGTCACCGAACCACTTCTGCGGGACCTCGCGGTCGAGGCCGTCGGCGCGTTCCGAGCCGAGGATGAACAGACGCACCATCTTGGGGCTCAGCCGCCACGAGTACGGCTTCGGGCTGTCGTCGATCGATTCGAGCCAGTCGAGCTCCTCGGCGTACTTGATCTCGGCGGGGGCGCGCAGCATCTCTGCGGTCATGGTGCGGTTTCTCCTAGTCGAAGGGTGCTCGTACGGCGCTTGGAAAGGGGGGTCAGGTGAAGAAGTTCTTGAGTTCGACGACGAGCTTGCGGACGTGCCCGGACAGCACCGGGGTGCCCTGGTCCTTGAGCCGCTGCCGGAACCACGGGTTGACGCTCTGCTGGCCGCCGCTGGAGACCGAGCCGACCGGGATCAGCCTGGCTCCGCTGCGGTGCACCGCCTGCAGCCCGTCGAAGACCTCCTGCGACTTCCACTCGTAGAAGTCGGAGATCCACACCAGTACCGTGTTGCGCGGGTCGGCGATCTTCGGCCGGGCCAGCTCCAACGCGGCCATGCCGTCGGTGCCGCCACCGAGCTGGGTGCGCAGCAGCACCTCGAACGGGTCGTGCACCCACGGCGTCAGGTCCAGCGCCCGGGTGTCGTACGCGACCAGATGCACGTCCACCTTGGGCAACCCGGCGAAGATCGAGGCCAGGATGGTGCAGTTGACCATCGCGTCGACCATCGAGCCGGACTGGTCGACCACGACGATCATGCGGGCCGGGGTGGTCCGCTTCGCGGTCTGCTTGTAGTACAGCCGGTCGACGTAGAGCCGCTCGTCGGCCGGACTCCAGTTCGGCAGGTTCTTCCAGATGGTGCGGTTCAGGTCGAGGTTGCGGAACACCCGCTTCGGCGGGACCGACCGGTCGATGGTGCCGACGCTGGTCTGCTGCACCTGGGTCTTGAGCACCTCGGCGACCTCGTCGACGAACCGGCGGATCAGCGCCTTGGCGTTGGCCAGCGCCACCCCGGACAGGTTCGACTTGTCCCGCAGCAGCTGCTCGATCAGCGACATGCTCGGGGTGAGCTGGCGGGCCAGCGCCGGATCGGCCAGCACTTCGCGCAGCCGCATCCGGCGTACCAGGTCGGCTTCGATGGTGCCGAGCACCCCGTCGCGGCGCCCCGGCGTGGCACCGCAGGCCTGCTGGTACCAGCCGGCGTCGGCCTGCCAGCCGGCCAGCTGACCGGCCGACACGTCACCGCTGCCGGTGGCGAAGACGTTGAGCAGCAGCTTCGACGCCAGCGCCGCCCGGCGTACCTCGTCGGCCCCGACCTGCACCGACGCCTCGCCGGCGCTCTCGTCCTCAGCCGGCGGCACGAGCAGGCCGGGCAGCTCGTCGGCCAGTTCCGGAAACCGCTGCACGACGGTGTCGATGGAGACCGCCGGGTCGAGCAGCGCGGCCGGCAGCCCCAGCTCGTCGACCACCGCCATGCTGGTGCGTTCCAGCGCGGCCTGCTCCTGCCCGTCGAACAGCCGGGCCAGCAGCCGCCAGTAGAGCACCTGGCGCCGGTTCTCGTGATAGTTGATCATCGAATCGGTCATTTGCGCAGCAACCGTCCCGCCCGCTCCCGGAGCATCGCGACGCTGTCGCCGGAGCGGGCCACCGCCTTGGCGACCTTGGGGTCGGTCGGCCCCTGCGCCCAGTCGCCGGTGTGCAGGTCGACCTGCTTGCGCTTCACCGTCGCCTGCATGCCGATCGGCTGCACCGACCAGCCGGGGCCGGCCGCCGCGTCACCGTCCCAGCGCAGCAGCCCGATGCAGGCCGACGACTTGGCCAGCAGCTCGGTGGTGATCGGCCCGCAGCCGGGCAGCCGGTCGACATCGACGGCGACCCGGGTGCCGTCGACCTCGAAGCCGAGCCCGGCGTCGTCGGTGACCACCGTGTAGCCCTCCAGCAGCACCGGCTCGGCGATGGCGACCGGGTGCCGGTCCAGCGGCGGTACGGCCGGGGCGAGCGCCTCACCGAGCTGCACCCGGGCGACGGCGAACGGGTCGGTCGGCTCGCCGGGTCGGGCCTGGTCGTCGCGCCAGAGCAGGTCGCCGCCGGGCAGCAGCGGCAGGTCGGTGACGTCCAGGCTGAGCCGGCCGGCCAGGGCGGCGAGCAGCACCGGATGGTCGGCGAGCAGCTGCCACACCACCGGGCCGACGATCGTGTCGACCTTGGCGGCGGACACGTTGACCCGGACCAGCCGGGACCGGTCGGCGTCGCCGGCACCGCCGGCGGCCTCCAGCACCGCGTGCACCTGCAGCTGTACGGCGGTGGCGTGCTCCTGCACGTCGGCGCCGACGATCAGCAGTCGGCCGGAGACCGTCTCCGGCGCTGCCGGCCCGCCCTGCGGGCTGGTCAACAGCATGGCGCGGGTCCACAGGTCGGCCCAGCGGCGCGCCGGAATCCGCTCCATGGTGGCCACCGGGCTGGTGTAGCGCAGCTCGTTGGCGAGCCCGTCGAGCAGCACCGCGATCCGGCGTCGGGCCGGGTCGGCGAGCAGCGCGGTCAGTGCCTGCTGGCTGGCCGACACCAGATCGTGGTCGACGTTGCGCCAGCCGGCGAGGGCCAGCTCGGCCAGCCAGGAACGGGCCGCCAACAGTCGTCCGTCGGCCGGGGCGGCGGCCGTGGCCGGTGCCGACCACTGCGCCCGGTCGCGGCCGAGCGTGCCGTCGAGCCGGTCCCGCAGCGCGTCGTGCACCGCGCCCACCACCGCCGTACGGGCGGCGGCCAGCAGCAGCAACTGCTCCTCGCCGACCGAGCCGGCGGTCACCTTGTCGACGGCTTCGGCCGCCGCCGCGCCGAGCGGGGTGGCCGAGACCGCGCCGGCCAGCTCGGCCAGGGCCGCCGTACCCTTCGGGTCGAGTCGGCCGAAGCCGCCGGTCATCGCCTGGTCGAACCGGTCGACCACGGCGAGTGCCTCGGCGACCCCGGCCGGTACGCCGTCGCGCAGGTCGTCGAGCTGTGCCCCGCGCATCAGCGGGCCCCCGCCCCGGCCGGGAACCAGCTCAACTCGGGCAGCGGCTCGACCGCCCCCGGCAGGTCCAGATAGGACAGGTGGTGCAGGAACCGGCTGAACACGGCCGCCGCCGGCGACGCGCCGGCGAGGGTGGTCCGGCCGATCGCCCAGAAGATCTCGCTGCCGTTGGTCACCTCGTCGTTGGTCTCCAGGCGCAGGAAGCGGGTGACCCGGTCGCCGCCGTACTGCACGATGGCCTCGTCGGCGAGCGCGGTCAGGTGGTTGCACGCGTAGTCGCCGCCGCGCAGCCCGCCGCACGGCCGGTTGTTGTTGGTGCTGCAGCTGACCTCGTAGCTGCCGGCGGCGACCGACGACACGTACACCCGCCCGATGTCCGAGCCGCTGGACACGACGCCCTGCAGGCGTCCGTCCGCCATCTCGACGAAGGGGACCTTCGCCAGCTTGCGGGGTCGTGCGGTGGGCACCACCCGTACCATGCTTCGCCGCTGCCAGGCGGCGTCGTCCGCGTCCACTGGGTTGCCCTCCAGGGGTGTCGACCGCAGCCGTCGTCAGCCGTCATCTCAGACGGCGGGGCTGCGGACCGGTGATCCGTACCCGAGAAGTTGTATCGCCCCGGTGCGACAAACCGGGGTGGCGGGCGGTGACCGGTCCGGATCGTGGTCGGTGGCCGGCCGATGCGCTAAACTTCCCTGCCGTACGCGAAAAAGATGCTGATGGGGAAGAATGGCGAAGTCTTGGCTGTCGGTGGAGGAAGTCGCAGCGCAGCTTGACCTGCATGTGCGTACGGTGCGTAGTTACATCCGGGACGGACGGCTGCCGGCCGTACGGATCGGCAAGCAGTACCGGATCGCACCGGCCGACCTGGACGCGTTCACCGGCCGCCCGGCCGGGGCCGCCGGCTCCGCCGAGCCGGCCGACCCGGTGGTCGAGGTCTCCGCGGTGGTCGACATCGACGGCTTGACGTCCGCCGACGCCGACCGGCTGAGCACCCTGCTGGTCGCCGGGGCGCAGGGCGGCAGCCGGGCGTCGGCCGCGCCGCCGCTGCGGCTGCAGACCGGGTACGACCCGGCGCGAGACCGGCTGAAGATCGTCGTCTTCGGTGGCCCGGACGCGGTCGCGGAGATCCTGTCCACGATCGACGCGGTGACGCGCGCGGGCAGCGGAATGTTCCGGACGGACAACAGAGACGGGGTACGCGGTGATGGCTGACGAGATCGTCGAACTGGCCGGCGTACCGGTGCTGGTCTGCGCCGCCGACGGGCCGACAATCGCCAGCGAGCAGGATGCGCTGGACGTGATCGGCCAGACGTTCGCCGGTGCCGAGATCGTGGCGGTCCCGGTCGCGCGGCTGGACGAACGCTTCTTCGCGCTGCGCAGCGGGCTGGCCGGCGGCATCATGCAGAAGTTCGTCAACTACCGGCTGCGGCTGGTCGTGGTCGGCGACATCACCGGCCACACCGCCGGCAGTACGGCACTGCGTGACCTGGTCGTCGAGTCGAACCGGGGCAACCAGGTCTGGTTCGTCGACGACCTCGACACCCTCGCCGCCCGCCTCACCTGAGCCGGGCGGTTGAGCCGGGCGATCGGATGCGCTTGGTCTGACGCATCCTCGGCGTGTCAAGTCGAACAGCCGCTGTGGATCATCAGCAGGCGAGGGTGGGCGACTACATGTACTGAGCGGCGGCCTGCTCGCCTTCCTGGTAGCGCTTCCTCGTATCAGTTACGAAGGAGGCAACCGCCCGGATGAGGTCCCTCAACTCTTGGTCTCGCCGCAACTTCGCTATCTGCCTACTGGCTATCTGGCCTGTTCTGTGGATCGCGATACGCGCTACGAGGCCCGACAAAGACCAGGTTGCCGGTTGTCGATAGACCGGTCCGCCGAGGTGGGTACGGGCAAGCGCACCAGCCGGGTTCGGGCCAGGTCCGGAGTCTGGCCGCCCACCTGCCGGAGGTGCAGGTCGGTGGCGTTGCGTGACGGGTGTTGCCGAGCCAACTGTTGCCTCGGCTTCCCCTCATGCCGATGTGCGGAACCTCTGTCCGTCAAGTCTCGGTATGCCATCGAGTGGAGGGCTCAGGCACGTAATTCGCGCGAATAACGTTCCTGAGCCCTCCACTCGACGCAACGGCAGCAGCGGCCCGGCGTCCGCACGTGCCGATCAACACACCGATCACCCAGAGTCACCAGCCCGCAGTCAGGTTCCGATAGAGCCGTATGCCCATGTCGCGCATGACCTTCTCGCGTACGCCGGCAACTCGCCGCCCGGCCCGACTCCGCGTACCTCCCGTTCGACCTGGTGGTACGCGACGACGCGTCTCCCCGCGATGTGCTGCGAACAGTCACCGGCGCAGGACGATTGTTGTGCGCCATGCTGGCCGCATCCGACCCGTCGGTACGGGGCTGGCACTGGGGACCGACCGACGCAAGCGGCTTCGCGGCACTGGGCGTGAACGAGACGCTGGTGCACACCTACGACATCGCCGAAGGGCTCGGCATCCACTGGCATCCGCCGAGATCACTTTGCAGCGCCGTGCTGACCCGGATCTTTCCTCACGCCCCAGCCGGCGATCCGGTCCAGGTGCTCCTGTGGTCCACCGGGCGCACTGACCTCCCCGGCCGTCCTCGACCCACCTCCTGGGTCTTGAATGCGGCGATCGAATAGTCCACTTGCCGCACATCGTCACTCATGCCGCAATCCAGGAGCCGGGTCACCTCCACCGTTACTCATCGTGAGTAGCGGATGTTGCGGGCTTCGACGTACACCGTCCAGTCACAGGCGGCCTAACGTGCCCATGTGTTCGCGTCGTTCTTGCAGCGACCGCCCCTGGTCGTCGCCTCCATCAGGGTCCTCGATGAACAGATCAGGCCAGGCTGACGAGACCTCGGACGCCGACCGGCCAGGATGCGATGGGGACCGGTGAGTGGGGTCTGAGAGTATGTTCGCCTCGTGGAAGTCTCTGGGGACTTTGCGAGGCTCGTCGAGGACCAAGCTTCGTCCGCCCATCCCGCTGCCGCGATGGCGCGGGAGTTCGGACTGCTCGGTGTCTACGGCACTCTGGGGATCTCCTTCCTCATGTCGGAGTCGGGCGAGGTGCTCATCGACGAAGACGACGGTAGCTTGCGCCCCGCCGATGCCAACGAGCACGAGTTCGCCCACGTCCAGGCAGCGCGCCGCTATCCGGAGTTGAGACATCTCATGCCGGACCGGCCGCCCTCCGCTTCGACCTGCCAGCTGTGTGCAGGATCCGGCGAGGCTGTCTTCGGAGATGGGCGAAACCGGATCTGTTGCCCTGACTGCAACACCCGTGGATGGATTCCTGGGCTACCGGGGGCCTGCTGGGCTGCTGAGTACTCGTAGCTCGTCCAGGAAGGCTAGCGCCTCAGGGTGCTTCGGGTACTGCTCCTGCAACAGTTGCCCTAGCTCTCGGGAGCACATGAGGAGTGACGGTAGGGATTTGCGGTCGCCCGACAGCGCTTGTCGGCCGTACGCCACTGCCTCCTGAATTTCCCCTCTCCGCGCCGCTACCACGCCTAGCGTCAAACGAGCCTCGGCGTTCCTCATGGGCTTCCGTTCGGCACCGTCTGGGTCGGTGGAAGACCGTATGACTTCGTAAGCGTAAATCTCGGCGAGCTGATCTTCTCTGGCCAACCGGTAGCAGTCCATCGCGTAAAAGTCGAACTTCGACGGGTCAACCACAAAATGGTGGTCGGTATCCTCTGGGTAGGGCAGTGATTCTAGGAGTGACCGGCCCCGATCAAGTGCCGTCTCTACTTTTCTGCGGTCTCCGATACGTGCCCATGCCTTGGCCTGCTGCGCTGCTAGCTGCACAGCAACGCTTTGACCGGGGACCTTTGTCACCCCTATCTCAGCGGCGGCTATCGTTCCCCGGTAGTCACCCTGTGTTAGTGCGTACCATGCGCGCATCTCGTGCGCCCACCCGACAACTGCAGCGTCGCCCGCCTCCTCGCCGAGGGCCAGCGCCGCCTTACGGGTGCTTTCCGCTTCCCGCCGTAGCCCTAGGTCGTATTCGACACACCCGACGAGCAAGGCAACCAGACCAGCAAGCGATAGAACCTCTTTGTGCTGCGCGAGCGTTAAACGGCGATCCATGAGACTCATGAGGCGTCGAAGCCACGCCTTTCCCTCGACATAGAGCTGATACGGGGGAGCGTAGGGGTACTCACAGCAGAGTCGATCGGCCGCAATGCGAAGTGCGTCAAGCATGGCTGCCGAGACATCCGAGGCGCGAATGCGAGAGAGAATCTCCAGGGTTTCCAGGCCACTGTCTGCCAGCAGGTCCGCTTCGATATTTGCCCCACCCTGGCGAGGGAAGAACGCTGCCGTGACGGTACCGTAGGTCTTGGCAATCAGCGTCTTGTAAAAGACGTCGGGCTCGGAGCTACCAGCTTCCCACCGCTTCCAGTTGCGCAACAGGGCGTTGTCGGAGGGCAGTGGTTCGGATGCGTGTGCCCTGAGCGCCCGTACCGCGTCACTCTGGGACCACCCCCGGGCAGTTCGCTCCGAGCGAAGCCGCTGCGCCCACGCCGGCCGGGAGTCTTCCTCAAGCTCATCCCTCATGGCTTCGAGTATCCACTACCCAGGGGTGATATGGCAGGGGACTCTGCCCTGTCACCGCCGTGACACCTGCCGCCTATCAAGATCGAGTGGGATCGTTGCTCTATGGACATCTGATTGTCAACCAGAAGGCGCGGAAGATCTGGCTTGGTACCAGGTGAGTTGGTGCTAAACACGGCGGCGG
This sequence comes from Micromonospora sp. LOL_013, assembly GCF_048060315.1. Taxonomy (NCBI): domain Bacteria; kingdom Bacillati; phylum Actinomycetota; class Actinomycetes; order Micromonosporales; family Micromonosporaceae; genus Micromonospora; species Micromonospora sp. LOL_013. Next base: position 25,560 of record NZ_JBHMIQ010000033.1, read on the forward strand.
CCCATTGGCCGCCCCGGCCAATGGGAAGGGTTGATCATGGTGGCGCTTGGTGCTCTGACTTCCGGAATCCTGCTCGGGTTCTTCGTGGGGTTGTTCAGTTTCAAGGTTAAGTCGCGGTGGTGTCCCGACTGCGGTCGGACGACGGTGCCGGCGGCTGATCGGTAGCGTGCCGGCCGACCGGTCACCGGCCGATCCCCGCCCCGGCGACGAGTTGATCATCGATGGTCGGGCGAGTGTGCAGTTCGCGGCCGGGCGCGGTTTCCGGTTTCGGGTGACGACAGTAGACAAGCGCTGGACGTACGACGGCTGGGTCTGGCTCACCGGCTATGTGTTGGCAGCCGACGGTGAAGCCCGTGAACGGCGGGAGATCTTCGTCCAGCGTGACGGTCTCCGCTGGGCGCCCCGCCCGCACCGGCACCGCTGACCAAGGCAGCGGCAGCGCTACGTGAGCCGCGCGCCCTTTACCCGTACCTCTGAAGGTTTCGATTGTGTGAAAGGTGGTTCCTGCTGTGCGTAGGTTCTTTGACCTGTTCCGCCGGGCTCCGGTGCGGAGCCGGCGTAACCGGCGGTTGCTCGCTGAGATCGCCCGCCACGACCGGCGGCCGACCGAGACTGCGGCTGGGCCGCGCCGGCCGGTGCGGCCTGCTCCGAACGCTGCCGGTCACTTGTACGGGCGGGCGGTGCGGCCGTCGATCAGCCCTGGCCTGGTCCGGGAGCGCGCGTTCGGCGACCGTGTCCGGCGTGGCTGCGACCCGGTGGAGGTGCGGGCGTTTCTGCATCTGGTCGCCGACGAGTTGACCGCGCTGCGCGCCGAACTTGGCTCCACCCGCGAGGAGAACGCCCGGCTCAAGCAGGCGTTGCGGGACTGGCAGTCGCAGCAGTTCGAGCAGTCGCACCGGTTCGGGGCGGGGGTGGCGGCGTGAACGGCGTCGACAAGGTGCCGGCCGGCTCTCTGCACGTGGTCGGGGTCGGCGTGGACCGGCGGCGGGCGCAACGGGTGTTCACCGTGGCGAACCTTGACACCGGGCAGGTGGCGTCGACCAGCCTGGTGCCGGGCTCGTTCACGCCTTTGCCGACGCCGGGTGGGACGTGGTGGTTGCCGTACGCGCCGATCGTCACCGACCTCGCCCAGCGTGCCGGGGTGGCCGCCGCGACGTTGCGTGACCCGGATTTCCCCGACGAGCCGGGTCGGCTGCCGTCGTCGGGGTTGACGCTGCCCCGGCAGTGGCAGCCCGGCGTACCCGAGCGGGATCGGCTGCGGTGGGAGGCGGTGGCGCTGGCCGAGCGGCCCGCCGTGCCGTGGCTGGTGCTGATCGGCCGCAGCGTCGAGCCGCCGCCACCGGGCGACCCGGGCCGGCTGCTCGGTCGGCTGTGTGCGCTCGCCGACCAGTTGCACGTCGACCTGGTCCTCGAAGTCCGGCCCAGCTCCATCGGGCGTGGGCTGAGCTGGGACGTCCGGTTCGAGCACGCCGGCGGTGCGGTGCCCGACTACCAGCACCGGTGGATCGCCGATCTGCCGACCGCGCTCGCCACCATCCCCGCCGAACGGGCGGTGACCGGTCTGACCGTCGCCAACCCGCTGCTGCCCGCCCACTACCTCACCGAGGCTGCCCTCACCGGGCGTGCGGTGCCGGTCGGGTTGGACGGGCACCCCGGCGGCCACGACCTCGACCAGGTCGAACGCCGCATGATCGCCGACGCTGAACAGCACGGCGGCGCGCAGGCCATCTGGCGTAACCGGCACTGGTGGCACACCAGCCTGCGACCCGCCGACACCCCCGGCACATTCGTCCGCGGCTGGGAACCGCCGGCACCGAAACACTGGGGCGAGGCGATCCCCGCCCACCCCTGCACCCGGTGCGCCGACCGGCCCGACCCGCCGTACTGCCTGGACTGCTACGGCACCCGCCAGGTGCGACGCGGCGCGGTGCTCACCGTCACCGACCTGCGTGGCCGGACCGTGCACCGCAACTGGCGACCCGACGACACCAACCAACCGCCACCCACACCGGTGCCCGCCGACCGGCCGTCCGGCACCACCGTCTGGCAACTACCCGACCACTACCAGATCGGGACGCTCGCGGCGCAGTTCGGCGTCGAGCCGACCGACCTGACCGACATCGACGGCGAACACAGCATCGACCAGCACCTGCGCAACGGTGTCAGCCAGGTCCCCCACGGCGGCGGCGACCCAGTCGGCGCGTACCTCGGTGAAGTCGGCGCCACCCACGACGGCGCCCGGATCATGGTCCTCGCCAACGGTTGGCCCGGCCCCACCCTCGACGAACTCGCCGCCCTGGTTCGCGGCCTCGGCCTCGCCCTCGACATCACCGTCATCGACCACCGCAACACCATCGGCCGACCCGAACTGTCCCAAGGTCACTCCTGGTCGGTCCGGGTCGTCGACCCGGCCACACGCTTGGCCGTCGACCCCGTCCCCACCAGCGCCGCCCTGCCCGAAGCCGTCGCACTCTGCTACCGCTACCTGCACGGCGCACTGCGCGCCGCCATCCCCACCGACCAGGAGAAGCCGATCCCCGTCCCACAACACGCCGCGGCGGCCGGCACTCTCCCCGACACCACAACCCACATCACGCAGGTACGCCGCCACGCCGCCACCCAACCCGGCCAGCCCGTCACCGTCCGACTCCACCCCGACGGCACCCACACCCTCACGGACCATCCGAGGAGGTGTTGATCGCAGCGGAAGTTCGTCGGCGGCGTGGTCGAAGGTCGGCTCAGAGCACCGTCGCGCCGACGAACTGCCCGATGGCGAAGGTGACGGCCATGGCCAGGGCACCACCGGCAACGAGTCTGACCACCGCCCGCCCCACGTTGGCAGAGCCCAGTCTCGCGCTCACCGCACCCGTCACCGCGAGTGTGAGCAGCACGACGGCGAACGTCACGGCCACCCGCGCGTCGGGTGGTGGCAGCAGGATCGCGATCAGCGGCAGCAGTGACCCGAGGGTGAAGGCGATCGCCGAGGCGGCGGCTGCGTGCCAGGGGTTGGTCAGCGAATCCGGGTCGATCCGCAACTCGACGTCGGCGTGCGCGGCGAAGGCGTCCTTCGCGGTCAGTTCCTCCGCTACCAGCCGGGCGGTTCCGACGGTCAGGCCCTTCGCGACGTAGAGCGCGGTCAGCTCGTCCAACTCCTGCTCGGGGAACCGTTCGAGCTCGGTGCGCTCCTTCGCCAGCAGCGCCCGTTCGCTGTCACGCTGGCTGCTCACCGACACGTACTCACCCAGGGCCATGGAGACGGCGCCCGCCGCCACCCCCGCGACGCCCGCTGTCAGGACGGGGCCGGTGGCGATGGTCGCGCCGGCCACCCCCACGACGAGACCGGCCGTCGACACGATGCCGTCGTTGGCGCCGAGCACCCCGGCCCGCAGCCAGTTCAACCGGGTGGAGATCCCGTTGCCGTGCGGTTCACCCACGTGAATCGCGCTGGGCCGGCCGGCTCCCGTACCTTCGGCTTTCATTCAGATCACCTGCCTCCGCCACCGTACGGCGGGGCGTCCTGCCACGGCAACGAAGCCAAGCCTGCGCTACCCGTGGAGGCACGGTGCAGAGGATCCTGCTGTCACCACAGTGACTGGGCCGACCGCCTGGGATACCGGCACCGAGTTAGCTCGCCCGAGCATTGGGTACGCCGACGAAATGCGGCGAATCTGGAGTGGGCTGCTGGCCGGTGCCGCCGGCACCAGCGCCCTCAACATGGTCACCTACCTCGACATGGCCGGCCGGGCCCGGCCGGCGAGCAGCACCCCGCAGCGCAGCGTCGGTCGGCTCGCCGAGACACTGCACGTCGACCTCGGCGACGACGAGACCGCCAGCAACCGCCGGGACGGGCTCGGGCCGCTGCTCGGCTACGCGACCGGCCTCGGCGCCGGCGCGCTGTACGCCGTGGCCGGCCCCCGCCGGGCACCGGTCTGGGCGGCAACCGGCCTGCTCGCCATGCTGGCGATGGCCGGCTCGGACGCGCCGATGACCCTGCTCAAGGTCACCGACCCGCGGCAGTGGAGCGCTGCCGACTGGGCGTCGGACATCGTGCCGCACCTGGCGTACGGCCTGGTCGCCGCCGCCGTGCTGCACCGCCTCCGGGCCCGCGACTGACCTGCCCGGCAACCCCCTGACCTGCCCGGCCACCCCTGAACTTCCCGGTCAGAACGTCAGCCCGTGGCCGTACCGGAACAACGGGTCCGGGTCGTCGAACGGGGCGTCCGGCTGCCCGGTGAGTACGGCCCGTTGACTGGCCGGCAGATCGACCGGTAGCCGGCCGGTCGGTGCCGGCTCCCCGGCGAGTACGTCGACCAGCGCGGTGTCCTCGACGCCGAAGCTGACCAGCAGCGTGCCGACCCGGTCGGCGAGCGGGGTGAGCACCGCCGGCCGGTCCAGGTAGACGTCCACGACGGTCGGCACCGCCGCCGCGACCGCCAGCACCCGGTCCAGCGCACCCGCCGGGAACTCCAGCGGCCCGGCGTGGAAGTACGCCTCCACCGGGCCGGGCCGCCGCTCGTACGGTGCGGCCAGCCGCAGCACCGCCACGTCCGCCTGACCCGGCTCCGACACCACCGTCCACCTGCCCCGCAGCGCGGCACGCAGCGGGCCCTCGGCGTACACCCGCAGGCCGGGGGCGAGCGGCAACCGGGCCGGGCTGTCCGGCGGGGCCTGACGCAGCAGCGTCACGCAGGCCCGTTGGGCGGCCAGCCCGGCGGCGCGGGCCGGCGGGCCACCGACCAGCTGCGAGGCGTGCTCCGGGTCGACGTAGCGGTGCCCGAACAGGCCGAGCCGCAGCTTGTCGTGCAGGATGCGGCGGGCCGACTCGTCGATCCGGTCCTCGGTGACCTGGCCGCTGCGGACCAGGTCGACCACCAGGTCCGGGCGGGCCTCGCCGCCGAACTGGTCCACCCCGGCGTGCAGCGCGGCACGCAGTCGCTGCGCCGGTTCGAGATGTTCGACGCCCCAGGCGCGGGCCGGTCGGCGTTCGCCCCGGAAACAGGCATCGGTCAGTACGCCCCAGTCGGCGCAGATCACCCCGGTGAAGCCGAGTTGCTCACGCAGCAGCCCGGTCACCACCTCGTGGTTGAAGGCGAACGCCACCGGCGGCAGTTCGGTGCCGACCGGCAGCCCGTAGCCGAGCATCACCTGCGCGGCACCGGCCCGGACGGCCGCCACGAACGGCGCCAGGTGGGCGGCGAGACGACCACCCGGGTAGGCCTGCTCGGCGCCGTACCGGAAATGGGGGTCCTCGCCGGTGCGGACCGGGCCGCCGCCGGGGAAATGCTTGACCAGCGCGGCGACGCTGTCCGGTCCGAGCGTCGGACCCTGCAACCCGGACAGGTACGCCACCGTCAGCCGGCTGACCAGCTCCGGGTCCTCGCCGAAGGTGCCCAGCACCCGTGGCCAGCGCGGGTCCGTGGCGACGTCCGCCTGCGGGTGCAGCGCGGCCCGGATGCCGACCGCCAGGTACTCCCGCCGTACGGTGTCGGCGTGCCGGCGCACCAGCTCCGGGTCGCCGGTGGCGGCCAGCCCCAGCGGTTCCGGCCAGGTGGAGAAGGCTCCGGCCAGCGCCGCCGTGTTGGGGTTGGCGGACCGGGCGTGCCGGGGATCGGTGGAGACGGTCACCGGTACGCCGAGCCGGGTCGACGATGCCAGGTCCTGCAGCTGGTTGTGCCAGCGGGCCAGGTCGGCCGGTGCCGCGGTGCCGACCAGGTTGACGTGGTTGATCCGGCGGTGCAGGACGAGGTCCTCGGCGGCGAGCAGGCCGGCGTCCGGGTCGGCCGGCGCGAGGGTGCCGCCCGGACCGATGCCGATCATCGGGTGGAACAGCAGACCGGCTTTTTCCGCCAGGGTCATCCGGCCCAACAGGTCGTCCGCCTGCTGCTGCGATGGCCGTGATCGGGTGACGGTCGGCTGCTGGGTGGTCACCGGGCCGACGGTAACCGGGTGCGCGCCGTCTGGTAGGCGGTTCGGCCGGTATCCGGGGTGGTTTGTCGGGCCGGCCGGCGGGAAAGGTGCGGGATGCCGCGACGACGGGTGCTCGTGTTCAGCATCCCCAACGAGGGACACCTCAACATTCTCAAACGGCTGATCCGCCGGCACCGGGCCGAGGACAGCTTCCGCCTGGTGCTCGTCGACCGGCAGACCACCGTGCCCCGGCTGGGTGACCTGGCCGGGTCGACCGTCGCTCTGCCGGGTTGCCGCGAGTTCCGCAACACCCCGGCGGACCGGGTGTTCGACCGGGCGTACCGGTTGTTCGGCGAGTGCCTTGCGGTGGCCCGCGCCTACCGCCCCGACCTGGTGCTGTACGACTTCTGCGCGATCGAGGGCGCACTGGTCGCCCGCCGGCTGGGCGTGCCGGCGTGGTGCTCGGTGCCGGGGCTGGTCGGACCGATGACGGACGCCGGATATCTGCGGCACTGCCTGACGGCGTCGGCGAACACGGCGGCACTGGACGCTCTGGACCGGCGGTACGGCGTCACGCTCGACCCGGCCACGGTGGAACTCGTCTCGAACTGTCTGCACCTGCCGGCCGAGCAGAACATCCTCTGGTCGTACCGTGCGGTCACGCCGCCCGACTTCCGGGACAACCGCGCGGCGGTCGGCTACCGCTTCGCCGGCTACCTCTCCGACGGCTGGCCGTCCCGGAACCGGCCGGCCAGCCAGGACGGCCGGGGCACAGGCCGGCAGCGCCGGGGCACCGGACCGGCCCGGTCGGTCGTCTACCTGTCCTTCGGCACCGAGGTGCTGGACAACCTCTGGTACGCCGAGCCGGAACTGGTCGGCGCGCTGCGTCGGTGCGTCGCGGGTCTGGCCCGGCACTGGTCCTCGCCGGAGGTGACGGTGGTGTTCCCGACCCGGGGCCGCCGGATACTCGACCGGTACCCGGCGAACTGGGCGATCCGGCACGCCGTCGACCAGCAGCGGGTGCTCAGCCGGGCCGACGTGTTCGTCACCCACGGCGGCAGCAACAGCTTCCACGAGGCGATCATCGCCGGGGTGCCGATGGTCGTCGTGCCGTTCTTCGGCGATCAACCGCTGGTCGCCCGGCAGGCGGCCCGGCTCGGCATCGGGATCAACCTCGACGCGGGTGCCCGCACCGGGCGGGACGCCGCGTACCGGCTGTTGGATGTCGGCTGCGCCGACCGGATCGCCGCCGCGGTGTGGCGGGTTCTCGACGACCGGCGGTACCGGGCGAGCCTCGCCGGCCTGGACCTGACGGCAGTTGCCGCGTTGCCGCCGACGGACGACGACCGCCCGGTCACCCGCCGGGTGGGTCCGGTGGTCGCGACGCCTCCCCGGTCTGGGACAGCGTCCACGCCGCGTTGATCAGGCCGATGTGCGACAGCCCTTGCGGAAAGTTGCCGATCAGGCCACCGTCGCGGCGGTCCACCTCCTCGGCGAGCAGATTGAGATCGTTCGCACACGCGGTGGCCGCGTCGAAGACCTGGCGGGCCCGGTCGTGCCGGCCGGCCAGTGCGAGGGCCTCGGCCAGCCAGTAGGAGCAGATCAGAAAGGCTCCTTCGTCCTCGCCGCCGGTCCACCGCTGGACCAGTCCGTCGTGGGTCAGGTCCGCCTCGATGGCGTCGATCGTGGCGACCACCCTGGGGTCGGTGCCGGGCAGGAACCCCATGATTGGCATGATCAGAACGCCGGCGTCGAGGTGGTCGGAGCCGAACGCCCCGGTGAACGCCTGGCGCCGGTCGCTCCAGCCCTGGTCGAGGACCGCCGCGCGGGTCTGTTCCCGGGTCCGGCGCCAACGGTCGACGTCGCGCTCGGCGTGCAGCGCCGGCGCGAGCCCGACGGCCCGGTCCAGCGCCACCCAGCACATCAGCTTCGAGGTGAGGTAGTGGCGTTCGCCCTCCCTGCCCTCCCAGATCCCGGAGTCCGGCTGGGACCAGGTGCGGCAGGCCCGCTCGGCAAGGCCCCGGAGCAGGTGTACGGTGCCCGTCGCCAGCTCGCCGAGCTGGTCGCGCAGGATCCAGGCACCGTGCATCACCTCGCCGAGTACGTCGAGCTGCCGCTGCCGCCAGGCGTCGTTGCCGACCCGGACCGGCGTCGAGCCCTGGTAGCCGCGCAGGTGCTCCAGATCGTGCTCGGTCAGGTCCCGCTCGCCGCCCACCCCGAACATGATCGGCACCGGTTGCTCGGTGGGCAGCTCACCGACCGAGTCGGCGATCCAGTCGAAGAACCGGTGCGCCTCGTCCGGGCAGGCAGCCACCCACAGCGCCTGCATGGTGAACGCCCCGTCGCGCAGCCAGGCGTACCGGTAGTCCCAGTTCGCGCCGCCGCCGACCTCCTCGGGCAGCGAGGTGGTCGGCGCGGCCACCACCGCACCGGTCGGCTGATAGGTCAGCGCCTGCAGCACCAGCGCGCTGCGCCGTACCTGTTCCTGGTAGAGCCCCTGGTAGCTGTGGTGCTCGTCGGCCCAGGACCGCCAGCCGGCGACGGTGTCGTCCACGGTGTACCGCTGGTCGTCGGCCGGCGGCGCGGTGTCGTCGGCCAGCAGGTGCCGCAGCGCGAACCGTACGGTCTGCCCGGCGGTGCGGGTGAGCCGGCCGGCGATCCGGTCCACCCCGGCGGACAGCTCGGCCGGCAGCGGGTCGCCGGTCAGGACCAGCCGGTCACTGCCGCCGACCAGCTCGATCCGCCCGTCGTCGCCGGTGACCACCGGGACGACCCGGCCGTACTCGGGCCGGACCACCAGGTCGACGTCGATCTGCACGGTGCCGGAGAGGACGTCGACCCGGCGCAGCAGTACGTGCGGTGAGGTGTCGCCGATGCGGTGGCCGCGTTCGCCGGGGCCGAGGGCCAGCGCGTCGGTGAGCCGCAGCTCGCCGTTGGCGGTCCGAAAGTCGGTCTGCAGCACCATCGTGTCCGCCAGGTATCGGCGGGCGGTGCGGTGCCCGCCGACCGGGGTGATGGACCAGTGTCCGGCGCCGGGGTCGAGCAGCCGGGCGAAGACGCTCGGCGCGTCGAATCGGGCCGGGCACCACCAGTCGACGGAGCCGTCCGCGGACAGTAACGCCGCTCCCTGGCAGTCACTCAGGAGCCCGTAGCTGGCGATGTCGGGCATCGTCACCGGGTACCCGCCCGCCGCAGGTTCATGCCGGCCGTCCGGGGCGGGTACCCGGTGACGGTTCAGTCGGCCGGTTCGGCGCCGAGTCGACCGACCCGGCCGGAGCGCAGGAACACCAGGTAGTGGGTGACGGTGCCGGCCGCCGCGCGGTCGTCGGCGGGTAGGGCCACCCGCTCGTAGCTGAGCAGCCGACCGGTGGCGGTGTCGATCACGGCGGTGTCCCGCACCGGCCGGCCGTCCATCCCGCCGGTCGCGCTGACCGCGACGCCGGACCGGCCGGCGCGGTCCAGCACCGGACCGTGGGTGACCAGCTCGGCGTCGGCGAGGACGGCCAGGGCGGCGGCCCGCTGGGCCGGGGACAGGTCGTGGAACCGGTAGAGGCCGACGACAGCCCGCAGCGCGGCCTGCGGGCCTTCGTGCATCGGCTGTTCCTCGGCGAGCTGGCCGGCCAGCACCGTCCGGTCGGCGGCGGGATCGGGTACGGCGACACCGAGCGCGCCGGGCGGGTACTCGACCACCTCGGCGGGCCGGTCCGGTTCCGCCGGGTCGACCCGGGTCTCCTGCCCGGACCGGTCGGCGGCCCACCACAGTCGCCGGTCGTACGCTCCGCCGTCCTGCCCGGTGGCGGGATCGTCGCGCCACCAGGCCCGCAGGTGGACATAGGTGTAGCGGTCGGCGGTGGCCGGCTGGTCGGGAACCGGTTGATCCAGTGCTGGTTGGTCGACTGCTGGTTGGTCGAGTGAGTGGACGTGCCGGGCGATCGCCGCCAGCTGGTGGCGGGCCGGGGCGGTGCCCGCGCCGGCGGTCAGCGGCAGCGGCTGTTCCGGGTCGGCGAGGACCGGGTCGGTGGTGCCCGGTCCGGCCGGACCGGGCACGCTGTACGAGCGGACGACTTCGACCCCGACGATTAGCAGCACCACCAGAACGACCGCAGGGACCGCGACCCGCCACAGCCTGAGCCGCCACAGCCTGGGCCGCCACAGCCAGCGGGTCGATTCCTGCGCCGACCGGCGCTGATGCGCGAGGGCTATCAGGTTCGTGACGTCGATTTCGGGTGGCGGCGGAATCCGTCCCTGTCTGGGCAGCAGCGCCCGGACGGCCAGCTGCACCAGCTTGTCGCGGCGGAACTGGTCCTCGCCCGGCTCCTGGTTCATGGTCAGCCCTTCCCATGCCCGGCCGGCGTGCTCCGGGTACGCCGGCCCTGCACCCTTGTCCCGTAGCTTGTGCAACGCGCGGTGGGTCCGGTGCAGCGATCGCCGTACCGCTGCCGGGCTCATCCGCAACATGGCGGCGATGTCGGCCGTGCTGACGCCGTAGCTGGTCAGCAGCAGGCACTCCCGGTCCTTGACGCTGAGCCGTCGCACGAGCCGGGCCACGTCCTGCCGCAGGACGCCGGCGCCCAGGTCACCATCGTTGCTGACCACCAGGGTCAGCGTGGTGGTACGCCGGGCCTGCTGGCTGCGACGGTCCTTGCCCAGGCGTTTCTCGGCCAGTCGTCGGGCCACCCGGTAGAGCCACGCCCTCGGATGCTGAATCTGGTGACCGTCCGCACGGTGCAGCCATGCCCTGACGAACGTCTCCTGCAGAAGATCTTCGGCGACTCCGGTCTCCTCGAGGCGCTGAAACAGTACCGTCCACAGCAGCGCATGATGCTGACTCACCTGTTCCCCGAGCCAGGCATCGAGCTCTGCCGCATCTTCTGCATCCACAATGCTCCTCGGTGCTCGTTACGGTGACGTCGTCGCAATCGGAGCTGCCGGTTCCGGCATCCGTCTTATAAGAGGCGTCAGCGTGCCAGATCGTGCCTGTTGATTTTTGTTGATCATGGTCAATTGTTCCAGGATGTGGAACACGAGAAAGTCGCGCTTTGCGAGGTGGCAGTTGCTGGCCGAAAGTTGCAGCTCAGCCCGGGTCGGAGAGGCGCGATCGTGTCCACCTATCCATCGACGTAGATATGGCGATCTCGTCGGTCGATTGGCTACCGTCGGCGGTGTCGTGTTGTTGAGAAGTTCCTAACTGGGCACTGAGGGTGACGGCGACCTTGTCGGTACGCCCAACCCACTTCTGGACGCCACCCGGAGCAACTGGAGCCCGCCATGACGCCACGCACTCGGATCCGTCGCCGGACCCCACACCTGAGCCGGCGGTTGGTGCCCGCCGTGCTGGCCGTCGCCGTGCTGGCCACCGGCCTGCAGCCCGGCGTCGCCGCGGCCGGTCCCACCGCCGTTCAGTCGCAGATGGACGCCTACCTGGCGGCCCACCCCGGCGGCACCCAGATCGACGAGACCGACATCGCCTACTCCGGCGGGATGTTCATCGTCAGTGTGGTCCGCACCGCCGAAGCCGGGCCGCTCGCCGGTCCGGACTGCCCCGGCGGCTGGTTCTGCTTCTACGACGGCACCAACTACACCTATCCTCGGGGCCGGCTCAGCGACTGCGGATGGCAGGACCTCGGCCGCTGGGGGTGGCGCAACCGGACCGAGTCCGTGCACTACAACCTCAACTACGGCAGCACCACCTTCCTCGACGAGACCGGCTCGACCGACACCAAACTCTTTGTGGTCGACACGGCCCGCCGGACCGTGCCCGACGTGTCGCCGCACCGCAACCGGGCCGACTACGTCTACCGCGCGTGCAGCTGAGGTTCCGTGCGGTGACGGACTGCCGGTGAGCCGGTACCGCCACCGGGGCCGGGCGGGTAGATGTAGGGAAAAGTCCATGTCCGATGGTCAGCGGGTCGACCTAGCGTCGAGACGTCCAACGTCCAACGTCCGCTGCCCGCCGGCACCGGTACCGCCCAGCCTGCGACCCGGTCGTCCGGTGCGGCCATCCGACAAGGAACCAACTGTGTCCCGTACCCTCGCCTCCCGCCTGGCCACGGCGGCGCTCGCGCTGGCCGTGACGGCCGGCCTCGGCCTGGCCACCGCCGGGCCGGCCGGTGCCGTCGCCAACGGCACGATCGTCCCCGACGGCAAGTACCAGTTCTCGGTGAAGCTGACGATGACCGGCATCCCGACGGCCGACGGTGGCCGCCGCAACAGCGCCTGCTCCGGGGCCCTGATCCACCCGCAGTGGGTGGTCACCGCCGGGCACTGCTTCCGGACCTTCGACGGGGTACGGGTCGACCGCCCGGTCGCCGACCTGACCACCGCGACCGTCGGCCGGGCGGACCTCACCGGCGACGGCGGCCAGGCCGCCACCGTGATCGCGGTACGCCAGTCGTCCACCAACGACCTGGCGCTGGCAAAGCTGGACCAGCCGGTACGCGGCATCAAGCCGATCGCCCTGGCCCACCGGCCGCCGCAGGTCGGCGCAATCGTCCGGCTCACCGGATACGGCGCCGACAACTCGGTCGACCCGGTGCCGTCGACCGTGCTGCGCACCGGGCTGTTCGCCGTCACCGAGGTCGCCGACTCGACCATCGGCGTGACCGGCCGGTACCCGCACCCGGACACCAGCGCCTGCCCGTACGACTCCGGTGCCCCGTATTTCGTCGAGCGGGGTCGCCGCGGTCCGGCGCTGGTGTCGGTGGAGAGCTTCGGCCCGGACTGCCCGCACTCCGACGTCGAGACGACGTCGCGGGTCGACAACATCGCCGACTGGATTCGCCAGGCGATCCGGGGCTGACCACCGTCCCGGCCGGTCGACCACCCGCCCCGGTGGTCGACCAGCCGGGACGGCACCGGCTACCGCCCCGGCAGGGTGATGGTGACCCGGGTACCGGCGCCGGAAAGGTCGAGCACCAGCCGGCGGGCCATCCGGTTGATCAGGTCGAGCCCGCGCCCCCGGTCGGACCCGTCGTGCGAGTGTCCCCGCCAATGCCCCCGGTCGGTGACCTCGACCCGGACCTGCTGCCGGTCCAGCAGCATCACCCGCAACGCGACCGGGCCACCCGGACGCCCGTGGTAGGCGTGCTCCAACGAGTTGATCAGGGCCTCGTTGCAGGTGGCCAACAGCGCGTCGACCTGATCCGGCGTCAGGTCGTTGCCGGCGGACCAGTCCCGCAGCGCCCGGCGCGCGGCGGACAGGTCAGCGGGGGAGGACAGGGTCAGCCGCAGCACCGGGGAGCCGTCCGTGCCGGTGGGCAGCCCGTCCAGGTGGACGCAGGCCACCACCGTGTCGTCGGTGATTATCTGGCCGTCGGTCATCGCGTCCAACAGCCGGTCGCACCAGACCTGCGGCTCGGTGCCGGACAACCCGGCAGCGGCCCGGCCGAGCCGGTCCAACCCGGCGTCGATCACCTGGCCGCGCCGCTCGACTAGGCCGTCGGAATACCAGACCAGCATCGCCGAGTCGGGGACCGCGGTCTGGGCCTGGGTCCGTGGCTGCGCGGTCAGCCGGAGCGGTAGCGACCGGGCGTCGGTCAGGTAGCGGCTGGTCCCGCCGGCCACCAGCAGCGGCGGCAGGTGACCGGCGCAGGCGTAGCTGAGTATCCGGTCGGTGGGGCTGTACTCGGCGTACCCGACGGTCGCGAAATCGGCCCCGTCGATCGTCTGGCAGGCAGTGTCCAGTGCCTCCAGCACCTCCACCGGTGACGCACCGGTCTGCGCCACCGAGCGCAGCGACTGTTGCAGCCGGCCCATGGTGATCGCCGACGACAACCCGTGGCCGACGACATCCCCTACCGCGATACCCACCCGGTTGCCGGGCAGTTCGAACACGTCGTACCAGTCGCCGCCGACGTCGCGGCCGTGCTCCGCCGGCCGGTAGCACACGGCGGCCGTGACGCCCGGCAGGTCCGGCGAGATCTGCGGCAGCAACGCCCGTTGCAACTGGTGCGCGGCAGCGTGCTCGGATTCGTACATCGCTGCCCGGTCGACGGCCTGACCAGCGAGTTCGGCGAGGGTACGGGCGATCGAAACCACCTCCGGGGTGATCGCGTCGTCCCGGCGGAACGCGAACGCCAGCGCACCGAGGCACCGGTCACCGACCTTGACCGGCACCGCCAGCAGGCTGCGGGTGCCGGTCCGTGCGTGGGCATCGGCGAGTGCGGGGTAGCGCGCGTCCAGCGCCGCCCGGGTCGGCAGCTGGACCGGCCGGCTGGTCCGGATCACGTCAACGACCGGCAATCGGCCCGGCTCGTCGAGGGGGAGCGTGGCGAAGCCTCCGGCGATCTGTTCGGCGAGGGTCGCCGTCGGCCAGCTGCGGACCGAGCCGCCGGCCTGATCGGTGAGCGCCACCGCGCCGTGGTCGGCGACCAGACCGACGCCCCGGTCGACCAGCACCCGGATCACCTGGTCCGACGTGGCGGCGGTGGCCAGCCCGGCGGTGACGTCCTGCAGCGCCTGCAGCCGTCGGCGAGCAACCACTTCACGACGTGACTCGGCCTGCGCCCGGTCCCGCTCCGCCACCGCGATCGCCAGCGCCCAGGCGCCGAGTACCACCACCGCCAGGTAGACCTGCAGCGACGCCGCCTCCAGCCGGGGCTGATTCGCCAGCACCGACCACGGCCCGTGCCCGGCGGCGCTGAGCAGGTTCGCGGCGAACGCCATCACGAACCCGGCGGCCCCGATGGTCGCCACCCGGCCCCGGAAGCCGACCGCGAGCAGTACCGGCACCGGCAAATAGGACAGCGGCACCTCGCGGGGCCAGAAACCGATGACGGTCAGCGCTCCGGTGCCGGCCAAAGCCGTACCGCCCCGGACCATCCGCCACGGTCGGACCCGGCCACGGACCGCATCGAGACCGACCAGCGCGGCGCCGAGGGTGAGCACCGCGAGCCCGTCGCCGGCCCAGAACCGGCCCATCGCCGGCCACCAGGCGCCACCGGTGCCGACCGCGCTGGTCGTGGCCCCGATCACCGCGCCGACCAACGGGCCGAAGCCCACCGGGTAGAGCAGGAACGCCGCCGCGTCGCGGTACCGGGTCAGATCGATCCGGCCCGGTCGCAGCCATCGCAGCCCGGCGGCACCGACCAGCGGTTCGACGATGTTGGTCAGCGCGAAGCCGAGTGCGACCGGCGGGCCGATCCCCTGCCACAGGTCGATGCCGAACTCGGTGAGACCGACGGCACCGAGGATCCACGGCCAGTGTCGGCGGCGGGTCAGCACCAGCGCGCCGAGGGTCACCCCGGCCGGCGGAAAGAACACCGCGCCGACGGCCGAAGCGTGGAACAGCAGCCAGGCGCAGCCGGAGCCGAGCGCGTACGCGGCGGCGACGCAGAGCGCGATCAGCGCCGACCGGCCCAGCCGCCCGGTCCGGTGTCGCCAGCGTGCCGGCTCGCCGGCGACCTGTGTCAAAGCTGTCATCCTCCCCGGCCACGCACCAGGAGATCTACCTGGTTGCGCATCAGACGATAATGACAGCGTCGGGCGCCGTACGGCTCACTGGTGCCGTCGGCGCCAGTTGGTCTCCTCGCTCTCCAACGCCTGCTGTTGGGCGAGCTGGCTGCCGCGTAGCGACCGGCGGTGGCTGCCGCCGCGTAGGTTGTCCACCGCGGCCGCGGCGACGGCGATCAGGCTGAGCAGGGCGAGCGCGGCGAGCGGCGGCATGAACGGAGCCATCGGCAGCAGCGCGGTGACGACCAGGACGGGCAACACGCCGAGCGGATCCACGGATCGGACCGTCCGCGCCTGGAATGCGAGCAGGGCCAGCAGGTAGAGCACGACACCGCCGTACAGCACCCACAGGTGGACCGGATCGAGCACCGCCCGGTCCTGGTCGCCGGTGTCGCTGGCCAGGTAGGCGAGGACCTGTTTGATGCCCAGGGACAGCAGAATGACCCCGAGGACCATCGGGAAGTGCAGCAGGGTGTACGCGTCGCGGGCTAGTCGGAGCCGGGTGATGCCGTGGGTGCGGTGCAGCACATGTTCGGCCGCGATAGAGCGGGAGTCGAAGTACCACCACCAGAGGGCGCAGATCAACGCGATGCCGAGCACCACGCCGGCGACCAGGGGCAGCCTCAACGGTGTTCCTGCCAGAAGTTCGGCGCCGATCCCGATCGAGATGACCGACTCGCCGAGAGCGATCAGCACGATCTGGGCGTGCCGTTCCGCCCAATGCCCGGCCGAGACGACGGCGAGGGCCCTGGTCCGGATCACCACCGCGTAGGCGATAGCGACGGCAAGTCCCCACAATGTGACAAAGGCGGTTATCCGGGCATTCCCGGTGAACTGTCGCGGCAGGAGCGCGGCCACCACCAGCAACCCGCAACTGAGGAGCAGCGCTGGTGCGCTGCGCCACCACATCTCACGCAACGAAGGATGGTTCCGCGCGGCATGCCGCAGCGCCACCATCTCCAACGTCCAGATTATGAAATAGCAGGCTGGGAATACGAGTTGCCCGGGGATGGAAAGCGGAGCCGATGGCGGCGTCTCCGCGACCTTGTCGTCGGTGCCGGGCAAGGTCGCGACGGAGACGAAGACCGCCGCCATGATCGCAAAACCGATGACCGGCATGATGCCCTGGTCGGCCCGCAGGTTGTTGCCGAGGACGGCGAACCGTGACCAGGCCAGCCAGAGCGCGGCGAGCAGCAGAATGAAGCCCAACAGGACCAAGGCGTCGAGGTCCTCTGCCACAAGTGTGTTCAGGTGGATGAAGGCGAAGACGAAGACCAGGTCAAAGAAGAGCTCCAACCGGGTGACTTTGGCACCGGGCGCCGCCGGCTGGACCCGGGACCGCCCTCCGTCACTCACCCCACCATGATGCGGAACTGACCGAATCCCATGGCATTTTTGGACCTATTTCATGACGATCGGCGTTCCCCTTTCGGGCCGAGACCCCGTTCGGTACGCAGCACGCCTTGGCGGTCAGCCTGCTCCTGCAGAATCTCGTTGGCGAGCTCGTCGGCACCCGCGTCGTTCGCCGTACCCGAGTTCTCCAAGTCCTTGCGTAGCCGGGCGCGCTGGTTGTCGTACCCCTTGCTGCCTGGTCGTTTCCCCGACATCGTGCCTCCTCGCGGTGACCTGTCCGACTCGGTGTGGCCGTTTGATCGGGCGGGTACCCGCTTCGGCACCGGGTACCCGCCGCAGGACCGGGTATCAGCTACGGGACCGGGAACTCGATCAGGTAGACCGGCGTGCCGACCCGGGTCGTGTCGGCCGGCTGACGTCCGCCCGCCGCGTCGACACCGCCTGGGACACCGCCGAAGTTCGCCGTCGACCGGCACTCGTCCTGCCCGGTCGGGTTGCTGCGCAGCGGCAGGTTGGACAACGTCCGCCAGAAGTTGACCAGGGCGATGCAGTCGCCGGGGAATGAACTGTTTCTACCCGCTGGATCGGTCTTTGGCTATGGGGCGCTGGCCGGTCGCCGGCCGACGGTGGTGCCGGATCCGCCAACATACGCATTCCCGGTAGGGGTAAGCTCGCGGTCGAGTCGGATCGGAACCAGTCGCGAGGGAGAGACAGATGGCGGTCAGCACCTACACCGTGCAGGGGATGACCTGCAGCCACTGCGTCGGTTCGGTGTCCACCGAGATCGGCGGGATCGCCGGGGTTACCGAGGTGGACGTCGACCTGGCCACCGGCCGGGTCACCGTCACCAGCGAACAGCCGGTCAGCGACCAGGCGATGGCCGCCGCTGTCGAGGAGGCCGGCTACGAGCTGGTCACCGGCTGAGCACGACCGGCCGGAACCGGCGCAGCCGCAGACTGTTGGCGACCACGAACGCCGACGACATCGCCATCGCCGCACCCGCGATCATCGGGTTGAGCAGGCCCGCCGCCGCCAACGGCAGCGCCGCGACGTTGTAGGCGAACGCCCAGAACAGGTTGCCCTGGATCGTCCGCAGGGTGCGGCGGGACAGCCGGACGGCGTCAACGGCGGCGGTCAGGTCGCCCCGTACCAGGGTGAGATCGGCGGCCTCGATGGCGGCGTCGGTGCCGGTCCCCATCGCCAGGCCGAGATCGGCCTGGGCCAGGGCGGCGGCGTCGTTCACCCCGTCACCGACCATCGCGACCACCCGACCGTCGGCCTGCAGCCGTTTGACCGCGTCCACCTTCTCGGCGGGCAACACCCCGGCAATCACCTCGTCGACCCCGACCTCGGCGGCGACCGCCCGGGCGACGGTGACGTTGTCCCCGGTGAGCAGGACCGGGGTGAGCCCGAGCCGACGCAGCGCGGCGATCGCCGGCCGGCTGGTCGGCTTGACCCGGTCGGCGACGGCCAGCACGCCCCGGGCCCGACCGTCCCAGCCGACCATGACCACGGTCCGGCCGGCGGCCTCGGCGCCGGTCATCCTGCCGGCCAGCGCCGCGTCCACGGTCAGGCCCTCGTCGGTCAGCAGCGCCGGCCGACCGACCAGCACGGTACGTCCGTCGACGGTGCCCCGTACGCCCAGTCCGTGCCGGCCGGCGAAGTCGGTCACCGGCGGTAGCGGCCCGACCCGTTCGGCGGCGGCCCCGGCGACCGCCCGGCCGATCGGATGCTCCGATCCGGCCTCGACCGCACCGGCCAGCCGGAGCAGTTCGTCGGGATCTGGGTCGGTGCCGTCGACCAGCACGTCGACCAGCGTCATGGTGCCGGTGGTGACCGTGCCGGTCTTGTCCAGCAGCACGGTGTCCACCCGGCGGGTGGACTCCAGCACCTCCGGGCCTCTGATCAGCACGCCGAGCTGGGCGCCGCGCCCGGTGCCGACCAGCAGCGCCGTCGGGGTGGCCAGGCCGAGCGCGCAGGGGCAGGCGATGATCAGTACGGCGACTGCGGCGGTGAACGCCACGGTGGCCCCGCCCCCGGTGGCGAGCCAGTAGCCGAGGGTGCCGACGGCGAGCGCGATGACGATCGGCACGAAGACGCCGGAGATCCGGTCGGCCAGCCGCTGCGCCGCCGCCTTGCCGGCCTGCGCCTGCTCCACCAGCCGGGCCATCTGGGCGAGCTGGGTCTCGGCGCCGACCCGGGTGGCCGTCACCACCAGGCGGCCGCCGGCGTTGACGGTGGCGCCGACCACCGGGTCACCGGGAGCGACCTCGACCGGCACGGACTCGCCGGTGACCATGCTGGCGTCGACCGCCGAGGAGCCCTCGGTCACCACACCGTCGGTGGCGATCTTCTCGCCGGGCCGGACGACGAACCGGTCACCCACCGCGAGCTGGTCGACCGGAATCCGGCTCTCCGCGCCGTCGCGCAGCACGGCGACATCCCGGGCACCCAGTTCGAGCAGGGCCCGCAGCGCCGCGCCGGCCCGGCGCTTGGCCCGGCTCTCGAAGTAGCGGCCGAGCAGGATGAAAACGGTCACCCCGGCGGCGACCTCAAGATAGATGTTGGCGGCGGCCATGCCCCGGTCGACGGACAGGCTGAACGGGTGGGTCATGCCGGGGGTGCCGGCGGTGCCGAAGAACAGCGCCCACAGCGACCAGCCGAGGGCGGCGAGGGTCCCCATCGACACCAGGGTGTCCATGGTCGCCGCGCCGTGCCGCAGATTCGTCCAGGCGGCCCGGTGGAACGGCAGGCCGCCGTAGAGCACCACCGGGACGGTCAGCGCCAGGCTGACCCACTGCCAGTAGGTGAACTGCCAGGCGGGCACCATCGCCAGGGCCACCACCGGCACGCTGAGCGCCAGTGCGACCCAGAGCCGGGTACGCAGCGAACGGAGGTCGTCGGAGACGGCTGGCCGGTCGGTGCCCGCCGAGCCGTCGGCGTCCCGATCCGTCGGCGGCGGAGCGGGCAGCCGGGCGGTGTAGCCGGTACGGCGTACGACGTCGACCAGCTCACCGGCGGTCACGGTCGGACTCTCGACGGTGACGCTGGCCTTCTCGGTGGCGAAGTTCACCGTCGCGGTCACCCCGTCGATCCGGTTGAGCTTCTTCTCGATCCTTGCCGCACAGGACGAGCAGGTCATCCCACTGATGCTCAGCTCGATCCGGGTCGCCGTCGTGGCCCGGCCCGCTCTGGTGCTGCTCATGCCGTCCTCCTCGCCTGCGGTGATGGCGGGACCTACCATACCCCTAGGGGGTAGATCGTCACGGGTTGGGCAGCGGGTGTGACGAGGTCAACCTCGCTTCATCAGCCGACCGACCGCCGCCATCATCTCGGCGGCCATTTCGTCCGCCCGGCCCTCGGCGGAGCCCTCCTGCATACAGTGCCGGGCGTGCCCGTCCAACAGGCCGAGGGCGACCTTGTCCAGAGCTGCCTGGATGGCGGAGATCTGGGTCAGCACGTCGATGCAGTACCGGTCGTCGTCGACCATCCGCTCGATGCCGCGCACCTGTCCCTCGATGCGGCGCAGCCGAGCCTGGAGCTGGTCCTTGGACGCGGTGTAGCCGCGGGTGGTCTGGCTGGTCATCCTCGTAGGCTAGCAACCCCCAGGGGGTATCTGCGGAAAATGAGCCGGCGGGCAGGTACGGTTACCGGACAATCGTCGGACGGCGGATGGCGGGACGGAGCAGACATGATGCGGATGCGGTCGATGATCATCAGCCTCGTCGTCGCCGGCTCGGTGGCGTTGGCCGGCTGCGGCACTTCGGCTGACGGGGACGGCACGCCGCCGTCCGGCGGGACCGGTACCAGCACACCAGCCGGGGACACTGACCCCGAAACCGGCGCAGACACCGACAATGGTGCCGGTACCGACGGTGGCGGTGTCAGCGCCAGCTATGCCTTCACCGCAGACACCCTGGCCGGTGACACCTTCGACGGGCGCAGCCTGGCCGGGAAACCGGCGGTGCTGTGGTTCTGGGCACCGTGGTGTCCCACCTGTCTCGGCCAGGCCGCCCGAGTCAACTCGTTGGCCGCCGACTACGCCGACACCGCAGGCGTGGTTGGCGTGGCCGGGCTCGACGGGGTGCCGGCCATGCACGACTTCGTCGAGCTGGCCGAGCTGTCCGGCTTTCCGCAACTGGCCGACGAGCAGGGCGCGGTGTGGCGGCACTTCGAGATCACCGCGCAGAGCACCTTCGTCGTCCTCGACGCCGATGGCGAAGTCGTCGACAAGGGGCATGTCGACGTCGACGCGCTACCCGGCATGCTCGACCGGCTGATCGCCGGCTAGCCGACCTCCGCCACCCAATCCGATGACCGACGCACCCCTCGCACTCGCCCTGGCGGCAGGCACCCTCGCCGCGGTCAACCCATGCGGGTTCGCGCTGCTGCCCGCGTACCTCTCCTTCCTGGTGAGTGGCGACGACGCGGCCGCCACCGGTCGGGGGGCCGCCGTCGGTCGGGCACTGACCACGACGGCGGCGATGACCACCGGGTTCGTCGTCGTCTTCGGGGTGTTCGGCCTGGTCGTGGCGCCGGCAGCCGGGGCGGTGCAGCGCCACCTGCCGTGGCTGACCATCGGCATCGGGCTGCTGCTGATCGGGCTCGGCGGGGTGCTGCTGGCCGGCCGGCAGCTGCCCGGCATCGGCATGATGCCGTCCCGTGCCCCGGCCACCAGCCGGTCACTACTGTCCATGGTGGCGTTCGGGATGGCATACGCCGCCGCGTCGCTGTCCTGCACGATCGCTCCATTTCTGGCGATCGTGGCGGCCAGCTTCCGCGCCGGTTCGGTCGCCTCCGGAGTGGCCCTGTTCGTGGCGTACGCCGCCGGTATGGGGCTGACCGTCGCGGTCGCGGCCGTCACCGTCGCGCTGGCCCGCGACGGGCTGCTGCGGCGGGTACGCCGCGCGGCTCCGCTGCTGTCCCGCGTCGGCGGCGCGTTGCTGGTGGCCGCCGGCGGTTACGTCGCCTGGTACGGCTGGTACGAGATCCGGCTGCTGCGCGGCGGGTCGGGCGGGGACCCGCTGATCGACGGTGCCGGCCAGGTCCAGCGGTGGCTGGCCGCCACGCTCGACCAGGCGGGGGCGGCCGTCCTGGCCACGGTCCTGATCGTGCTACTGGCCGGTGCCGGCCTGCTCCGGCTGGCCCGGTCCCGTCGTCGGGGCCGCAGGTAGCCGTCCGCCGGAGTCAGAACGCGTGCGGATCCCTGTCAGGACGCGTGCAGGTACGACGGGTCGTCGAGCCATTCCCGGCGGTCCAGGATCGCCCGGTGGAGTCGTTGCACCAGCAGGTTCGGCTCCAGGCCGAGACCTTCGACGAGGTTGGCCCGCAGCCGGTTGTAGACCATCAGTGACTCGGCAGTCCGGCCACTCCGGTACAGGGCGAGCATGAGCAGGTAGTGCAGCCGTTCGGACATCGGGTATTCACCGACGGACCGGTAGAGGTCGGCGACGACGTACCCGTGCCGGCGCAGTATGAGCGCGGTCTCGAAGTAGCGTTCCTGGGTGGCGACCCGCCGCTCGGTGATCACGTGCGCGGTCGCGGCAAGCACCGGCAGGTCCCGCAGGTCGGCGAGGGGCGGGCCCTGCCACAGGGCGAGCGCCTCGCCGAGCAGGGTGGCGCTGCCGGGCAGGTCGCCGATCGACTCCGCCTGCTGGGCCCGGGTAGTCAGCTCGTCGAACGTTCGCAGGTCGAAGGCGTACTGGTTCAGGTTGAGCAGGTAGCCGGGTGGACGGGTGGCGAGATCGTCGGACGCCAACCCGGCCGCCTTGAGGTGCTGACGCAACCGGCAGACGTAGACGTGCAGTGCGGTGAGCGCGGTGCGTGGCGGGTCGCCGGCCCAGATGGTGTCGATCAGCTGGTCGGTGGACACAGTCCGGCCGGAGTGTACGGCCAGGTACGCTAGTAGAGAGCGGACCTTCAACGCCTGCGGGGTCATCACGACTCCGTCAGATGTCTCCAGTCGCAGCGGTCCGAGAATGCAGAGTTTCATGACAGCTGCCTTCGCGAAGAAATGAATCAGGGCGGCGCCACGGTGGAAAACTGACGCACTGAGGTCTGCTGTTCCGAATCGTTGTTGTGATTGGGTCGCCGAGCCCTCGGGCCCCCGTATGTGCCCGCCCCAGGCTACCACCGCCACCACAGCAGGTCGATGTACAACATCTATCTTGACCGATGTCCAGCGATGCGCAAAGGTGTTAATTCTCGGTCAACGTGTCCATACTTCGCCATTCTGTCCATTGGCTGACATCACCGCGCTGCGTGGCCGGTCCGACCGGTGTCCAGCGGGTCTCCGACCCGCGTCGATCGGCTGTCGCGATGGTGCTGCATGCCAGCTGGCCTGGGGTGGCCCGGTTGCGCCAGCGTGAGCCAGGGTGGGCTCTCTGCCGTCTCCTGGCCGGCGGGCCGTGCGGGTCGAGGTCGCTCCGGTCCGTGCCCGCGTCCTACCTGATGAAACGTGCTGCGTGAGCCGATAGATAATAGATGATTATTAATCATCTCTTAATCGCGGTTTTAGTGGCCCGGGATACGATGGCCGCAGAATGCGAGGGCCTGGCCATGTTAACGCAAGCCGTAGGAGGCTGTCCATGCTCGTGTCCGAACCCAGTGGCGGGCGGATAGGTGTCACGGTCACCGGTTTCGAGGTCTCCAAATCGTCAGCCGACGACGTCGCGACCATCAAGAGGCTCGTCTACGAGAAAAAAATTGTCGTGCTGAAGAACCAGAGCCTGTCGCCGAGCGAGTTCGTCGCGCTCGGCCGCCGGCTCGGCCAGCCAGAGACCTACTACGAGCCGATGTACCACCACCCCGAGGAGCGGGAAATCTTCGTCTCCTCGAACGTCAGCGAGGGAGACAAGCAGATCGGGGTGCCGAAGACCGGGAAGTTCTGGCACGCCGACTACCAGTTCATGCCCAAGCCGTTCGGCATCACGCTGATCTACCCGCAGGTCATCCCGACCAGGAACCGCGGCACCTACTACATCGACATGGGTGAGGCGTACGCCCGCCTGCCGGAGGACCTGCGGCAGGCGCTGTCCGGCACCCGGTCCCGGCACAGCGTCCGGCGGTTCTTCAAGATCCGGCCCTCCGACGTGTACCGGCCGCTCGGCGAGGTGATCGAGGAGGTCGAGGCGAAGACCCCGGGCGTCAGTCACCCCACGGTCTTCCGGCACCCGGTCACCGGCGAGGACGTCCTCTACAACAGTGAGGGATTCACCTACGCGATCGAAGGTGACGACGGCACGTTGCTGCAGCGGGTGTTCGAGGAGACCGGCCAGCTCGATCCGAACTTCAGCCACCCGAACATCCACCTGCAGATCCCCGAGCGGGGCGACCTGCTGATCTGGGACAACCGGTCGCTGATCCACCGGGCACTGCACACCACCACCCCGGAACCGACCGTGTCGTACCGGGTCACGGTGCACGACGACCACCCGTTCCACGACGGCGTCGCCCGCTGATCCCACCACTGCCCCGCCGGCTGTCCCGAACGACCGGCTTTCCCGAACGAAAGGCCGCCATGGTTTCCCGCTGTCCGGTGCACAACCTGCCGACACCGTTCGACTCCGACTTCCACACCGATCCGTACCCCGTCTACCGGGGACTGCACAGCGAGGGTCCGGTCCACCGGGTCTGCCTGCCGGACAACAGCAAGATCTGGCTGATCACCCGCTACGAGGAGGCCAGTGAGGCGCTCAAGGACCGCCGGCTGGTGCGTAATCGCCGGCACGCCGGACCGGAGTACGAGAACGATCTGCTACCCGAGGTCGTCCGGTTCGGCAACCTGCACATGGAGGACGGGGACATCCACACCCGGCTCCGACGCTTCATGAACTTCGCCTTCACCCCCAAACGGGTCGAGGCGATGGTGCCGCGTATCCAGCAGGTCGTCGACGACCTGCTGGACGAGTTCGAGCGCAACGGCGGCGGGGACATCATGTCCGGCCTCGCCGCCCCACTGCCGATCACCATGACCAGCGACATCCTCGGGGTACCGGAGCGGAACCGGGCCAACTTCCGGGAGTGGAGCGACGCCATGCTCGGCGACGATCCCGCCGCCGGCCGAGCCGCCGCCGGCCAGTTGCTCCAGTTCGTGCTGGAACTGATCGAGCTCAAGAAGCGGGAGCCCGCCGACGATCTCATCTCCTACTGGCTCAACGCAAAGGACACCGAGGGTGAGCCGCTCACCGAGCAGGAGATGACCGGGATGACGTTCTTCCTGCTGCTCGGCGGATACGACACCACCGTGGGGCAGATCGGCGCCTCCACCCTCGCCTTGATCAACTACCCGGACAAGGCCGAGGAGCTGCGCAACGACCCCGGGCTGATCGTCAACGGCGTCGAGGAACTGATGCGTTTCGACGGGTCGACCCACAGCGGTATCCGCCGGTTCGCTCTCGAGGACGTGACCATCGCCGGCACCAACATCCCCGCCGGCGATACCGTGATCATCTCGCTGGGCGCGGCCAACCGGGACCCGCTGCGCTACGACGATCCCGACGAGATCGTCCTCGACCGCGAGCAGATTCAGCAGCTCGGATTCGGCCGCGGCCCGCACCACTGCCCGGGCAAGGAACTCGCCCGGCACGAACTGCGCATCGCCCTCGGCGAGCTGGTCCGGCGCTTCCCGAACCTGACCTGCGCGGCGCCGACGGAGCAGATCGAGTGGCGTCCCTCCTGGTTGATCCGGGTGCCCCGGTCGCTGCCGGTCACCGTCTGATCCACATTCGCCACGACCGGAGACCACGTGCAGACCAGTCACCGCGTACCCGCCGCCGCGGCCGCGTACCCGAACGATCCGGAGTTGCTCGCGCTGGTGCTGCGGCCGTACCGGCCGAACTGCAAGTACCTGCTGTCGGCCGAGCTCACCGTGCACGGTGAGCCGGTCGACGGCGGGCTGCTGACGGCCAACTGCGGGTTCGAGATCCCGGAGTCGTGCTACATCGACGACACCGGCCACTTCAACTCGGTCGAGTTCAACATCTGCTACAACCAGATGCTCTACTACACGGTCGCCAAGGCGGTGCGGGACAAGGCTGTCCGCCCGTTCACACACTGGACCATGGACGACTACTGGCAGCGGCAGCTCGCCGACTTCCTCATCACCAACTTCCAGAGCACGTTCCGGCGGGCGATGCGTGGGCGGCGGTTCTCCGGCGAGCTGGAGATCGTCGAGATCGCCGAATGGGGCGGGAGCGACCTACGGGATCCGCTGCTGGTGCTGCACACCCGGTGCCGTTACTGGGACGAGCGCGGCGGCACCTGTTCCGGCGAAGTCCGGGTCGCCATCGCCAATCCACCCCCGACCGGACAATGACGCGGAGGAACCCCGTGGCTGCAGACCTGGTCGAGCGGCTGCGTGCCGTACCGCCCTTCGAACGTTGGGCGGTGCTGCGCGCCGAGGTGC
Source organism: Micromonospora sp. LOL_013 (assembly GCF_048060315.1). NCBI lineage: Bacteria > Bacillati > Actinomycetota > Actinomycetes > Micromonosporales > Micromonosporaceae > Micromonospora > Micromonospora sp. LOL_013. Next base: position 51,676 of record NZ_JBHMIQ010000033.1, read on the forward strand.
TCGCCGAATTCCGTACCACCCTGCTGATGTCCGCCGACGACGAGTTGCCGGTCGACGCCAACTACTTCGAGCTGGGCCTGACCTCGCTCGGCGTCACCGAGATCAAGCAGCGTCTGGAACGGCGTCTCGGCCGGGCGGTGGAGGCCGTCTCGCTGTTCAGCCATCCCACCGTGGCGGACCTGTTGGACAACCTGGTCGTCGACCTGCCGGAGCTGTTCGCCGACCCCGACGGTCCCGCCGGTGCCGGCGCGCCGCCGGATCGACCGGCGGCCGCTGTGCAGACTGATTTCCGGTCGGCAACCGACCAGCAGGCGCTGCTACGCGAGCTGCTGCTGGAGAAGTACGAGCCGATCGCGATCGTCGGCATCGGGCTGCGGATGCCCGGCGACAACGACACCCCGGCCGGGTTCGCCGAATTCCTACGCCGCGGCGGCTCCGGCACGGTTCCCATCCCGGCGGACCGCTGGGACGTCGACGCGTACAGCTCCGCCGAAGGCGGACCCGGCAAGGTCCGGACCCGGGCCGGCGGCTTCGTGTCAGGGTACGACCAGTTCGATCCCCGGTTCTTCAACATCTCCCCCAAAGAGGCCCAGTACATGGACCCGCAGCAGCGGCTGGTGCTGGAGACGGGGTGGGAGGCACTGGAGCACGCCGGCATCGACCCGACCGGGCTGCGCGGCGGTGACGGTGGCGTGTACGTCGGTGTCAGCTGCGTCGACTACACGTTGGAGGTCGAGGCGCTGCGGTACGAGGAACTCGACGGGTACGTCGGAACCGGCACCGCGCACAGCGTCGTACCCGGACGGCTGTCGTACTTCCTCGGCTGGCGCGGACCGAGCCTGGCGGTCGACACCGCCTGCTCGGCGTCGCTGGTCGCCCTGCACCTGGCGGTGACCGGGCTGCGCCGCCGCGAATGCGGCATCGCTCTGGTCGGCGGGGTGAACTCGATCCACCATCCGCGCAACCACATCGTCTTCACCCAGGCCGGCATGCTCTCCCCGGACGGCTTGTGCAAGACGTTCGACGACGGTGCCGACGGCTACAGCCGTAGCGAGGCTTGCGGGATGGTGGTCCTCAAACGGCTGTCCGACGCGCGCCGCGACGGCGACCGGGTGCTGGCGCTGGTACGCGGGTCGGCGGTGCGCCAGGACGGCGAGAGCGGCGGCCTGACCGTGCCCAACGGGTCCGCGCAGGAGATGGTCATCCGGTCCGCGCTGGCCGCCGCCATGGTCGAACCGGCGGACATCGGCTACATCGAGGCGCACGGCACCGGCACCTCGTTGGGCGACCCGATCGAGATGGGCGCGATCCGTGCCGTGTTCGCCGACGGGCTGCGGGCCGATCCGCTGGTGGTGGGCTCGTTGAAGACCAACATCGGGCACGCCGAGGCCGCCGCCGGGATCGCCGGCGTGATCAAGACCGCGCTGCAGCTGCATCACGACGAGATCTACCCGCACCTGCACCTGGACCGGCCGTCCCGACACATTCCGTGGCAGGACGCCCCGGTCACCGTGCCGGACGGGTTGCGGCAGTGGCCGGCCGGCGCCCGCCGAGGGGTGGTCAACTCGTTCGGTTTCGCCGGCACGATCGCCTCGGCCGTGCTGGAGCAGGCACCACCCGTTGCGGCCACCGAACCGGAGCTGGCGGCCGGCCCGCCGCAGGTCTTCGCGATCTCCGCCCGCAGCGACCGGGCGCTGCGCAACCAGCTGGAACGCTACCGCGACCACCTCGCCGCCCACCCGGAGCAGCTGCTCGCCGACATCTGCCACACCGCGACCACCGGCCGGGCACACTTCCCGGTCAGGCTGGCCGCCGTGGTACACGACCGGCCGGATCTGGCTGGCCGGATCGACCAGTGGCTGTCTGCCGCCGACGGTGGCCGGGACCAGCCACGCCCGGGGAACGTCGCGTTCCTGTTCACCGGCCAGGGTTCCCAGTACGTCGGCATGGGAACCGCGCTGGCCGCGCGGTTCCCGCTCTTCGCCGGGCTGCTGCACGAGTGCGACGAGCTGTTCGCGCCGTACCTCGACCGGTCCATCCTGGAGGTCATCGCCGGGCACGGCAAGGATCCGGCCGAGCTGCACGAGACCCGCTACACCCAACCGGCGCTGTTCGCCCTGGAATACGCCGCCGCCGGACTCTGGCGCTCCTGGGGCGTGCAGCCGGACATCCTGATCGGGCACAGCGTCGGCGAGATCGTCGCAGCCACCGTGGCCGGCCTGTTCAGCCTGCCGGACGCGGTCCGGCTGGTGGCGGTCCGGGCCCGGCTGATGCAGGCGGTCACCGCGCCCGGCGGCATGGTGTCGGTGTCCCGGCCGGCCGAAGAGGTCGCCGACCTGCTGACCAGTCATCCGGATCTTGGCTTCGCCGCCTTCAACGCACTCGACCAGTGCGTGGTGTCCGGTGGTCGGGAATCCCTCACCAAGCTCACCGCCGCCCTGGCCGAGCGGGGCATCTCGGTCCGCGCGCTGCCGGTGTCGCACGCGTTCCACTCGCCGCTGATGGCAGAGGTGGCCGAGGAGTTCCGCGACGCCATCGCCGACATCCGGTTCGGTCCGCTGTCGCTGCCGCTGATCTCCAACCTGACCGGCGAGGTGGCCGACCACGCCGCCCTGACCACGGCCGACTACTGGGTCCGGCACATCGCCGAACCGGTCCGGTTCGCCGCCGGAATCCGGGCCATCGAGCAGCGCGGGACGCACACCTTCGTTGAGGTCGGACCAGCACCGACCCTGATCGGCCTGGGCCGACGCGGGGTGCGCCGGGCCGCCGACCACGTCTGGCTGCCCAGTATGCGCGCCGCAGACGACACCGGTGAGACGCTGCTCGGCGCGGTGGCCGCCGGATACGCCGCCGGCCTGCCGGTCGCCTGGGCGCAGGTCCGCCGGGGCGCGCCCGGTCAGCGGACCGACCTGCCGACGTACGGCTTCGACCGGCGCCGCTACTGGCTGCCGATCACCGGTGAACGGCACCTGCGGGCGGCGACCCCAACGGAGCCGGCCCGGGCCCATCCGCCGCTGCTCGGCCCCGAGGTGTCGACCCCGGATCAGCGGGCCGCCGGAATCCGCGAGTTCGCCACCCGGATCGGACCGGACCAGCCGGCGTACCTGGCCGACCATGTGATCCTCGGTCAGCCGGTGTTCCCGGCCGCCGGGTACGTGGAGATGCTGCTGGCCGCGCAGGACGCGGTGTACGGCGAGACCAGCCGGCCGTTGCTCGACGTCGACATCCGCGAGCCGCTGCTGCTCGACCACGAACGCCCGGTCGAGCTGCGGCTGCGGCTGCGCGGCGAGCCGACCGGCGGTGCCACGGTGGAGATCGTCAGCACCGAGCCGAGCGCTGCCGACCACGGCCTACGACGCTGCCACGCCACCGCCACCATCGCCGCCGCCGGCCCGCCATCCGACGAACTGGTCGAGGCCGGCTCGCGGATGGCCGAGGTGCACGCCGCCGCCGGCTACCCGGCGGCCGACCGGCCCGGCGCCGACCTCTACGCCGAGTACGCCGAGCTGGGCCTGGAGTACGGCCCGTCGTTCCAGCGGATCGAGTCGATCGGTCGGCTGGACGAGGCGACCGCGGTCTCGGCCATCCAGGGCTGGGACACGGGTGCGCTGGACCATTTGCCGCCGGCCGTACTCGACAACGTGATCCAGTCGCTCGGTCCGCTGATCGACGACGGACAGACGTACCTGCCGGTGCGGTTTCGGTCGCTGCGGCTGCTGCGCAAACCCAAGGGCGAGCGGCTGCGCGGGCTGGTCCGCCGTACCGGCGTGGAGCAGGCTCGCGACGGCGAGTTCACCGCCGACCTGGCCATGTTCGACGGCGACCAGCCGGTGTTCGTCGTCCGTGGACTGGCGTTTCGTCGCGTCACCCGGACCCGCGACGACGCGCGCGGCCTGTTCCACCAGGCCCGGTGGCTGAAGCGGTCGTTGCCCCGCCGGCCGACCGAGGTCGACCGGCGGATCCTGCTCGTCGGCGCCGCCGGACCAGACGAGGGCGTCGCACCTGCCGTCGGCGCCGCGCCGGGAGACGGCCGTACTGTGCCGGCCGGGGTGACGGTCACCGTGGCCCCGGACGCCGACCGGGCCGTCGCGATACTCGCCGAGCAGCCGACCGACGTCTGCTGGTTCTGGCAGGCCGAGGACGGCCCGCTGGACCTCGACCGGTTGCGCCGGGAAACCGAACACAACCTGTCCGGCCTGCTGCACCTGCTGGCCGGGCTGGACCGGGCCGGCTTCGGACGTGACCAGCGGTTGTGGCTGGTGACCAGCGGCGCGCAGCAACTGCCCGACGACCCGGTGACCGACCGGCAGTTGCCCGCCGCCACCGTGTGGGGGTTCGGGCTGTCGCTGTGGACAGAACACCCCGCGTACCGGGTGACCCTGCTGGACCTGCCGCCGGACGCCCCGGCCGGACCGGCCCTGCTCGACGAACTGCTCGCCGGATCCGACGAGTATCAGGTCGCGTACCGGGCCGGCGGACGGCACGTTCGCCGGATCCTGCCGGTACCGGCAGATATGCCCGGCGACGGAAACACCGAACTCGCCGCCCGGGAGTCCGAGGGGCTCGCCGGTCTGCGGATGGTGCCCACCGACGACCCCGCCCCGGTCGGCGACGAGATCCAGGTACGGATGCACGCCGCCGGCCTCAACTTCAAGGACGTGCTGAACGCACTCGGTCTGCTCCGCCAGCACGCCGACACCACCGGTACGCCGTACCAGCCGCTGCCGCTCGGCTTCGAAGGCGCCGGCACCGTCGTCGCGGCCGGACCGCAGGCACGGTTCGCGGTCGGCGACGCGGTGATGATCAGTCACCTCGGCTGCCTGCGTCGCCGGGTCACCGTGTCGTCGGAGCTGGCCGTCGGCAAGCCGGACAACCTGGACTACGCCGAAGCGGCGGGGATCCCGACCGCGTACGTCACCGCGCACTACGCGCTGCACGAACTAGCCGGGATGAAAGCCGGTGACCGGGTGCTGATCCACGCCGCGGCCGGCGGTGTCGGGCAGGCCGCGATGCAGCTTGCCCGGCTCGCCGGTGCGCAGGTGTACGCGACGGCCAGCCCGCACAAGCACGACCTGTTGCACGGCCAGGGTGCGGTGGCCGTTTTCAATTCCCGCACCCTCGACTTCGCTGACGAGGTGCTGGCCGCCACCGGCGGGGCCGGCGTCGACATCGTGCTGAACAGCCTGAACAAGGAGTACATCCCGGAGGGCATCCGGGTCCTCGCCGCGGGCGGGCGGTTCGTCGAGCTCGGCAAGCTCGGTGCGTGGACCGCCGAACAGGTCCGGGCGGTACGGCCCGACGTGGCGTACCACCACTTCGACCTGAGCGAGTTCGCCCCGGAGCGGCTGCGCCAGATCAACCACGGCATCCTCACCGACCTCGCCGACCGGCTGGCCCGGGGCGAACTGCGACCGCTGCCCACCACCCGGTACGAGCTGGACGAGGTCGAGGAGGCGTTCAGCCTGCTCAGCCGGGGCGGCAACGTCGGCAAACTGGTGCTCGTCCTGCCCGGGCCACGACCGCCGGCCCCGGCGCACGGCCCGGTCCGGCCGGACCGCACGTACCTGATCACCGGCGGGTTCGGCGCGCTCGGCCTGCTCACCGCCCGCAAGCTGATCGCGCTCGGTGCCCGGCACCTGGCGCTGGTCGGCCGCCGCGAGGTGCCCGACGCCGAACTGGCCGAGCTCGCCGAACGGCTCGGCGGGCGGGCGAGGCTGACCGCGCACCGGTGCGACCTGGCCGACCCGGCCGACGTGACCCGGCTGGCCGCCGCACTGCGCGCAGCGCGGCACCCGGTCGGCGGGATCCTGCACGCCGCCGGTGTCCTCGTCGACCGGCCGGTGGCCCGGATGACCTGGTCCGACGTGGCCACCGTGTTCGGCCCCAAGGTGTACGGCAGCTGGCTGCTGCACCACACCTTCGAGGCCGAACCGGAGCTGGACTTTTTCATCGGCTACTCGTCCGTCGCCTCGGTGCTCGGCAGCGCAGCCCAGGCCAACTACGCCGCCGGCAACGCGTTCATCGACGCCCTGATGGACCTGCGCGGCCGTCAGGGCCGACCGGGGACGAGCATCAACTGGGGGCCGTGGGGCGAGGTCGGCATGGCGGCCGGGCTGGACGCGCGACTGGCCCGCGGCATCGAGGCGCAGGGCATGCGATTCCTCCGCCCGGCGCAGGGCACCGGGGCGCTGGCCCGCCTGCTGACCGCGCCGACCACGCCGGTGATGGTCGGCGAGTTCGACTTCGACCGGCTGGCCGGCAGCCGGCCGCTGCCGAACCCGCTGTACGAGCGGGTCGCCCGGGGCGCCACCGAGGCCGACACCGGCTTCCAGGTCGACCAGGTTGTCGGGCTGCCCCGCTCGGAACGGATCGCCGCGCTCAGCCTGCTGGTCCGTAGCCGGCTTGCCACCGCACTGCATTTCGACGGCGCGGACGACATCGGCCCGGACACCCGGTTCGCCGAGCTCGGACTGGACTCACTGGCCGCTGTCGAGCTGAAGAACGTGCTGGAGTCACTGCTCGGCGTCGCGCTGCCCACCGGCATGGTCTTCGACCATCCATCGGTGGACCAGCTCGTCGCGTACCTGGACGGTCTGCTTGCCGGCGGACCGCAGGCCGGTGATGGTTCGGCGGTCGACCCGCAGCGCCCAGACGACGGCGTGGCCGCGCTCAGCGACGACGACGTCGCCGCGCAACTCGCCGTCCTGCAGGAGGGCTGACCGCGGTGCGTGACTACATAGCCTCCCTTCAGCAACTGTCCAGACAGCAGCTCGTGCTGCTGGCCGCCCGGCAGCGGGCCCGCGAGACGCAGGGCATCGCGGTGGTCGGCACCGCCTGCCGGTTCCCCGGCGCGATCAACGACCCGTCGGGGCTGTGGCAGGCGCTGCTGGCCGGCCGGCAGGTTCCGGCGGAACGCGCCGGTGCGCCCCGGTTGAGCACCGGCCGGCCGAGGTGGAACCTGGCCGCGCCCGACCTCGCCCCGCACGCCGAGCTGCTGGCCCGAGGGGTGTACGTGGCCGACGTCGACCTGTTCGAGCCGGAACGGTTCGGCGTCACCGACGACGAGGCACGCTATCTCGATCCGCAGCAGCGGCTGTTGGTGACCTGTGCCGACCAGGCCCTGCGCGACGCCGGGGTGACACCGTCGGCGCAGACCCGGACCGGGGTGTTCGCCGCGGTCAGCACCGTCGAGTACCACTATTCGTTGCTGCGCAACGGGGTCGGAGCGGACGGGCTGTCCCCGTACATGGGCACCGGCGCGGCGCTGAGCGCCACCGCCGCCCGCGTCGCGGTCGGCCTCGGCCTCACCGGGCCGATGCTGACCACCGACACCGCCTGCTCCTCGGCGCTGACCGCCGTGCACCTGGCCAGTTCGGCGCTGCGGCGCGATGAGTGCGACGTCGCGTTGGTCGCCGTCTGCCACCTTCAGCTGGCGCCGTTCACCACGGTGGTCTTCGATCAGGCCGGGATGCTCTCGCCGACCGGCCGGTGCCGGCCGTTCGCCGCCGACGCCGACGGGCACGTCCGAGGCGAGGGCTGCGCGGTACTGGTGCTCAAACGGGCACCGGACGCCCGCGCCGACGGCGATCAGCCGTACGCGGTGATCCGTGGCAGCGCGGTCCACCAGCACGGTCGGCGGCCGACGATGACCGCGATGGCCGCGGCCGGCCAGCGGACCGTCATCGAACTGGCGCTGCGCGACGCTGACGTGGACCCGCACCAGGTGGGGTACGTCGAGGCGCAGGCCAGTGGCGCCAAGGTGGGCGGGGTGATTGAGGCGGAAGCGACGGCGCAGGCGTACCGCCGGGACGGGGCCGGGGCGCCGCCGCTGCTGATCGGCTCCAGCAAGGCCAACCTCGGCTACCTGGAGACGGCTTCCGGCGCGGCGAGCCTGCTCAAGACGGCGCTCGCGCTCAGCCACGGCGAACTGCCCGGCCAGCCGGACTTCGACGCCCCGGATCCGGACATCGCCTGGGAACGGCTCCATCTCGACGTACCACGCAAGCGGACGCCGTGGCCGGCGGGGGAGCGCCGGCTCGCCGGGGTGAGTTCGTTCGGCTTCACCGGCACCAACGCCCACGTGGTCATGGAGGCGGTGCCGCAGGCACCGGCCCGGGCTGGGCTGCCCGCCGGACCGGTCACCGGCCGGTCCTACTGGCCGGAGTCGTACACGTGGGCCTGACCGAACAGGAAGGAACGCCAGCCATGTCCGCGTACCATCCGCAGTTGCAGACCCTGCAGGACGTCGTGTCGTTCCACGCCGCCGCCCGGCCGGACCATCCGGCGGTACGGTGCGAGGACCGCCGGATCACCTACCGGGAGCTGGATGAGGCGAGCAGCCGGATTGCCCGCGCGGTGCGGGCCGCCGGCCTGCCACCCGGTGCCCGGCTGGCGTACCTGGGCAAGGAGTCGGAACACTACTACGAGATCCTGTTCGCTGCGGCGAAGTCCGGCACGGTGCTGGTTCCGATCAACTGGCGGCTGGCTCCCGGGGAGGTGAGCCACATCCTCACCGACTCCCGGACCGGGATCCTGTTCGTCGAGGACGAGTTCGCCGAGCAGGCCGCCCGGGTGACCGCCGAGCTGGAGCCGGCGCCGCTGACCGTACGGCTCGACGGGCCGGGCGGGCGCGGTGCCGGTCTGCGCGCCTTCGCCGTCGGCGGTACCGGTTCCGCCGCCGTCGACGTCAGCACGGCCGGTGTTGGCGAGGATCTCGGCGGTGGCGGTCCGGAGATCCCGGTGGCGCAGCTCTACACCAGCGGCACCACCGGGCTGCCCAAGGGCGTCGTGCTGGCCCAACGCAGCTTCTTCGCGGTCCGGGACGCGCTGGCCGGTGCCGGCCTGAACTGGATCGACTGGCGTGACGACGACGTGGCCCTGATCGGGATCCCCGGTTTCCACATCGGCGGCCTGTGGTGGGCGACTCAGGGGTTCGCCGCCGGGGCCACCCTGGTCGCGTTGCGGATGTTCGTCAGCTCGGACGCGATAACGGCGATCGAACGCCACCGGGTCACCACCGCCTGTGTGGTGCCCGCGATGCTGCAGATGATGCTGTCCGAACCGGGTCTGGACGTGTCCCGACTGGCCTCGCTACGCAAAGTGGTCTACGGCGGCTCGCCGATCTCCGAAACGCTGCTCAAGCAGTGCGTCGACGAGATCGGCTGCGACTTCGCGCAGATCTACGGACTCACCGAGACCGGCAACACGGCGGTGTGTCTGCCACCGGAGGCGCACGTCGGCGCCGATCCCCGGCCGCGTGCCGCCGGCCGGCCATACCCGGGCATCGAGGTCAAAGTGATCGACGGTGCGGGCCGGCCGCTGCCGACCGGTGAAATCGGCGAGATCTGCCTGCGTACCCCGGCTCGGATGGTGGAGTACTGGCAGTTGCCGGAGGCGACCGCGCGGACCCTGGTGGACGGATGGATCCACACCGGCGACGCCGGATACGTCGACCCGGACGGCTTCATCTACATCTGCGACCGGATCAAGGACACCATCATCGTCGCCGGGGAGAACGTCTACCCGGCCGAGGTGGAGAGCGCCCTGGCCCGGCACCCGGCCGTGCTGGAAGCGGCGGTGGTGGGAGTGCCGCACGAGCAGTGGGGTGAGGCGGTGCACGCCTTCGTGGTGTTCCGGCCGGAACTGCATGCCAAGCCACGGGAACTGATGCTTTTTCTGCGCGGCGAAATCGGTTCGTTCAAGATCCCGACAAGCTACGAGGAGATAGACGTGCTTCCGCGCAATCCCAGCGGGAAGATACTACGGCGGGCCCTGCGCGACCGGTTCTGGAGCGACATGGCCCGGCAGGTCAACTAACCGCCCGGTCCACTATTGGGAGCGCCGATGTCCGTACTGGTCAGCAAAGGTCTCAACAGCCTGTCGTACCTGTCACCCGCGCTGGCCGGCCGGGTCGCGTTCCGGTTGTTCACCCGGCCGGTCCGCCGCGCGTCGGTGCGGCCGGGTGAACAGCCGGTGCTGGCTGCCGCGACGGTCGGCGCGATCGACCTCGACAGGCAGCGGGTGCGGACCTACCACTGGGGTGACGGGCAGCGGACCGTCCTGTTCGTGCACGGCTTCGAGGCGCGGGCCGCGTCGTTCGCCGCGTTCGTGCCGCCGCTGCTCGACGCCGGGCTCAGCGTGCTGGCGTACGACGCGCCGGGGCACGGTGACTCGGCCGGCACCGGCGTCACCATCCTGGACCACCGGCGGATCATCGAGCGGCTGCACGGACAGCACGGGCCGTTCCACTCGATCGTGGCGCACTCGTTCGGCGGCCTGTGCGCCTACTACGCGGTCCGGTGCGGGGTGAAGACCGGCCGGCTGGTCACCATCGGTGCGATGAGCGACTTCGACGCGCTGCGACTGGCGTTCTGCGAACGGCTGTCGCTGCGACCGGGGATTTCGCGGCAGCTCCAGTTGCGGACCGAGCGGCTCTTCGCGCCGCTGACCGACATCTGGCAACTGTTCTCGCCGGTGCACCGGCCGGAGGAGATCGACGTGCCGCTGCTCGTGATGCACGACTCCGTCGACCGGGAGATCGCCGTGCGGCACGCGCACCGGCTGGCCGCCGCCTACCCCACGGCCCGGCTGGTGATCACCGAAGGGCTCGGCCACCGGCGCATCCTGCGTGACCAGACGGTGATCTCCACCGTGCTGGACTTTCTCACCAGTCGAGGAAACCGTGATACCCCACAATGACCCGTCCGCCGGGCCGCCTGCGCCGATCGCCGTCGTCGGAATGTCCTGCCGGCTGCCCGGCGCCGACGGCATCGCCGAATTCTGGGCCCTGCTGCGGCGCGGCGGCACCGCGTTCAGCGGGGTACCCGAGGAACGCCGCCGCGACTGGCCGCCGGACGCGCTGCCGCCGGCCGACGTCGGCACCGACCCGCAGGGCGGCTTCCTGACCGGGGTCGACCGGTTCGACGCGGCGTTCTTCGGCATCTCGCCGCGGGAGGCCGCCGCCCTGGACCCGCAGCACCGGCTGATGCTGGAGCTGGCCTGGGAGGCGCTGGAGGACAGCGGCCAGCCACGGCAGCGGTGGGCCGGTCGGCGGGCCGGGGTGTTCGTCGGGGCGATCGCCGACGACTACGCGGCCCTGGTGCACCGGGCCGGGCCGGCGGCGGTCGACCGGCACACCTTCACCGGCCTGCAACGAGGGCTGATCGCCAACCGGGTGTCCCGCCTGCTCGGCCTGACCGGCCCGAGCCTGACCGTCGACGCCGGCCAGTGTTCGTCACTGCTCGCCGTGCACCTCGCCTGCGAACAGCTGTGGGCCGGAGATGTCGATCTCGCTCTCGCCGGCGGGGTGCATCTCAACCTGGCCCCCGACGGCTGGCTGGCTGCCGCCCGGTTCGGCGTGCTGTCCCGCAGCGGCGCCAGCGTCCCGTTCGACACCGCCGCCGACGGGTTCCGCCGCGGCGAGGGCGGCGGGCTGGTCGTGCTCAAGCCGCTGCGGCTGGCCGAGGCGGACGGCGACGACATCTACTGCGTCGTGCTCGGCGGAGCGACCAACAACGACGGCGACGACGCGGATCCGGCGGTTCCCGCCGTCTCCGGCCAGGAGGCGGTGCTGCGGCGGGCGTACCGACGGGCCGGCGTGTCGCCGGCCGACGTGCAGTACGTCGAGCTGCACGGCACCGGCACCCGGCGGGGCGACCGGGTGGAGGCGACCGCCCTCGGCGCGGTGGTCGGCCTAGACAGGCCCGCCGACCAGCCGGCGCGGGTCGGCTCGGTGAAGGCCAACATCGGGCACCTCGAAGGTGCGGCCGGCATCGCCGGGCTGGTCAAGACCGCGCTCAGCATCCGCTACCGTGGTCTGCCCGCCCATCCAGGCCGCACCGGCACCGGCCCGGCGACGGGCGCGAGCGCGGGCCGGGCCGATGACGGGGACGACCCGGGCGCCGGCCGGCTGCCGCTGGCCGACCTCGGTCTGCGGGTGCAGCCGGAGTACGGGCCGTGGCCGGTGCCGGAGCGACTGCCGCTGGCCGGCGTCAGCTCCTTCGGTATCGGTGGCACCAACTGCCATCTCGTCCTGGCCGGGGTGCCGCTGCCAGCTGCGCCGCCGCCACGAGCGGCCGTCGGCCCGGCCGTGGTCTGCCCGCTCAGCGCCCGGTCCGACGCGGCGCTGCGGGCGCAGGCCGACCGGCTGCACCGCTACCTGGTCGGCCATCCGGAGGTTGACCCACGCGACGTCGCGTGCTCGCTGGCGACCACCCGTACGGTGCTGCCGGTACGGGCCGCGGTGGTCGCCGCCGACCGTGGTGAGCTGCTCGCCGGGTTGGCCGCGGTCGCGGCCGCCAGCCCGGCAGCCGGCACGGTGGCTCCCGGCACCGCACCGAGCGGCGGGTACGCCGAACCGGTGCGGCTCGCCCACCGCCACGTCGCTGGCGACCCGGTCGACTGGCCCGAGGCCCCGGCCGTTGGTCGGGGTCGGCGGATCCGCCTGCCGAGCTACCCGTACCAGCGGGAACGCCACTGGCTGCCGGCCATCAACCCGCCGGCGGTGAACCCGCCGACCGCCCAACGGCCGGTGGTCACGTCGCCGGCCGCCTCCCGGCCGGCGGCGAATCCGCCGTGCGCCCCGCGACCGTTGCCGGTCGGCCTGGGTGGCCTGTCGGCCACGCTGGCCGCCGTACGGCGGCACGCCGCCACCGTGCTCGGCCACCCGGATCCGGCCGGCGTCGACCCCGAACTGCCGTTCCGGGAACTCGGCCTGGACTCGCTCGGGGGTGAGCAGCTACGCGACCGACTGGCCGCCGAGACCGGCCTGCCCCTGGTATCGAGCCTGATCTACGACCATCCGACGCCGCAGCGGCTGGCCCGACACCTCGCCGACCGGCTCGGCGGCACGGACGCCGCCGGTCCGAACCCCGACCGGCCGGTGCCGGCCGCCGCGGTCGACGAGCCGTTGGCCATCGTCGGGATGGCCTGCCGCTACCCGGGTGACGCCGAGTCGCCGGACGAGCTGTGGCGGATCCTCGTCGACGGGGCCGACGTGACCGGCGACTTTCCCACCGACCGGGGCTGGGACGTGGACCGACTGTACGATCCGACGCCCGGCCGGCCCGGCCGGACCTACACCCGGCGCGGCGGGTTCCTCACCCGGGCGGACCGGTTCGACGCCGACTTCTTCGGCATCAGCCCGCGTGAGGCGCTGGCTATGGATCCGCAGCAGCGGCTGCTGCTGGAGGTCGGCTGGGAGACGCTGGAAAGCGCCGGCATCGATCCGACGATGCTGCGCGGCGAGCGGGTCGGTGTGTTCGTCGGTGCGACCGCCGGGGACTACGGACCCCGGCTGCACGAGGCGCCGGACCAGGTGCGCGGCCATCTGCTGACCGGCACCTCGGCCAGCCTGCTGTCCGGTCGACTGTCCTACGTGCTCGGCTTCGACGGGCCGGCGGTCACGGTGGACACCGCGTGCTCGTCGTCGCTGGTCGCACTGCACCAGGCGGCGCGGGCGGTGCGGGCCGGCGAATGCCCGCTGGCTCTTGCCGGCGGCGTGGCGGTGATGTCTACCCCCGGCATGTTTCTGGAGTTCAGCCAGCAGCGGGGACTGTCGCCGGACGGGAGGTGCCGGGCGTTCGCCGCCGGTGCCGACGGCACCGCCTGGAGCGAAGGCGTCGGGCTGGTCCTGCTCGAACCGCTGTCCCGGGCCCGGCGGCTCGGTCACCCGGTGCTCGCCCTGCTGGTCGGGTCGGCGGTCAACCAGGACGGAGCCAGCAACGGTCTGACCGCCCCGCACGGTCCGGCTCAGGAACGGGTGGTCCGCGGCGCGCTGGCCGCCGCCGGGCTGCGGCCGGACGACATCGACGCGGTCGAGGCCCACGGCACCGGCACCCGGCTCGGTGACCCCGTCGAAGCGACCGCTCTGCTCGCCGTACACGCCGGACGGGATCCGGACCGGCCGGTGCGGCTCGGCTCGCTGAAGGCGAACGTCGGGCACAGCCAGGCGGCGGCGGGCATCGGCGGCGTATTGAAGATGATCCTGGCGATGCGGTACGGGATGCTGCCGGTCACGCCGCACCTCGACGAACCCACGCCGCTGGTGGACTGGTCGGCCGGCACCGTCCGGCTGCTCACTGAGCCCGTGCCGTGGCCGCCGGGGGCGCAGCCGCGAAGGGCGGGGGTGTCCTCGTTCGGCATCAGCGGCACCAACGCCCACGTGATCCTCCAGGAGGCGCCGACCGATGAACCCGGGCCGGCACGGACGGCAACGGCGCCGGCCGCGCCGCTGGCCGGTATGGTCCTCTGGCCGCTCTCCGCCCGGACCCCGCAGGCGCTGGCGGAGCTGGCCGGTCGCCTGCATGACCGGCTCGCCGCATCGGTCGCCGGAGCCGGCACCGGAGCCGGGGACGACCCGGCGGACGTCGGACACGCGCTGGCCACCGGCCGGGCATCGCTGTCCTGTCGGGCGGTGGTGGTCGGGGACGACCGGGAGGAGTTGCTGCGGTCGCTGGCCGCACTGCGGTACGGCGAGCCGGCGCCGGGGCTGGTCCAGGGCACCGCCGTCCCTGGTGGCACCGCGTTCCTGTTCCCCGGCCCGCTTCCCGCGGATGAGACAGTCCGGCTCGCGTCCATCCGCGTCACGGTGGCCGGGCTCGCTCGCCGGCACCGGGTGTTCGCCGAAGCGTTGCGCCAGGTGGCCGGACACCTCGACCCGTACCTGCCCGGCCCGCTGCTGACGATCCTGACCGGGGACCCGGATCCGTGTCCGGTCGGCGGCCGGCACCGGGTCGCCGACGCCGTCCTGTTCGCCGGGTCGCTGGCCGCCCACCAGCTGGTGACCGATCTCGGCCTGCAGCCGGACGTGCTGTTCGGCGAAGGGGTCGGCGAGGTGGCCGCCGCCCACGCCGCAGGCGTGCTGGCGCTGTCCGACGCCTGCCGGTTGGCCATGGCACTGAGCGACCTGACCCGGCCGGCCGACGCGACACCGACGACGGACCCGACGGGGGGTGCCGCCGTCCCGGCCGACTACGCCGAGGTCGTCGGCTCACTCACCTTCGCCGCCCCGCGATTGCCGGTGGTCTCTCCGCTCACCGGGGCGCCGGTCCCGGCCGAGGTGATCACGACTGCCGGGCACTGGCTGCGGTACGGCCACCGGCCAGTCGACGTGGCCGCCGGTCTGCAGCGGCTAACCGACGACGGGATCCGCCGCTACCTGGAGCTCGTCGCGGGATCGGCACCCGCCGGGCGGTTCCCGGCCGGCGCCGGGGACCCGCCGCCGCTGGTGTTGCCGGTGGCGATCGGTGACGTCAGCGGGGCGGGTGGCCCCGCCATCGCCGTGGCCCGGATGTACTGTGCCGGCGCCACCCTGCGGCCGGTGGTGCCGCCGGATGGTCCGGTACGCCGGCCGGTGGCCCTGCCGACCTACCCGTTCCAGGGGCGGCGGTACTGGCTGGAGCCGTCGACCGGGCCAGCCGGGGGCCGCAGCACCGATCTGGAACCGACCGGGCATCCACTGCTCGGTGCCGTCGTCGAACTGCCCGACACCGGTGACGTGGTGGCGACCGCGCGGCTCGGTCCGACCGAGCAGCCGTGGCTGGCCGACCACGTGGTGGACGGGGCGGTGCTGCTGCCCGGCGCGGTGTTCGTCGAGTGGGCTCTTCGGCTGGCCGGTCGGTTCGGCGCCGGGGCGGTGGCGGAGCTCGTGCTGGAGTCGCCGCTGCTGGTGGCGCCCGGCGCGGCCGAGGTCCGTCTGGTGCTGCGGGCTGCCGGGGCGGACGGCCGGCGACGGTTGACGGTGCATTCCCGGCCAGCGGCGGACCCGGGCGGGCGGTGGACCCGGCACGCCAGCGCGCTGCTGGGCGACCCGGCGGCGGACGCCGCCCCGACCGCCCCGACCGCCCCGACCGGCAGCCAACCGGTCGACATCGGACAGATGTACGTCGACCTAGCTGGCCGCGGCTTCGACTACGGCCCACGCTTCCGGGTCGTCCGGAGGCTCCGGATCGACGGCGACGAACTGTACGGCGAACTCGACGACGATCCAGCAGACAGCGGATACGGCGTCCACCCGGCTGTCTTGGACGGTGCGCTGCAGGCCGTACTGACGGCCGAGGCGTCCAGCGGCACGCCGCTGCCGTTCGCCTGGCACGGCGTACGCCAGCTTGCCGCCACGACCGGTCGGCTGCGCCTGTACGGTCGGCGGCTGGCCCCGCTGACCTGGTCGCTGCTGCTCGCCGACGGAGCCGGTCGGCCGGTGCTTACTGTGGCGTCGGTGATCTTCCGCCCGGTCGCCGCCGGGACGCTCGCCGCGCCCGGGGAGCCGGCCCGGCCGGTGCTGCTGCGGCCGGTCTGGCGGTCGGCGTCGCCGTCCGTCGCCCCGGCGGTCAGCGGCCGGTGGAGCCTGCTCGGTGCCGACTATCTCGGGCTTACCGGGGCGGTGAAGAGCCGGCTGCAGTTGCACGCGCACGCGTCGCTGCACGAACTCGACGACGAGTTGCGGGCCGGCGCGAACCCACCCGAGGTGGTCCTGGTCTGCGGCGTCGACGACGGCGACGGCGAACGGCGGCTGGCCGCCTCGGTCCGGGCGAGCGCGCAGCGGATCGTCGCCCTGGTGCAGAGCTGGATCGCGGACGAGTCGCTGGACGACAGCCGGCTGGTGGTGGTCACCCGTGGGGCTGTCGCCACCGAGCCGGGCGACGACGCGGACCCGGCCGGGGCCGCCGTATGGGGCGTACTGCGCGGCGTGCGGGCCGAGTACCCGGACCGGTTCCTCCTGGTGGATGTGGACGACGGTGACGACAGCCCGGGGGCCCTCGCCGAGGCGCTCGCCGACGCGGTCGCGTCCGGCGAGCCGGAGCAGGCGGTACGGTCGGGTCGCCGGCTGCTGCCCGGGCTGGAACCGGTGCCACGCCTGACGGAGGAACAGCCGGCCGGCGCCGTCGACCGGGCGGTCGACCCGGTCCGCTGGTCCACCGGCACCGTGCTATTGACCGGCGGGACCGGTGCGGTCGGTTCGCTGCTCGCCGGGCATCTCGTGGACCGGCACGCCGTACGGCATCTGGTGCTGGTGAGCCGGCGCGGCCCGGACGCTCCGGGTGTCGCCGAGCTGGTGGCCCGGTTGGCCGCCACCGGTGCCGAGGTGCGCGCCGTCGCCTGCGACGTGATTGATCCGATGGCGGTCCGTCGGCTGCTGGCCGAGGTGCCGCCGGACCGGCCGGTACGGGCGGTGGTGCACGCCGCCGGCGTTGTCGACGACGGCACGGTCAACCTGCTCACCCCGCGTCGGCTGGACCGGGTCCTGCGGTCCAAGGTAGACGCTGCGGTACGCTTGGCCGAGCTGCTGCCCGACGGGGCGCCGGACGCGGATCTCGTGCTGTTCTCCTCGGTGATCGGCCTGACCGGCGGTGCCGGTCAGGCCAACTACGCCGCCGCGAACGCGGCCCTGGACGCGCTCGCGTACCGCTGGCACCGGGCCGGTCGGCGGACGCTGTCACTTGCCTGGGGGCTGTGGGGGCTCGGCTCGGGCATGGGTGCCGCGCTGTCCCCAACGGATCTGCGCCGGATGGAACGCGCCGGGCTGGCGGCCCTGTCGGCGGAGCAGGGGCTGGCGCTGTTCGATGAGGCAGTCCGTCGACCCGAACCGGTGCTGGTGCCGGTACGGCGGTATCCGCAGCCACCGGGGCACCGGCGGACCGGGCTGGCCCGCCTGCTGCCGGAGACCGGGCCGTCGGCCGTCGGTCAGTCCGCTCGGCAGCGGTCCGGGCGGCTGGCCGGGGACCCGGCGGAGGTGGCGGCCGGCCAACCGGACGACGTACGGGCGACGCTCGCCGGGCTGGCTCCCCGGCAACGGGAGGAACATCTCGTCGGGCTGGTCCAGCAGCATGTCGCCGAGGTACTGGGACACGGCACACCGGAGGCGGTCGGCGTCGACCGCGAACTGTGGGATGTCGGGTTCGACTCGCTCACCACGGTCGAGCTCGGCAACCGGCTGACCCTGGCCACCGGGCTGCGGCTGCCGCTCTCCGTGACCTTCGAGAACACCACGGTCCGGGCGTTGGCCCGGCAGCTGGCCCGGTTGCTCGAGGCGCCGTGATGGCGGCGGTCGACGGTGGCCGGTGCCGGCGGTGACAGCCGACGGTCACGGGCAGCGGACGACCTGACCTCCGTAGGACAGGCCGCCGCCGAAGCCGAACAGCAGGATCGGTGCGCCGGACGGTATGTCGCCGCGCATCACCAGCTTCGACATTGCGATCGGAATGCTGCCGGCGGAGGTGTTGCCGGACTCGACGACGTCCTCGGCCACGATCGCGTCCGGTGCGCCGATCCGTTCCGCGAGCGATCTGATGATGCGCAGGTTCGCCTGGTGCGGCACGATCGCGGCGAGGTCTGCCGGGGCCACCCCCGCCCGTTCGCAGACCTGCCGGGCGATGGTCGGCAGCATCGTCGTCGCCCACCGGTAGACCGCTTGGCCGGCCTGCTGGAAGGTGCCGGACCGCCCCTCGATCCGTACCGCGTCGGACATCTCCGGGACCGAGCCCCAGACGACCGGACCGATCCCGGGCTGGTCGGCGGCGGTCACTACCACCGCTCCAGCGCCGTCGCCGACCAGCACACACGTCGTACGGTCGGTCCAGTCGGCGAAGTCGGACAGTTTCTCCACTCCGACGACGATCGCGTTGCGAGCCGCGCCGGCACGTACCGCGTGATCGGTTGCGGCCAGCGCGTAGGTGAACCCGGTGCAGGCGACGTTGACGTCGATGACCGCCGGGTGGCCGAGCCCGAGGCGGGCGGCGACCCGGGCGGCCATGTTCGGCGACCGGTCGATGGCGGTGCAGGTGGCGACCGAGACGTAGTCGATGTCGGCAGGGGACAGGCCGCTCTGGGCGAGTGCCTTGCGGGCGGCGTGCGCCGCCATCTCGTCGACGGTCTCGCCCGGCTCGGCGATGTGCCGGGTCTGGATCCCGACCCGGGACTGGATCCATTCGTCGCTGGTGTCGACCATGTTGGACAGATCGTCGTTGGTGAGGATCCGGCTGGGCTGGTAGTGCCCAACGGAGAGGATGCGTGAGCCAGTCATCGGAGTCCTTCCGTGGATACTCCGGCCTTCCGGCCGGAGCGGCAACGGAACCCCTACGGAGCAGGGCTGGCAAGGCCGATCCGCCGCCAGTCGACTATAGTGCCTCCCGCCGCGCAGCCGAGACATCCGCCATGGCCTGACTGCATTGAATAGTTGACTCGGCGTCTGGGTGGCGATCGTGAGCATGGCCGGGATCGAGGTTTGCCGACGACTCACCTCGGGCGTCGTCTCCGGCGACAACCCGTACGGTGCCGTTGGTGATGGTGAGCCGGCCTCGGTCCGCCTCGGTGTCGTCGGACTTGATGCCGTCACCGCCGGCGGTGACATTGAGGCTTCCCCTGGTGATGTCGAGGAAGTCCTTGCCCGGATGCCGTCGTTGACAGCGTCGACCGTGATCGTGCCCGACTCGATGGCGCGGCTGAACAGGGCGGCGTTCGGCTCGTCGGTGTCCGGGTCGGGATAGCCGTAGTCGGTCGCGTCGGTGAGCCGGCTGGTGGTGTCGGTGGCGAGCGTGATCACGACCTAGTCGGCGTCGGTGACCTGCAGTGGTGCGTTGCTGGAGTTGGTGATGGCAGCGCCGGGACACGCGCGTGAACACATCGATATCACTAGATGAACTTCGGTGGTTTCGGCGAACCGCGTTCCAGCCCGACTACCTCGATCCCAGGCGCGCGGGAGGCTCCGGGCCGTCGAGCAGCAACGTCAGTTCGGTGGCGAGGTGCAGGCTCAGCCCGAGCAGCGTGAGTCCGGTCAGTACGTTGAGCGTGCGGGCGGCCACCGGTCGCCGGAGGAAGCCGCCGGCCCGGTCGACCGTTACCGCCAGTATCGGATACCAGATCATCGCCAGTAGCACGATCAGCAGAGCCAACATGGCGGTAGGCGGCCCGACCGGCACCCCGGTAGGAACGAACTGCGGAATCAGGCTGGCGAAGAACACGAACACCTTGGGATTCGTCACATCGGTCACCAGGCCTTGCCGGTACGCCCGCCAGACGCCGCTACCTTGGATCCGACGATGACGGCGTACGTCATTTTCGCCGTGGACCGCCCGGCCGGACGGCGGGTCCGTTCTCGGTCGACTGCAGAGCAGCCGGATGCCCAGATAGCAGAGATAGCCCATGCCGACGAACTGGATCGCCCGGTAGGCGGTCGCTGAGGCAATCATCAGCGCCGCGATTCCGAGTGCAGCCAGTGACGAGTGCAGGAGCAGTCCACTGATGATGCCGCCGGCGGTGGCCAGCCCCAGTTTGCGGCTGTCGAGTGCGTTGCGTACCACCATGGTGAAGTCCGCTCCCGGCAGGACGACCATCGCGGCCGCCACGCCGATGAACGTGACGAGGTTGCCGCTCAACAAAGGCGGCACCCCTCAGGCATCTTTGACAGTTGCATCGTGGGGTGCCTCCTGATGGCGCGGTCAGGCATGCGTCGATCTGCGCGTGGGGACGAGTCACATCCGGGTGTGCGCCGCCCGTCGCACCAGGCCCCGGGGGAGAGACCGACATGACCATACACCGGCCGGTGCATGCCCAAAAGAGGGAAAAGTCAGGTAAGCGGATCCGGAGTGCGGCGCCATCCCATTCGACCTAAATGGAACTTCAACGTGCCGACTGGCCGTGTACAGTCGCGATACGAATCACGCCACTGGTGGGGGTCGGCGTCCTGGCCCCGCCGCCGCGCCACCATCCGGCAATGGTGACGATTGCCACTCCGCGTCCATCCCTACCCGTCCGCGACGGTAGATTCACCCTGCTGCCCGTGCTGGTCGACCGGCGCGGCGAGGGATGATTTCCGAGGCGACGACGCCAGGAAACAACCAGGTCATCTTCTCGGGGCATCGTGATCGTGACGGATCGTGTCGCCATGACCACCGGGATCGGTGCTGGTCCGCGAATCCCGACACGAGACCCTGCGCGCGGCCGCGCGCCCTGATCGGAAAAGGCTGTATGTCTGCGTTCTCCCCTGCGGCGTTCCGGCCGCGTCTGTCCCGCCCGTCGTGGTTGTCCCCGAAGGTGTTCCGTACCGAGGTCCTCGCTGGCCTGGTGGTCGCGCTCGCGTTGATCCCGGAGGCGATCTCGTTCTCCATCCTCGCCGGGGTCGACCCACGGGTCGGGTTGTTCGCGTCGTTCACCATGGCGGTGACCATCGCGGTCTGCGGTGGCCGGCCGGCGATGATCTCCGCGGCGACCGGCGCGATCGCGTTGATCGTCGCCCCGTTAGCCCGCGACCACGGGCTCGGCTATCTGCTGGCGGCGGTGATCCTCGGCGGGGTGCTGCAGGTGCTGCTCGCCGTGCTCGGCGTCGCCCGACTGATGCGGTTCGTCCCGCGCAGCGTAATGGTCGGCTTCGTCAACGCCCTGGCGATCCTGATCTTCGCAGCGCAGGTGCCCTACCTGATCGGGGTGCCGTGGCTGGTCTATCCGATGGTCGCCGTCGCGCTGGTGATCATTGTCGGGCTGCCCCGGCTGACGAAGGCGGTGCCGGCGCCGCTGGTCGCGATCGTCGTGCTGACCGTCGTCACGGTCGTCGCCGGCTTCGCTGTGCCGACCGTCGGTGACCAGGGCGCTCTGCCGGACAGCCTGCCGATGTTCGTCCTGCCGCAGATCCCGTACACCTGGGCGACCCTGCAGGTGATCGCCCCGTACGCGGTCGGGGTCGCGCTGGTCGGGTTGATGGAGTCGTTGATGACCGCCAAGCTGGTCGACGACATCACCGACACCCACTCGAACAAGACCCGCGAGTCGTGGGGGCAGGGCGTGGCGAACATCGTCACCGGCTTCTTCGGCGGCATGGGTGGCTGCGCGATGATCGGCCAGACGATGATCAACGTCAAGGTGGCCGGTGCCCGGACCCGGCTGTCGACCTTCCTGGCCGGGGTGTTCCTGCTGGTCCTGGTCGTCTCCCTGGGCGACGTCGTCGCCCGGATCCCGATGGCCGCCCTGGTCGCCGTAATGATCATTGTCGCGGTGTCGACGTTCGACTGGCACAGCGTCGCCCCCGCCACCCTGAAGCGGATGCCGTGGGGGGAACTCGCGGTGATGGTTTCCACCGTCGCCGCAGTGCTGATCACCCACAACCTCGCGATCGGCGTGATCATCGGTGTCCTGACCGCCATGGTGATCTTCGCCCGCCGGGTCGCACACATGGTGGAGGTCACGAGCGTGCTCGACCCCGACGGCACCACCCGGATCTACTCGGTGCACGGCGAACTCTTCTTCGCCTCCAGCAACGACCTCGTCTACCAGTTCGACTACGCCGGCGACCCGGACCGGGTGATCATCGACATGACGCACGCGCACATCTGGGACGCCTCGTCGGTGGCCGCGCTCGACGCCATCACCACCAAGTACGCCAGTCGCGGCAAGACCGCTGAGATCATCGAGCTGAACCAGCCCAGCGCCCGAATCCACGGCACCCTCGCCGGGCAGCTCAGGGTCGGCCACTGACATCGGTCAGGCCGGCGGCGTTCCGCTGGCCTGACCAGTGGACGTCCGGTCTGCCGGACCTCCGGGGTCGGCGAGCCGGAGCAGAGCGACGGACATGTTCATACTTCCAACGGTGGCGGTCAGCGCACCGGGTGTTCCATCCGCCGGTTGCCTCGCGCCGAGGGAATCATGATTCAGGTGACAGCAGCCACGGCGATGACCGCCGGCGACCGGGGGCAAGCTGTAGCGGTCCTCCCCGACCGACTCCATGCCGACTGGATCCAGACCACACAGCGGGCCGTCCACGATGCTGCGGTCCGCTGCTCGACACAGTCTCGCTCAAGAGGCGCTTGAATCGTGCTCGACTACGGCTAAAGAAATAGACGCTGGTTGACATAGATCCGAGTGCGATCATAGGCTCGCCCGCACGCCGAACTGTTCCCAGCTTCTCTGCCGACCGTCAACGGAGAGTTGCGAACGACGTCCGGCGTAATGCCCGGAATCCGTTGTGAGAGGAACCGAGGGCTGACATGAGGCTGGCCGACTATCTCAGCGTCGTAGGCGACCCTGGCCGGGACGACGTGGAGGGGTGGCTCTATCCCACGGATGCCCACCTGATGAGTGTTATCAACGATCTGCAGATCGGGCGCGGGTTTCGTGGCGATATCCTGGAAATTGGCGCCTACAAAGGAAAGAGCGCGATTCTCCTGGGATTCTTTCCTAAATCAGGTGAATCGCTCACGGTCTGCGACATCTTCGACTCCGAAGCCCTGGTGAGTGACGGGAACGCGCGGGAAAACGCGACGTTTTACCCTGGCCTGCACCAGGCGGACTTCGAAAAGAACTACCTACGGTTCCATGATCGGTTGCCGCGCGTGCACGTCGGGTCGTCCGAAGAACTTAGAGAGGTCGTAGCGGCACGTTCGTGCCGGTTCGTGCACATCGACGGAGGGCACACCTACGAGGTAGCCCGCGCCGACATGGAGACCGCCCGCCGGGTACTCGGTCCCGCCGGGGTCGTGGTGGTCGACGACTGGTCGAGTGCCCATATTCCAGGCGTGGCGATGGCGCTGTGGGAGCAGTACCTGAGCGGCGCACTGACTCCATTGGCCTTCACCAAGGGAAAGTTTTACGCCACCTGGGATCCGGCTGGCCTGACGGCCGAGGATGTGTCGGATGCGGTGGCCGCCAGCGCGGGCATCGAGGCCAGGACCGCCGTCCGACTTGGCCGGTATGCCGCTGCCAGCGTCACCATGACATTCGGCGACTGGCAGCGGTACAACGCCGGTCTGCGAGCGGTCTACTCCAAGCTTTATGCCGACGGAGGGGCATCCGCACCCCAGATAGTGGGTTTCTGACATGCGTGTTGCCGTCACCACTCACCCGAATCCGAGCCACCTGGTTGGTGCCCTGTCTGCGGCCCGCGTCGCCCGGCGTGCTGGTTACGAGGTGGCCGTCGTGTCCGGCCCTGGCGTCACCGACCTGATCGAAGCGGCGGGATTCCGCGCGCTGACCGTGTCGAGCATGCGGACGATAGACGAACTGCTCAGCGCCCGAGCCGCAGTGGGCGCCACCGGGCAGGCTTCGGCGCCAGTGGTCCCGCGCCTGGCCGGGGGCAGGACGTCGCGGGCGCCCGCCCATCCCTTCATCACCCCGTTTACCGGTCGGCAGGCGACAGAGATCATCGAACTGCTCGGGGAGTGGCGACCCAACTGCGTACTTCGGGAGTGCACCGAACTTGGCGGCTACCTGGCTGCCGAGTCTCTCGCGGTGCCCTACGCCACAGTGGATATCGCCCCGCTGTCGCCGGGTGCCCGGCCCGGCGCTCTCGACGAGCTCAATCGGCTGCGCGCCGAGGTCGATCTGCCGGCGACCGACGATCCCTGGCACCCGGTACGACCGTTCCGGGTGGGGCTGGTCCCAGCCGACTTCTACCCGGCCGAGTTGCGCTGGCCCGGTGCCTCCTACTACCGCCCGTCCGTGGCGGACGAGCAGGACGACCAGGCTGCCGCCGCCGGCGTCTCCCTGCCCGAAGGCGAGGGGCCCCTCGTGCTGATGAGCCTGGGGATGAACGCGCCACGCTTTGACCCTCGGGCCGTCGACTTGCTCAATGCCGCCGTCGAGGCGCTGGGACAGCTTCCGGTGCGAGCCGTGGTGGCGATCGGATCGGATCAGGATCCGGACGGATGGGACGGAGCACGGGCGGCCAACGTACGGCTTGAGTCGTTCGTCCCGCAGCGCCGACTCCTGTCTCTGTGCGATCTCTTCATCACCCACGGCGGGTTCAATGGTGTCCGGGAGGCTATTGACTCCGGCGTACCGATGGTGACCCTGCCGTTGTTCGGCGACCACCCCGCCAGCGCCGCTCGCCTTTCTCAGCTCGGGCTGGCCCTGGAGTTGGACGCCGACACCGCCACCTCGGCGGCGCTCCGCGTGGCGGTGGCCACTGCTCTGCGCGACCCCGGCTACCGGACCCGTGCTGCGAACCTGCGCCGCCAGATGCGGGCTCTGCCCCCGCTGGATCGTATGGCCGCCGACCTGCGATCGCATGTCGCGGCTGCGGCCCGGTGACTTGACCGTATCGGTTGTGAGTATCAGCCGGACTCTGAAAGGACCGCCATGAAGGTCGGAGTGACCGGAGCCTGTGGATTCATCGGCACGTACGTCTGCGAGGAACTGGCGCAGCGGGGCCACGAACCTGTGGCCTTCGACCGCCAACGCCGAGGGTCGGCACCGCCGTGGGAGCTGATGCTCGGTGACGTCCGAGACGCCACCGCAATGCTCGAGTTGGCTGCCCACTGCGACGCCGTCATCCACTTGGCCGCCGTTCTCGGTACGCAGGAGACGATCGGCAATCCGCGCCCCGCAGCCGAGATAAACATCTTCGGCGGCCTGAACTTCCTCGATGCGATCACTCAGTACGACCTGCCCGGCGTCTACATATGTGTGGGCAACCACACCATGAACAACTCGTACTCGATCACCAAGACGACCATCGAACGGTTCGTCCGGATGTACAGCGTCGAACGCGCGACCCGGGTCAGCAGCGTACGGGTCGTCAACGCGTACGGGCCGCGCCAGCTCGCGGCCGCACCGTTCGGGTCGAGCAAGGTCCGGAAGATCACCCCGGCTGTCGTGTGCCGGGCACTGTCCGGCATGCCTGTCGAGTTGTACGGCGGCGGGCACCAGGTGTCGGACATGGTGTGGGTCGGCGACGTCGCCCGCGCCCTGGTCTCCGCCCTGGAGACGGTGGCGGCCGGACGGGTCGTTGACGTGGTCGAAGTGGGCCCCGTCCGGTCGGCCACCATCCGCCAGCTGGCCGAGATCGCGATCGGCCTGGCCGCCGAACAGGGCTTCAGCCGGGTCCCCATCGTCGATCTGCCGATGCGACCGGGTGAGGATCCGCGAGTGCCGGTCAGAGCTGACGCGCAGACGCTGCGCAGGATCGGCATCGATCCCGGCACCCTGCGGGAGCTGTCCGACGGCCTGGCCGAAACAGTCGACTGGTTCATCAAGACCGAGGGCGAGCACTGGACCGCGCCGAACGGTCTACGCCGCGCCGGCTGACCCGGCCCGTCCACACGCCGAGAGAGGATCAACGACCGTGACAGACCTCCCGCCACCTGGGACGGGCCACCACAGCCCAGTCCAGCTCTACCTGGACCTACTCAAGCGTTGCGTGACGAACGTGATCTACCAGGACCCGCCGATCTCTCCGCCGTGGGCGCCGCAGGTACCGTTCGGGCTCGAGGCCCGCGTCGAAGGGCTCGACTGCCCGAGCCAGGCGCACACGATGGTGGGCTTCGCCCGGCTCGACAATCTGCGCGAGCTCACCGAGCGAGTGCTGCGCGATGGCGTACCCGGGGATTTCCTGGAGGCCGGCGTCGGCCGCGGCGGTGCCATGATCTTCGTGCGTGGCGTGCTCAAGGCGTACGGGGTCACGGACCGCCGGGTGTGGCTGGCAGACTCGTTCCAGGGATTCCCGGAGCCGCCCGCCGAGGCCCGGTACCAGCTGCGGGACGTGTACCCGGAGCTGGCCGGCGAGGCCGGCGAGGGCCGCCGGCAGGCCGTCGAGACGATGAAGGCGCTGTTCCTCCGGGGCGGTTCGGCCGACGACGTACGGGAGAACTTCCGCCGGTACGACCTGCTTGACGAGCAGGTCAACCTGCTACCCGGATGGCTCGCCGACACGCTGCCAACGGCAGCGGTGCAGCAACTGGCGATCCTGCGAGTGGACAACGATCTCTACGACTCTACCTACCTGACCCTGGAACACCTGTTTCCCCGGGTCTCGCCCGGCGGGTACGTCGTCGTGGATGACTATCACTTCCTGGACGAGTGTCGGCAGGCCGTACACGACTATCTGAAGGCCTCCGGTACGCCGGAGCCGGATCTGACCACCATCGACCAGTGCGGCGTGTACTGGCGTAAGGAGATTTGAGCGCCCGTCTATCAAAGTCGGTCACAGCCACTCGTTGATCGCCGCGACCTGCACGGTTGCCTCGTACCGGACGGCGAGTTTGTCGTAGCGGGTAGCGACGGCACGGTTGCGCTTGAGCC
>NZ_JBHMIQ010000034.1:0-75276 GCF_048060315.1 Micromonospora sp. LOL_013
CCACCGTCGCCGTCCACCAACTGCCCCACCCGCACCTGCTCATCGAGATCCAGGCCGTCGCGGTCGTGCCCGCCGACGCCCCCACCCGGAAGGAGTGACACCCGTGAGCGACATCGCCGAACCGGTCAACTTTCCCAACTGGGTCAGTGAGAACGAGCATCTGCTCAAGCCGCCGGTGAACAACAAGCAGCTGTTCCCCACCGGCGACGATTTCATCGTGCAGGTCGTCGGCGGGCCGAACCAGCGCACCGACTTCCACGTCGACCCGTACGAGGAGTTCTTCTACCAGGTCAAAGGGAACATGCACGTCAACCTGATGACCGACGACGGGCCGCAGACCGTACACATCCGGGAAGGCCAGATGTGGGTGCTGCCCGGATTCGTGCCGCACTCGCCGCAGCGCCCGGAGGCCGGTTCGATCGGGGTGGTCATCGAACGGGTCCGCGAGGAGGGCACCCTGGAGAAGTTTCAGTGGTACTGCCTCGACTGCGGCAACCTGGTGCACGAGGTGGAGCTGCAGGTGCGCGACATCGTCGCCGACCTGCCGCCGGTCTTCACCGCCTTCTACGGCGACGAAGCCGCGCGTACCTGCGACAAGTGCGGTGCCCTGCACCCGGGCAAGGGCTGATCGTCGCCGTGACCGACGCCGGGCAGACCATCGACGTCCACACCCACCTGGTGCCCAGGGGCTGGCCGGATCTCGCCGCCGCCTGCGGCGGAACCGGCTGGCCGTGGCTGCGGGTCGACTCCGAACGCGCCGCCATGATCATGGTGGGTCAGACGGAGTTCCGGCCGGTCGGCCCGCAGACCTGGGATCCGGCCACCCGGCTGTCCGACATGGATGTCGACGGGGTCGACGTGCAGGTGGTCTCGCCGACGCCGGTCTTCTTCGCCTACGACCGACCGGCCGACCAGGCGGTCAAGGTGGCCCGGATCTTCAACGACCTGACCCTTGAGGTCACCGCCGCCGGTGGTGGCCGGCTGGTGCCGTTCTGCCAGGTGCCGTTGCAGGACCCGGACGCCGCCTGCGCCGAGCTGGACCGTTGCCTGGCCGCCGGCCACGCCGGGGTGGAGATCGGCAACCACGTCGGCGACCGTGACCTCGACGACGCCGGCATCGTCGCCTTCCTGCGACACTGCGCCGACGTCGGCGCGCCGGTGTTCGTCCACCCGTGGGACATGCCGGACGGGCCACGGCTGGACCGGTGGATGGCCCGCTGGCTGTCCGGCATGCCCGCCGAGACCCACCTGTCGATCCTGGCGCTGATCCTCGGCGGCGGCTTCGACCAGCTGCCCCGTACGCTGCGGATCTGCTTCGCGCACGGCGGCGGCAGCTTCCCGTTCTGGCTGGGCCGCGCCGACAACGCCTGGCACCGCCGGGGCGACGTGGTACGGGGCCGGTCGGCGCACCCGCCGAGCCACTACCTGGACCGGTTCTACGTCGATTCGGTGGTGTTCGACCCGGCGGCGCTGCGGCTGCTGGTCGACACGATGGGTGCCGACCGGGTGCTGCTGGGCAGCGACTACCCGTACCCGCTGGGGGAGCGGCCGGTCGGCGCGGTGGTCGACAAGGCGGACTTCCTCACCGCCGACCAGCGGGTCGCCCTGCGCGGCGGCAACGCCCACCGCTTCCTCGAGTCGGGGGCGGGCTGAGTAGTGCCTGCAGGATCGTGCCTGAGCCGAGAGCGGTTGTGGCCACGAGCGCGGCGCTGCCGCCGATCTCCACGTTGTAGACGATGTTGAGGTGCCAGGGTACGAGTCCCGGTGTGCTGAATCCGGCGAGCACGATGAACGTACAGATTAGGGCGAGAACCGTCGGCCCGATACGGGCGATGGCCCACCAGAGGCCCAGTACGGTGCACCAGGTCGTGAAGAAGCCGACAATGTCGATGGACGGATGGATCAACGGGGAGGCGAGCCATGGGCTCAGCAGACCTACACCGGTGATGCCGACCACCCAGATCGCGTGTGCGGGCTGACTACTGCGGGACCGGGTCGCCTCCAGGTGCGGTGTCCGGGAGGTCAACGTGCCGGCGAGAACACCGGCTGGCAGGAGCAGGAGAATCACGGCGACCGTGTCCAACGCCGCGCTGCCCGGCGGGGCGAACTGCAGGCCGGTGGCCGAGACCGTGAACCGTGATGCGGTTGCGATGAACAGCCAGATCAGCACGTAGCTGACGAGCCCGCGGACGGTAACGCCCCGCGCCGTCGCAAATGCGCGGAGAGCGAACGCAGCTGAGGTTCGGTGCGGACGGCTCACCGGGCCGGAACGGCCGTGCAGGTCAGAACCGACTCGGTCGACTCGCTGAACCATTCCTGTCGTTCCTCCTCGACCAACCGGACGAAGCTGCCGGCGGTACGCGCCGCCTCCTCGTTCTCGATCAGGATCGAGTCGAGGCTCGGCTCGCCGGGAAAGTTCGTGCCGTCGGTCGGCAGACCGTGGCTGGTGAGCCACCAGTGGTAGAGCGCGGCGGCGGTGGTCAGCCCGACGTCTTCGGCTGCTGTCGGCCTCGCCAT
The DNA here is from genome assembly GCF_048060315.1 of Micromonospora sp. LOL_013. Classification (NCBI taxonomy): domain Bacteria; kingdom Bacillati; phylum Actinomycetota; class Actinomycetes; order Micromonosporales; family Micromonosporaceae; genus Micromonospora; species Micromonospora sp. LOL_013. Next base: position 2,518 of record NZ_JBHMIQ010000034.1, read on the forward strand.
GCAGGGCGCAAGGAAAAGTGCGAACCCGACGTTGGCGGTGAGCGTCGCAGAGTCGATCTCATGCGCGGGCGAGGTGTTGCGCTTCACGATGGGCACGATGACCCGCCGCGCGTCGGGACCGGACCCGGGAAGGTCCGCCCCTGGGACGGCGAGGTGTTCGTCCATCACGACGACCATGGCGGACAGATCCAGACCTTGCACCGGCTGTACGGATGTGACGATCTCCCGTTGATACTCGGGCAGAATGTGGTCGTGTGCCCGGTCGACGCAGACCCGTGGCTGTTCACCCGAGCAGGCAGCGGCGTACGCCGCCGGCACTTCGATCCGCGTACCGACGGAGAGTAGCGCCACGGCGGCGGACAAGCTGGCTACGACGGCGCTGGCGTAGGCGAGGCGTAACGCGTGGGGCGACAAGCCGAGCAGAGCGACACCGAGCATCATCCAGAGCACTGCACGGGACACCAGAAGCTCAGCCGGAAGCCTGAGGTAGGTGCGATCCACCTGATCTGTCCACAAAAGATCCATGTACGCGATCTGGCCGCTGTACGCCTCGGCGTACACCACAGCCATGTAGATCAGGTACGGGGCCACGGCCGCCGCGACCGGAGCGATCCTCGGCGGGGCCAGCCGCCCGAGGAGGGCGCCGATTCCCACCGCCAGCGGCACCGACGCGGCAGTCGGGAGCAGTTCGACGATGTCGAGTCCACCGTGTGTCGCGCTCGTCGCGGTCGCTGCGGCAACGTATCCAGTCACCACGGTGTAGCCGGCCAAACTCCCGGCCGCGACCGTGGCCAGGCCGGCGAGGTGGATCCGAGCCTGGGATCGGGACGACGCACGCAGCAGGTCGTCGTACCCGCGGCTGCGGGGTGCCGCGAGGATCAGGGCGGTGGCTCCGGCAGCGATGCACGCGCCCCACACCCCTGCCCAGCCGATCACGACGCTGCTGTTCGCCCAATGGCCGGACCACCGTTGCGACTTCGACGCCACCGAGGCGATGCCCTGGATGATGGTGATCCCCGCGACGCCGAGGAAGAGGGCGATCCGTCCCGCTGCGAGACGGCGGGAGACGATCACGACACGGTCCGGTCGAGTATGATCTGAAACCCTTCGCGGAGCGCCGACAGGCCCTGCTGCTGCGACAGTCCGGCCAGATCGTCGATGGTGCCCGTCCACTGGACGCTACCCCGGTCGATGACGACGACCCGGTCAGCCAGCGCCTCCACGTCCTCCAGCAGGTGGGTAGCGATCACTACCACCCGCTCCGATCGAATGCGTCGGACCAGGCCGTGGAACGCGTCCCGCTGTTCGGGATCCAGGCCGGCCGTGGGCTCGTCGAGGACGAGAACCTCAGGCTCGGCGACGAGTGCCGCTGCCAGCCCGGCCCGACGTAGCTGTCCACCGGAGAGCGTCTGTAGAGGATTCCGTGCCTGCTCGCTGAGGCCCGTGGTCGCCAACGCGTCAGCCACCTGCCTGGTCAGCTGTCTGCCGGGTACCTCTTTCAGCCAGGCCGCGTACGCCACGAACTCTGCGGTGGCCATTCGGGGCGGGAATCCGAACGTCTGCGGGAGCCACCCGATGCGCCGCAGCGCGGCGCGGGTTGCCCGGCTGTGGCTGCCCTGAGCCGAGCCGTTCAGCCGGACCTGCCCGCCGCTGGGGGCGGCGGCGCCGGCCAGGATTCGGATCAGGGTCGTCTTGCCGGCGCCGTTCCTGCCGAGGAGCACAGTCGCCCCCGGCTCGAAGGTCGCGCTGACGCCCCTGAGTACTGGCTTGGAGCCGTACCGGAACCCGACCTGATCAACCTCGAGCATGCTGCCCCCGAATAGTGGTGCTGGCCGGATCTGTTTGAGCTGTGCGGAGACGTGGCGCCTCGGTCGGAGTCAGGTTGCTGCCGGCGGGTGCCCGGCGGCGACCTGCTGGAGCAGGGTGGCGAGTTCGTGCAGCAGCTGTGGCGGGCAGTCGGCGAAGGGGCTCGCCTCCAGCGTCGACGCGATGATCTCCTGGCGTACCTGTCGGCCCTTGTCGGTGAGGGCGAGCACCCGGCCGCGTCGGTCGATGGGGTCGACGCTGCGCTCGACCAGTCCGCGCTCGATCAGCTGGTTGGCGATGAAGCTGAGGTTGGGGGCGTTGCAGTACAGGCGCTCGGCGAGCGCCTTCATCGACGGGGCCGGTCCGGTCGGGTCGATCGCCCACAGCGCCTGCGCGGTCGCGTTGGTCAGCCCGTGGGCGGTCAGGGCGGGTTCGAGCCGGTCGCTGGTCGTCATGAAGATCTCGTGGTTGGCGCGGATGGCGTCGACGAGGTCCCGGTGGTCCACCGGCTGACGGTACCACTTGCGCTTCGAGTCTCGAACTATTACGGTCTGGAATGCTTCGAGTCTCGAAGTATGTCGTCGGAGCCGAGGAGCCCACAGCATGTCCCAACTGGCCGAACCGCTCGAACTGCCCAGCGGGCAGGGCCTGCCGAACCGGATCGCCAAGGCCGCCATGGAGGAGTTCCTGGCCGTCGACGACCAGCTGCCCGGCACCGAGCTCGCCACGCTCTACCAGCGCTGGGGTGCCGGCGGAGCCGGGTTGCTGATCACCGGGCACGTCATGGTCGACGAGCGGGCCCTCGCCGACCCCTCCGACGTCGTGCTCGCGGACCGTACCCCGCTGGAGCCGTTCCGGCGCTGGACGGCGGCGGCGACCACCGGCGGTGCCCGCGTCTGGATGCAGATCAATCACCCGGGCCGGGTCGTCAACGCGGACATGCCGGGCGTGGCCTGGTCCGCATCGGACGTACCGGTCGACGCCGGGCGCTACTCCCGGTTCTTCGCCCGGCCCACCGCGATGACGCCCGAGCAGATCGACGAGGTCGTCGCCCGGTTCGGCCGTACGGCGTACCGGGCGGTCCAGGCCGGGTTCGACGGAGTGCAGATCCACGCAGCGCACGGCTACCTGCTCAGCCAGTTCCTCTCACCGCTGACCAACCGGCGTACCGACCGCTGGGGCGGCGACCTGGGCAACCGTGCCCGACTGCTGATCGACGTGGTCACCGAGGTCAGGCGCCGGCTACCCGACGGCTCGGCGGTGGCGGTCAAACTCAACACCGCCGACTTCCAGCGCGGCGGCTTCGACCCGGACGACGCCAGGCAGGTGGTCGGTATGCTCGCTGACGCCGGTGTCGACCTGGTCGAACTCTCCGGCGGCTCGGTGGAGAGCCTGGCGACCCACGGTCACTCCGCCGACGGGCGGACCCTCGCCCGCGAGGCGTACTTCCTCGACGCCGCCGCGACGATCATCCCGCAGGCCCCGGTGCCGGTCATGCTGACCGGGGGCGTGCGACGCCGCGCCGTCGCTGAGCGGGTACGTGCCCAGGGCGCGGGGGTCGTCGGAGTGGCGACGGCGCTCGCCGTGGATCCGGAGCTACCGCAGCGCTGGCTGCGCGGTGCGGAGGCGGCGGTGCCCGTGCCGGGCCCGCGCTGGAAGGACAAGCATCTGGCGGCGGCGGCTACCCAGTCCGTCGTCCGCTGCCGGCTCCGGCAGGTCGGCCGGGGTGCTACCAGTGCCGGCCGAGTACATCCGGTCGTCTCGCTCGCCAACGAGCGGCTGCGGCGAGGCCGGTCGCTGCGGCGCTACCGCCGGTGGCTGGCAGAACCAGCGACGATGGCGGGTGCGCCCGCCGCGCGATGACCCGCCGCGCGATGACGCGACCATCGACCGTGGATCGGAGCCGGCCCGACCTGGGCACGGTCGTGGCGCCGGTCAGCGTACGGACGTGGTCTTGGCCAGGGTGACGAACGCGGACCAGGCGGCGGGGGCGAAGGTCAGGGTGCCGCCGTCGCGGTCCTTGGTGTCGCGGACGTGGACCCGGCCGGGCACGTTGTCGGCGACCTCGACACAGTCGCCGCCAGCGGGGTTGCTGCGGGTCGACTTGCGCCAGCGAGGGGTGGTGCTCAGCTCCATGTCTGCACCGCTTTCAGGATCATGTCGTGGGATTCCTCGACAGGCAGAGCATAGCTGCGGACACCTTCCCAGGACCGCTCCAATGTCTGCACGTCGGCCGGGTTGCTCACCACGTCACCGCCGAAGTGGGAATCGACGTAGCCGAACACGTGGTCGTCCACGGTCGCCAACGCGAACGATCCGTTGAGCCCGTGGTAGGCGTCGGCGCTACCGGGCACCACGTGCACCCAGACGTTGGGGCGCGCCGCCACCTCGGCGAGACCGCGCAGCTGCTCGGCCATCTGCTCCGGGGTCCCCACCTGGCGGTGCAGCACGCTGCGGTCGATGACGGCGATGAACTCGGCCGGGTCGTCCGCGCGGGTGAGCACCTGCTGGCGGGTGAGCCGGTTAGCCAGCCGGGTCGGCACGTCGTCGACCGGGCCGACACGCAACAGTCGTTCGGCGTACTCCCGGGTCTGCAACAGGCCCGGGACGACCGCGAGCTGAAACGACCGCAGCAGGGTGGCCCGCTCCTCCAACTCGGCCCACGGGCGCAGGAAACCGGCGAAGGACATCCCGCGCGCCTCGGCGGAGGCGCGCTGCACGCGGTCGCCGCTGCCCAGCACATCGTCGAGGATCTTCGCGTTCTGCTGCACCGGGACCAGGCGGCCGTTCTCGTAACTGCCGATCGACGACGCGCTGAGCTGGATCAACGCGCCGAGCTGCTGCTGGGAAAGCCCGCGCTCGGTGCGCAGGGTGCGAATGATGCGGTGCACCTCGTGCATTGTCGGATCCCCGATCTGCTGATGGTGGGGCGGTGCGTCGAATGCCACCCCTACCTCTATCAGTACGACGGATCGGAGTCCATGATGGAGATAGGATGAATTCCGGATAGTTTGTGTGATCGATATCGGGTTCTGTCGGATGGGGTTCTGTCGACCTGTTGACCCGTCGACCTATCGGGCGTCGAGCCGAGCGACCCGACGGGGTCCGGCGGTCCGCCGGTAGCTGGCGTCGAGCAGCTCGCCGATCTCCGCCCAGTCGGTGTCGTCGGCCAGGTCCACCCCGACCCAGCCGGAGCTGGCCAGGTACGCCGGGGCGTAGCAGCGCGGCTCGGCCAGTAGCGCCGCCCGCTCGTCCGGGTCCACCAGCACCAGTACGGAGTGATCATGCTGCTGGTAGACCCCGTCGACCTTCACCGAGCCGCCGTAGTAGGCGAACACCTTGGTGGTGTAGAACGCCGGATGCCCATGCGAGATCTTCTCGGCGGCGTCGGGGAAGGCCAGCGCGAGCCGGCGTACCTCGGCGAGCAGCGGGTCGGCGTCGTCGAACATGATCGGATGCGGCATAGCGGTAGGTAATCACACCCGGCTGACACTTCGGCCCCTTGATCACCGATCCAGGCAGGCTCCGACGGAATCACGTACCACGTAGGTTCCTCCCCCGGAGCGGCAACGCGGGTCACTTCAGCTTGTCTTCTCCCGGATGATGAGGATGAGCAGACCGGCACCGGCGACTGCCGCGACCAGGCAGAGCGGGATCGTGGTCCAGGACATCAGGAACGACAACGAGCCGTCAGTGTGCCCGTTCTCAGCCAGGAACCTCTGCGGATCGGCGGGGTCCACCAGGACCGGCATCTCCCGCTCCGGCGTACTGCGACACCCGGTCACACCAGCACAGGGAATCCACGCGCCGTACTGCGCCCCGTCGTACAGGTAATGGACCTCGATCCGGTCGATTCCGGTACCGCGCCCGCCACCGGCCCGGTCGGTGATGTATGCGGTGACCGGAATACCCACACCACGCAACCGGTCCGCCTCGGCCGAGACATGCCAACGGTAGGCAAGCGAACCACCGAACAGCCCCAGCCCGACCACGAGCAAGGCCACTGCGAGCGCGGCTATCTCCCGCCGGGCCCGACGGGCGTCAGCGGCCCTCGTGGCGCTACGGGCCTTCCGATTGCGCTTGCCCTTGCCCATCACAACCTCCATCGACGACGGAGAGCGAGGGCTGGGACAGCCCGGCAACGTCGCCGACCGATGGTAGGGCCGCTGGGCCAGTGAGCATCCGCAGCCGGGCATCGTGGCACACGGGCGTCGGGTGGCAGCAAACGCCGATGCGGGCGGGTGCGCCGTACGGCGACAATGCCGGTGTGAACGACATGGTATTGGTCAAATTGAGCAAACGGATGTCGCTGGCGCTGCGTCACGCGCCCGACCGGTTCGATCTCGAACTGGACCCGGCCGGGTGGGTCCCGGTGGCGGACCTGCTCGACGCGCTACGGATCACCCGACTGGAGTTGGACGCCGTCGTCAAGCGGGACAGCAAGCAACGGTTCGCGCTGCGCCGCGACCCCGACGGCACCGAGCAGATTCGGGCGAACCAGGGGCATTCGGTCCCGATCGACCTGGGGCTGGTCGCGCTGCCTCCGCCGGAGCGGCTCTACCACGGCACCACCGCCGCCGCGCTCGACTCGATCCGGGCCACCGGGCTGCACCGGGCCCGGCGGCACCACGTGCATCTGTCGGCGGACACCGACACGGCCCGCCGGGTCGGTGCCCGGCGAGCCGGTGGCGTCGTAATCCTCACCGTCGACGCGGCGGCGATGGCCCGCGATGGTCACCTGTTCTACCGCAGCGCCAACGGGGTGTGGCTGACCGACGCGGTGCCGCCCCGCTACCTGGATATCTGAGCGCCGACGCGGGCCTCGATGGTCGCCATCAGGTCGGCCGGAAGCAGACCGGCGGCTGCCGCCGCGAGGCATTCCCGCAGCTCGGTGCGGTTCTTCACGCCGAGGACAACGGTGTCGACGCCGGGCATCGACAGCGTGTACCGGTGGGCCAGCGAGGCGGCCGACTCACCCAGCTCGCCGGCCAGCTCGCGCAGCGGCGCGGCCCGCCGGAAGTCGACCATGGTCGGATGCTCCGGCGGCAGGTCCCGGTCGACGGCGTCGGTGAACGCGCCGGCCGCGACCGCGCGGATGCCCATCACTCCGACGCCGTGCCGGCCGGCGGCCGTCAGGATGTCGCGTGGCCGGGAGCCCCCGCTGCCGGGCATCAGCAGATCGCCGGGGGAGTCCAGCAGGTTCGTCACACACTGGGCGACCGCCGGGGACGGCTGATCGCCGAGTACGCGGATGATCACGTCCGGCTCCTCGACAGCGGTGATCCCCCAGGCGCCGATCCGGCCGCGCCGGACCAGGTCCTCGAACGCCGGCCGGACGGCTTCGGTGAACAGGTCGGCGGAGGTCACCCCGGTGGTGCCCGGCGCGGCCTGTGCCACGATCGGATTGTGCAGCAGTAGCGCGTCGACGAACGACAGTCGCATCCGCTGCAGGCTGTCGTCGAGGGACTTCTCCAGCAGGGCCGCGACGTCACCGGCGGCCGGGTTGCCCAGCCCGCATTTGGTGACGACCCGTACGCCGGCCGGCAGGTTGCCGTCGAAGGCCGCGCCGACCACCCGTTCCGCTTCGCCGTCGCCGTAGCCGGGAGCGACGTCGAGCAGGTCGATGCCGGCGTCGACCGCCTCCCGTACGGTCGCCACCGCCTCGTCCCGGTCGGTGACGCCCCACACCTGGCCCAGCCCGCCCCCACCGAGGGTGAGGACGCTGACCGGTCCGACGCTGCCGAGAGGTCGCTGTTCCATCGTCATGTGCTCCTTCCGATGATCCTGTTGCGACTCAGGATTGCACCTGGAGCGCGCTCGAGGTCAACCGTGGACCGGCTCGGTCACCTATGAGGTGATCGCGGCTCGGCGTACGTCTATGAGGCGACAGCCACCGGCTACTGCGTACCGGCCCCGGCGCCACCGTCGTACGCCGTTGCCCGCTCGGCTACCCGGCAGGGCAGCGGTGCCACCTCGACCAGCGCGATCCAGAACGGGGCCCAGGCTGCCCGCGCTGACATTCTCGCCGTCGGCGTCGCCTGCGCGAACTGGGCGACGAATGCCAGCGATGTGTTCACCGCGCCGGACGGATCCTGGCATGTCTACAACGTCACGGTCGGCGCGCTCTGCACGAACTGACAAGCCCCGGCATTCGGCAGGCTGGGATGCGACACCCGCAACGCACTCGGACAGTCGTCAGCCCGTCGCAGTCGACGTGACCGCCGGTCCGTAGATCAGCTCGCCCGCCGACGCCCGATCTGCGGGTTTAGCAGCGTACGGGCGAACGCGACGTCGGCGGTGGTGACCCGGAACCAGGCGTCGATGTGCGAGTTGCCGGTCGTGAACTCGGTCGTGTCGGTCAGGTCGTACCGATAGCGACCCACGGAAGTTAGTGCGACGTGTTGCTTGACTTAGTCGGGAAGCTAAACAAAACTGGGGGCGCGCTTCCATCGACGGTCCTCCCACGGCACCTGCGGTCACCACTCGGGCGGCCGGCAGGTCCAGTGTGACCTCGAAAGGAACGCAGACCATGCCACGAAGAGCCCTCGTGTGCTCGCTGTTCGCCGCCTTTGCCATGGCCCTGGGCCTGGCGGTGACGGCGGCGCCTGCGGCGTCGGCCGCCGACCCGGTCCGGATCATGCCGCTCGGTGACTCGATCACTGCCGGCCCCGGCTGCTGGCGGGCCCTCGTCTGGGACCAGTTGCGCAGCGCCGGGCACGCCGACATCGACTTCGTCGGCAGCGCCTCCGACGGCGGCAGCTGCAACTACGGCTTCTCCTACGACCCCGACCACGAGGGCCACGGCGGCTTCTCGGCGGTCGGCATCGCCGACAACAACCAACTGCCGCCGTGGTTGAGCGCGGCGGCCCCGGACATCGTCGTGATGCACCTGGGGACCAACGACCTGTGGGGCGGCTGGCAGTCGATGGACACCATCATGGCCGCGTTCACCAAACTGGTCGGGCAGATGCGGGCGAACAACCCGGACATGAAGCTTCTGGTCGCGCAGATCATCCCGCATCATGGCTGCACGACCTGCCCGGCCGACACGGTGACGCTCAACAACCGGATCGCCGCCTGGGCCACCGGCCTGACCACCGCCCGGTCGCCGATCGCCGTGGTAGACCAGTGGACCGGATTCGACGCCGCGACGGACACCGGCGACGGCGTACACCCCAACGACGCCGGGTTCCGCAAGATGGCCGACCGGTTCGCGCCGGCGATCGCGCGACTCCTCGGCACCGTGACCCCGACGCCGACGGTCGCGCCGACCACGCCACCGGTCACCCCGACGCCACCGGTCACCCCGACGCCACCGGTCACCCCGACGCCGACGGTCGCGCCGACCACCCCGCCGCCCAGCGGGGACTGCACCGCCACCTACCGGGTGGTCAGCCAGTGGAACGGCGGCTTCCAGGGTGAGGTGAGTGTCCGCAACGCCGGGTCGGCGGCGACGTCGGCGTGGACCGCGACGCTCACCCTCGGCGGCGGTCAGCAGGTCAACCAGGCGTGGAACGCCACCGTCACCCAGACCGGGGCGACGGCCACCGCCCGCAACGTGAGCTGGAACGGCAGCCTTCCGGTCGGCGGCTCGGCCAGCTTCGGGTTCCTCGCCTCCGGTGTCGGCGACGCTGCGGTGTCGGCGGCCTGCACGCTCGGCTGAAGCCCCGGCCCGGGCGGGCCTGCACGGTTGGCAGGATGGGCCGATGATCGAGCAGCGTCGTCGGTCCGGCCCGTCGTCCACCTCGGGTGTCGGCCGGGCCCTGCGGGTGGAGGTCGCCGTACTGGTTGGATCGGCGGCGGTGGTCGGCTCGGTGCGCCTGACCCCGACCACCCGGCGGTACGCGTTCGGCCTGATGCCGATCGGTGATGCGTTCCTGGCCTGGTCGAAGTCCGCGCGATCGTGGGTCGTCGCCACAGATCCGCCGCCGGGCCGCGTGCGGGAAAGCGGTGAGTCGGTGAGTCGGCCGACAACGGCGTACGCCCCGAGGGGTCACCTCGGGGCGTACGCTCGGGGCGGCTCACCGTCGACGGGTCATCTACCGGTGAGCCGGGTCACGGGTCAGCTGGTCTCGAGCGCTCCCGCCGATCGGCCGCACACCTGGCGCAGCGCCCAGTCCTCGACCCGTACGTCACCGGCGGTGACCTGGGTCTGGCGGGTCTGCGGCATGTAGCCGTCCTTGGCCACGATCATCGTGACCGGGTTGTGCCGGTGGTCGAGCCAGTGGGCGTAGCCGCCGTCGGCGTCGGTGGTCAACGGCAGCTCCATCGTCCACGTGCTCAGCTGCACCGTCGCCCCGGTGATCGGGGTCAGGTCGCCGTCACAGCCCACGGCGGAGACCGTACCGGTGATCTTGCCCCAGGTGTCCGGCGGGGTGACGGTCATCGTCACCGGCACCGTGTCCACCGCGTACGGCGTGTCCTCGAAGACGGTGACGCCGGTGGTGTAGGTGCCCGGCTGGGCCACCTCGGCGGTCAGGGTCAGCGTCACCGTGAGGCTTTCGCCGGGGGCGATCGTGGCGGTGCCCGGGTCCACCGTCAACCATCCGGTGTCCGTCATCGACCCGCACTGGTCGAAGCCGGGCAGCAGTTCCACTGTGTTGGTCGGTTGGAATCCGGAGATCGCCGATCCGCCGACCCGGTAGAGCCCGCAGGCGCTGCCCGGCCGGAAGCCGGGGCTGTTCGCCGTCGGCAGGCTCGACCACGCGTCGGTCGCCGGGTCGTAGGCGTACCCCTCGTTGGTGATCGCCTGGGTGCCGGTGCCGCCACCGGAGATCAGCAGCTGGTTGTCGGCGGTGTGGTACGCCGAACCCCACAGGTTCACCGGCAGGTCCGCTACCTGCGTCCAGGAGTCGCTGGCCGGGTCGTAGGAGTAGCTGGCGGTCACCGGCTGGCTGTTGGACAGTCCACCGGCACAGACGATCCCGCCGCTGACCGCGCCGCAGGACTGCCAGGCAATCGGCATCGGGTAGCTGGCGACGGTGTCCCAGGCGTCGGCCCGGGGGTCGTAGCGGAACACCTGGTCGCTGTACGGGGCACAGCTGGTCGTGGTGCAGCCGCCGACCACGTACAACTCGCCGTCGAGCACCGCCGATCCGGCGGCGGCCGACGCGGCCGGCACGTCGGCACCCGTGCTCCACCCGCCGGTGGCCGGGTCGAAGATCAGCGTGTCGGTGTTCAACGTGCTCCACCCGCTGACCAGGTAGACCTTGTCGTCGATGACGCCTTCGGCGGCCTGGCTGCGGGCACCGTGCGGCATGTCGTCGAGCCGGGACCAGGCCTGGGTGGCCGGGTCGTAGACGTACCCTTCGGCCAGCGACGACGATCCGTTGGACCCGCCGAACGAGTACAACTTGCCGTCGACGGTGACCGCGCTGTTGTCCATCACCGTCCGGGGCAGCCCCGGCAGGCTGAGCCACGGCTCAGCCGCAGGGGTCGCCGCCGGTGCGGCACCCGGTCCGAACACCGTCGCCGACGCGGCCCCGGCGAGCTGCTCGATCGGCGCGTCCAGCGGAATCCGGCGGGTCGGTGCCCCGGCGGCCGCCGCGACCTGGCGCGACGCCGCTCGCGAACCGTCGGCGCGCTGGATCTCGAACTCGCCGGCTCGTTCGCTGAGCTCCACCTCGGCGGGCGCGCCGCCGGTGTTGGTGACCGTGACCTCGGCGGTCGTCGCTCCGCCGAGCTGCACGGTCGCCTCGACCGGCGAGCCGGTCACCGTCAGTCGTCCGGCCGCCAGCTTGTAGTTGTGCCGGGTGACCCAGTCCTCGGTGACCTCTGCCCATCGGGTCAGCTCCGCGTACTGGTTCACCGAGGCGGTGATCCGGTGCCGGCCGGCGGGGGAGAACAGGGCGTAGAAGCCGTCGTCGAGGTCCGGGTCCTGCGGCGTCGCGACGGTACGGGTGCCGACGGAGCCGTCCACCGGCGTCACCTCGGCGTCGGCCAGCCCGGCGCCGGTGTTGGCGTCCCGGACGAAGCCGACGGCCAGCCCACCTTCGACCTTGACACACTCGAACTCGGTCTCGGCGATCCAGTCCACCGCGTTGCTGAAGACCCGGGCGCTGTCGTCGTGCCAGGTCTGCGGCCCGGTGTTGTAGCTGGCGGCGTGCATCGACAGCAGCACGTGCCGGTTGTTCGTCCGCTGCTGCACCCCGATGCCGACCCCGACGGTGCCGACTTCCGAGGTGACGGCGTTGGCGACCACCATCCGACCCTCGCCGCCGTAGGCGTCGAAGAAGCCGTAGTACTTGGAGTAGTTGTCCGTCTCGTCGAAGGCGATCCGTCCGCCGAGCGGGAACCCTTCCACCACCGGGTGTTCCTGCATCACCTGGTACGACAGGTCGCCCTCGGTGTCGTAGACGATGCCGCTGCTGCGGGCCCCCGGGTTACCGGTGTACTGGCTGAGCAGGTAGATGCCGTTACCACCCACGTTGGACCAGGTGTCCAGGAACAGCACACCCACGCCGGCCGCGTCGGTGTCCGCCAGGAACCGCAGGAACGTCTCCTCGCCGGGGTTGCTCGGCCGGTTGACGATGATCGCGTCGTAGCCGGACACGTCCGTATCCCAGCCGACCTCGGTGGTCGGGACGCCCTGGTCGTCAAGGAAGGAGCCGATTTGCCCGTTTTCGTCGCCGAGCACCCCGATCCCGGCGGAGAAGGCGTAGCCAGGTGCGGAGGCGCACCGCTGCACCGGCGCGGCAACATCCATGGTCCGGTTGCCGCCGTGTACCTGCACCGGCTGCTCGACGGTGCCGTAGCCGTCGTACTGCGGCTCCACCACCAGGGTGTACGTCGCGTGGGTCGGCAACACCAGCCGGTACCGGCCGTTGAACGGGTTGGTGAACGTACTGACCTCGGTGCCGGCCACGCTGACCTTGGCGTACAGCGGCCAGCCGTGCCCGGAGCCGTCCCGGACCAGTCCGCTGAGCGTCATCGTCGGCAGCGCGGTCAGCGCAACGTCCTCGACGGTCGTGGCGCCCAGGGTGATGGTCACCTCGGTGCTCTGCTCGGCGTAACCGAACGCGGTGACCGTCACCGGGTAGGTCCCGACGGTCAACCGGGCCGAGTAGGAGCCGTCCGCCGCGGTGACCCGCTCCCGGACCGTCTCGCCTTCGATGGTCACCGTCGCGCCCTCGACCGGCGCGCCGGTCGCCGCGTCGGTGACCGCACCGGACAGGGTGCCGGTGTCACCGACCGGAGCCGCCTCCAGCAGCGCCAGCGCGTCGAGGCGGCCCTCGCCGTACACGTTGTTGTCCGCGCCGGTGCCGCCGCACTGCGGGTCGGCGGTGTCGATCGCGGTGCGGTCGAACAGTTTCCGGGTCGCGTCGGTGTCACCGATCAGCGCCGGTGCCGCCGACCACAGCAGTGCCGCCGTGCCCGCGACGTGCGGCGCGGCCATCGAGGTGCCGTCGGTGGCGCGGTAGCCGCCTGGAACGGACGAACGCACGTCTACGCCAGGGGCCGAGATGTTTGGCTTGAACTCGCCGTCCTGGCCCGGACCGCGGCCGGAGAAGGAGCCGATCTCGTTGTCGACGTCGTACGCGCCGACCGAGTAGTTCACGGAGCGGCTACCGGGCGAGCCACTGGACTGGCAGCCCTGCGCGCCGCTGTTGCCGTTGGACCAGATGCCGAGGATGCCGGCGGCGTCCCAGGCCAGCGACACGTCCTCCATGAAGGGGTCCAGCGAGGGCTGCGTACTGCCCCACGAGTTGTTGATGATGTGCGGACGTTTGCCGGCGTCAGGGTTCTGCCCGTCGAGGTCGGTCGGTGCCAGCAGCCACTGGCCGGAGGCGACCAGCGCCGCGTCGGTCGGGCAGCAGCCGTTCGCCGCGATCCAGTTCGCCTCGGGCGCGACGCCGATCCGGTTGCCGGTGCCGCCGTCGCCGACCATCGTGCCCATCGTGTGGGTGCCGTGCGAGCCCCGGTCGCACGGGGCCGCGCCGCACCGGCTGTCCGCGTCGAACCAGTTGTAGTTGTGGTCGAACGTGCCGTCACCCAGGTTGCCCCGGTACTGGGCGACCAGCGCCGGGTGGTCGAACTGGACACCGGTGTCCAGGTTGGCGACGGTGATGCCGGCGCCCTTGGTGCCGAACTGGTCCCACACGTCGTCAGCGTTGATGTTGGCGATGCCCCACTCGACATCCTCGGCCTGGGTCCCACGCTCGTCCGCACCGTCGGCGTCGTCGCGGGCCGGCTCGCCCGGGGTCGGCTCGATCAGCTGGTACTCGACCGGCTGGTAGAGGCCTTCGACGTCGGGCCGGGTCGCCAACTCCTGGGCCAGCATCGACGATCCGTCCCGTACGTAGATCGCGTTGCTGGCCCAGAACGCCTGGTAAGTCACGCCCTCGGTGTCGAGCAGGTGTCGGACACTGGTCTGGCTGGTGGCAGCGGTGGTCCGCAGCGTCTCGGCGACCGCCTCGCCGCGCGCCGTCCAGTCGTCGATCTGCCGCGCCTGCGCCAGGTCAGCCCGCTCGGCGAACCGGATCCACAGATCGGTGGCGCCGTCGGACTCCAGCGACCGCTCCAACTCGGGCTGGATCTTGTCGGCGACGCCGCGCGCCGGGTCACCGCCCGGATCGGGGCCGGGCCGGGGTGCCGCCGCCGCCGGATTCGGCGCGGCCAACGCCACACCGGCCAGCAGCACCAGCGACATCGCTCGTGCGATAGGTCTCATTGGGGGTTCCTTCCGTGGGATCGGCCACGCGGGTGGGCACGCCGTGCCCCTCACAGGGGTTGGTACGGGTCACGGCGTTCCGCGCTGCAGGTCGCGCAGGTACCGGTGCCACCGTCGGGTGCCGCGTCCGCGCCCGCCTCGGGTCCGCCCGCCTCGGGTCCACCGGGAACGGGTCCACCGGGTACGGGTCGGTCGGATTCGGGGTCGGGTTCGGGCGCGGGTTCATCCGTTGACCGCCCTGGTGGCTCGTGCATGCAAGTCATGCTGCTGAGCCGGCGGATCGTTAGCTATCCAGTAGATACGTCAAAGAATCGACCGGTCGCGGTCGATGTGCCCGATCCGGTTTCGACCGGGTTGCCGGGCCGTTTCAGTCGTCCGCCGCAAGGACGCCGGCCTCCACGGCGGCGACCGCCAGCGCGGTACGGCTGGACACCCGCAGCTTGCGCATCGCCGATCGGAGCTGCTGATCCACTGTGGCCGACGACTTGGCGAGGATCCGGCCGATTTCCCGGTTGGTGTGCCCGGCTACCACCAACCGGACCACGTCCAGCTCGCGCGGGGACAGCCGGTCGCCGTACCCTTTGCGACCTCCCCGCCACCGGCGCGGCACCTCCCCGCCGTGTTCGCGCAGCCGTCGCGCCACCCGGTCGGCGGCACCGCGCGCGCCGAGGTCGGCCAGACCGTCGTACACCTCGACCAGCAGCGCCCGTCCCGGCTCGGCCCGCTCGGCGGCCAGCAACGCCAGCGCCTGCCGCTCCCGGGCGAGTAGCGCGTCGTACGGGCGGGGCAGCGCCGCCCACGCGCGGGCGGCCCGGTCGAAGCCGGCCGCCGCCCGGTCATGGTCACCGGCTGCGTCGGCCAGCGCGGCCCGGCACACCGCCAGCGCGGCCGCCGGGCCCGGCGCGGCCCGGCCGCGTAGCCCGCCGGCGAATCGACGCACGAGATCGGCCGCCTCGCCCGGCTGGCCGGCGGCGAGCAGCGCCGCCACCCGCGCCGGGGCGATGTCGGTGGCCCACACCCAGACCCGCTTGGCGGCGACCGCCCCGATCGGACCATCGGTGACCCGCACCGCCCGATCGGCCTGCCCGTCGTCGAGCCACAGCCGGGCCAGCATGGCGGCCGGCTCCACCGTGTCGTCGACCGCGCCGCGCCGGGCCGCCTCGTCCAGCACCACCTGGAACTGCTGCTCGGCGTGGCGTAGCTGACCGGTGGCTGCGGCCAGCCGTCCGGCCAGCCGCAGACTCCCCAGATAGACGCCCGGCCGGTCCCGGTCCACCTCGGCCAGTTGGGCGGCCCGGTCGGCCAGGCCGTCCCACCGGCCGGTGAGCCAGTCCAGGTTGGCCTGTTCCACCAGGACGTTGTAGCGCAGCCGGACCAGACCCTCGGCGTCGGCGAGAGCCAGCGCCACCGACAGGTGCCGCCCGGCGTCGGCGTACCGGCCCCAGATCAGCGCCCCGGTGCCGACATTGGCGTGGATCCGGGCGATGTCCCGCCGTTCGGCCGCCGCCGCGCCGTCGGTCGGCAGCCCGGCCACCACCTCCCAGGCCTGCGGCTCGCCGAGCATCAGCAGCGCCGCCGCCCGGTTACCGGCCAGCGACATCCGGTCGGCGGCGGACGGGATCCGCGGGATCAGCTCGGCGGCCCGGTGCAGCCACCGCAGATGGGTGGCGGCCGGCCACGGGCCGGCGTACGCCCAGCCGAGGTAGGTCATCGCACGGGCCGCCTCCACCGGGTCGGCCAGGTGCTCCACCGACCGGCCGAGTTCGGTGAGCGCGGCCTGTGCCTCACCGCCGATGATCAGCAGCCGGCCCAGCGGGTTGCGGATGTCGGCCTGCTGCCGCGCGGTCAGCTGGGTCGACTCCAGCACGGCCCGCAGGGTGGCGACCACCCGGTGGTATACGTCGTCGACCGGTTCGCGGCGGCCGAGCGCGGCGACGGCGGCGGTACGGGCGATCCGGGCCCGGTCCGGTGCCGCCAGTTCCGCCACGGTCAGCAGCTCGTCGAGGGCGACCGCGGCGGTGGTGTGGTCGCCGGAGGCGATCATCCGATCGGCGGCGGCCTCCGCGTACCGGGCCCAGCGCGCCACGTCACCCGCCTCGCGGAAGTGTCGGGCCAGCTGGGCGACCGGCGGCGGATCCAGACCCTCGACTGCCTGTCCGGCCCGCAGATGCAGCGTACGCCGCTCGGGGTGCGCGATGGCCTCGTAGACGGCGGTGGCGGCGAGGGCGTGCCGGAACCGCCACCGACCGCCGCCGGGGTGGTCACGCTCGTCGCTGTCCAGCAGACCGGCGGTGGCCGCCTCAGTCAACCCGGCCCGGCAGGCCCGGGTCAGCAGGCCGGCAGTGGCCGCCAGGGTGGCCTCGTCGGCGGGTTCGCCGAGTACGGCGGCGGCGCGCAGCACCCGCTGGGCGGCCTGGGTCAGCCGCCCGACCCGTTCCCGGGTCGAGTCCCGTACCGACGCCGGCACCTGCAGCTCACTCAGGCTCAACCGCACCCAGCGTCCGTCCCGGAACACCACGTCGGTCCGGTCACACAGCAGGCGTACCGACTCCTCGACCATCAGCGGTACGCCGCTCGTGCGCTGGTGCAGGAAGGTGGCGAACTCAGTCGACATGGGATTGCCGTCCAGCATCGACGAGACCATCGCCGCCGTGTCGGCCACGTCCAGCGGCGCCAGGGTGATCCGCAGCCGGGCGCCGCCGCCGGCCGCCGGCCGGGACAGCCGCAGCAGCAGCGAGCGGTCGTCGACTTCCTCGGGCCGGTAGGTGACCAGCAGGCTCGGCCCACCGGGGGCCGGTCGGGCGGTGAGGAACACCAGGAACTCCTGAGTGACCTCGTCGGCCCAGTGCGCATCCTCGACGACGAGCAGGTCGACGTCGAGCGCACGGATCAGCTCGTCCAACGCCCGGAACAGCCGGTGCCGGGCCGCGGTTGCGTCGTCCACCGGGTCCAGTGGCGGTGGCAGCTCGGCCGACCATTCCGGCAGGAGCGGGCGCAGTGCCCCGGCCAACGCGCTCAGCCCTACCCCGGTCAGCCGTGGCCGGACATCGCGCAGCGCGTCCACGATGGGCGCCAGGGTGAGCGATTCGCGTAGCGGTGGGCAGACCGCCAGCAGGGTGCCGGGGCGCAGACCGGCCCCGGCTGCCGACGTCTCCCGCACCAGCCGGCTCTTGCCGATCCCCGCCTCACCCTCCAGCAGGACCACCGCCGGGGGACGGGTGAGCGCTGTGGCCAGCGCCGCCACCTCACCGGACCGTCCCACCAGCCGTGGCGTGGCGATCGGCATCGCCGTGCCCGCCGCCGCAGCGTGCCCGTTCACCCGCATCGTCTGAGCGTATCCCGCACGTCGGATGCCGTAGCGAGCCGTCGATGTCGCCCTGGCCGGCGCTCTGGGCAGCCAGCCCTTGTCGTGATCCGGACCGTGACGACCCTGGTGACCACGGTCGCCGTTCGACTATTGTCGAGGCGGATTCAGGATTCGCCCGACGTCCGGGTCGACCGCTACTCGAATCCACCCGGTCTGTTCGCTCCGCACCAGATCCACGCTCCTTGTCGATGCCCGTTGGGTGTTTGCTTCTCGTGCGCGGACCGGGTTGTCCATCCTGATCGAGACAGGAGTTCGGCACGTGATCAGCAACGCCATGCTGCAGCAGGCAGGTGCCATTTTGGGGCAGGTCGTCGACGGCGTGAACGTTGTCGTCGTTCCGCAGTCGATGTCCGTCGGTACGGCCGAGAACCCGGCCATCTGTCTGAAGTCGGCGATTCAGGTGACCTGGGTGAAGAAGCAGATGGCCGCGCCCGAGGTCCGCAAGTACGTCGAGGACGACGTGGACTGGGACGGGATCATCGACACCGTCGCGGTGGACACGCTGGTGATCCAGGAAGGGGTTTTCGACGGAACCATGGCCTACCGCTCAGCGGTGATCTGGCACGAGCACGGGCATGTCCTGCACGGCAAGACCGAAAACGGGAACGTCTACCTGTACGAGGTCACAAGTCTGGCCAATGCCGTAGGTGTGCTGGACGACGAGGAAATCCGGAACGTTCTGGAAGCGAGGTCCGGAGCGTATCGGGCGGCGGTGGAACCGGGCGTCGCGGCGCTGCGTCAGTTCCTGCAGCAGAATTGGCAGATCACGCTGTAGGAGGGTCGGCGATCCGGGTGCCGGACCGGCGCGGCAAGGCACTCGACGCCCGGATCGACCGCGGCCCACGCGGCTGTCGTGGGACCGGAGTCCACCGCGCGGGCCGCGTGCCCGGCGGTGCGGGTCACTACAGGTCACTGCGACGTGCGGGTCAGTCCGTCTCGGGTCGCAGCACGATCCGGGCGAGCAGTTCCTCGCCGTCACGGAGGCCGCGGACGCCGACCTCGGCATCGACGTCGAGACTGGACAGCTTGACCTCGTCGCCGTCGTCGATCACCCGGCACTCGTCGGCGCAGGTCCAGTCGAGGACGAAGCCGTCCGCCGACTCGACGCTGATCGTGCTGCCGTCGATGGAGTCGACCGTGCCGCGCTGCACGACGAGCGTGCGCGGCCCGCCGTCGGTCTGTACGGTCATCTCGCCGTGCAGACCGGCACCGCCCGCCCCGAGGCCGCGTAGCCAGCCGACGCGTGGGCCGGGTCGCCCCCACGGGCCACGGCGGCCGTCCCACCAGCCGGGCCGGTCGTCGCTGGAGAGACCGAAGTCGCTGTAGTCGACGGTGTCGACCGCGGCGACCGGGAGTGGATCCGCAGCGGTGTGGGAGCCGCCGGACCCGCAGCCGGTGAGGGCCAGGATCGCGACCGCCCCCGCCGCAGCACCGGTGAATGCCTTCGTGCCAACTGAACTTCTCATGTGGTCAGCATCGGCCACCGACACGAAGCCACCGTCAGGTCGATGTTCGGATCAGGTAAGGCGCCGTCGGTCCGACGGAGGCAGCCGAGCTACCGGGCCGTCCTGCGCGGCAACCGTACGGTGAACACGGCACCGCCGCCGGGGGAGTGGCCGGCTCTGATCCGCCCGCCCAGACGGTG
Organism: Micromonospora sp. LOL_013; assembly: GCF_048060315.1. Lineage (NCBI taxonomy): Bacteria > Bacillati > Actinomycetota > Actinomycetes > Micromonosporales > Micromonosporaceae > Micromonospora > Micromonospora sp. LOL_013. The sequence continues at coordinate 22,006 of NZ_JBHMIQ010000034.1, forward strand.
GGCCAGCCCGGCGGCCAGGGCCAGCCCGATCCCGGTGCCGACCGACCGTTCGCCCCGGTAGCGGCGGTGCAGCGCACCGCGTTCGAAGATCACCGCGAGGTCGTCGTCGGTGAACCCCGGGCCGTCGTCGTGCACCTGCACCGCGACGAAGTCCGGCTGCCCGGCGGCGGATCCAGCCTGCCCGGTCGCCGGTTCCGGCGGTACGCCGAGCCGCACGGTGCCGCCGGCCGGCACCACCCGCAGCGCGTTGTCCAGCAGGATGTCGACGACCTGCCGGAGCCGCCCCGGGTCGGTGTGGACGGTCACCGGCGCGGCCGGTGGGGTCAGGTCGACCGTCACCCCGTTGCCGGTGAACCGGGGCCGCCAGGCATCGACGGCGTCGGTGAGCAGCGCGTCGAGGTCGACGTCGACCAGTTCCAGGGCGAAGTCGGAGGCCTCCAGCCGGGCCAGCGCCAGCAGGTCGCCGACCAGGCGGTCCAGCCGCTGCGCCTCACCGAGCATGATCTGCCCGGTACGCACGGCTCCGTCGGGGTCCACCACGCCGTCGGCGATCGCCTCGGCGTACCCGCGCAGCGTGGTCAGCGGGGTGCGCAGCTCGTGCGAGATGGACAGCAGGAAGTCCCGTTGCCGTGCCTCGCTGACGGCGAGCGCGGCGGCGAGGTCGTTGAGCGCGCGGGCCAACTGCTCGGCCTCGACGGGCGGATCCAGCGGTACCCGGATGGTGCGGTCCCCAGCGCGCAGCCGCTGCGCCGCGTGTGCGGCGGCCCGGATCGGCCGGGACAGCCGGGCGGCGAGCAGCACCCCGGCGATCAGGCCGGCGGTGAGCCCGGCGGCCAACGCCAGCCACAGGTTGCTCCAGACCAGCCGGCCGACTCCTGGTCGTACCGGCTGGAGCAGCACCACCGCCGTGCCGTCGCCGGTGGGCCGTCCTTCGATCAGGGTCGGCTGGCCGTCGACGCGGGCCGGCCGGCGGCTGGTCACCGGCGCACCGGCGGCGAGCCGGCGGACCACCTGGCCGGGCAGCTGCCGAGGCACCGTCCCGCCGGGCCGGACGAGCAGCACTTCGATGCCCTGGTCGGTGAGTTCGCCGGTCAGCCGGCCGGCGAGAGCCGTCCGCGTGCCGGCCGGGGCGTCGGTGACGGCCGCCGCGACCAGGTCGGCCTTGGCGGCCAGCGAGGCGCGGGCGCCGCGTTCCGTGCCCCGGACCCCGAGCGGGATGGCGACCGCTGCGGTGACCAGCACCGACAGTAGGGCGACCGCGCAGGCGACCCCGACGGCACGGGCAGTGAGTGTGCCGGTGAGCTGGCGCCAGCCGGACCGCTGCCCGGTCTGGTCCGGTTCAACCATCGGCGGTGTAGCCGACGCCGCGTACCGTGCGGATCACGGTGGCGGCGGTGCCGAGCTTGGCCCGGACCTGGGCGACGTGCACGTCGACGGTGCGGGTGCCGGCGTGCGCGGCGTAACCCCAGACGGCGGAGAGCAGCTCCTCACGGGTGTAGACCCGTCCGGGCCGGCGCATCAAATGGTCCAGCAGGTCGAACTCGGTGGAGGTGAGGACGACCGGGTGGGAGTCGGCGGTGACGGTGCGCCGGGCCGGGTCGAGGGTGACGCCACCGACGGTACGGACCGGTCGACCGCCGGGCGGGCCGAGGCTGCGGCGGCGGATGGCCCGCACCCGGGCGACCAGTTCGCGGGGGCTGAACGGTTTGGTGACGTAGTCGTCGGCGCCCAGCTCGAGGCCGACGACCCGGTCGATCTCGTCGTCGCGGGCGGTGAGGAAGATGACCGGGGTCCAGTCGTCGTCGGCGCGCAGCCGCCGGCAGATCTCGGTGCCGGTGACGCCGGGCAGCGCGATGTCCAGCACGGCCAGCACCGGGCGCAGCCGTCGGGCGGCGGCCAGCCCGCTGTCACCGTCGGCGCACACATGTACGCCGAACCCGTCGCGGGTGAGGTAGAGCCGGATCAGGTCGGCGATCGGCTGTTCGTCCTCGACGACGAGCACCAGTCCCCGGTCCGGTTGCGGTGCTGCGGTCACCCGCCCATCTTGACGTGACCGGTAAACGACCGCATCAGTTTCCGGTACGGATCAGGTAAAAGTCGCTGCTGGCGGGTGATTCCCGGATTGTGAGCCGGACCGGATGCCGCATCAAATCAGATCACGGTCAATAACTGTACGGGCACGTGGTGTATTCATTAGGCTGACTGGATATCGCTCCTCGTGAATGGAGGTGGACCGGTGTCTGTCCGCACTGGATCCAACAACGGCCGCGGCTTGGTCCGCCGTGGCATCGCCCTGCTCGCCACCGGGCTACTGACCGCCACCGCCGCCGTGGTCGGAGCCGCCGCGCCGGCTCAGGCAGCCGTCGCTGACCGCTGGGGTTTCGCCTACCTGCACACGCCGACCCCGGCACCCGGCACCATCCTCGACACCACCCGGCAGTGGGGCAGCTGGAAGGCCACCGCACCCGCGCTCTGGGCGACCGTCGACCAGGTCGGTGTCGGGCGCTACCAGGTGCGGTTCCCGCTGGCCGCCTCACCCAACGGTGTCGTTCACGTCACCACGGTCGACAACGCACCACGATGGTGCCAGGTGGTCTCGAACGCCCCCGCCGGACCTGACCACATGGTGATCGTGCAGTGCTACCGGCCCGGTGGCGTACCGGACAACGCCCGGTTCGTCGTCGACTACACCTCCGCCTCCGGGATGCTGCCGCCGGGGTCGGACGCGTTCGGCTACGTCAGGGCGAACCCGGTCGGGGCGATGCTGTCGTCCTACAACTCGATGGGTGCCGGCAACACGGTCACCCAGCTCGGCACCGGCTTCTACGAGGTGAAGCTCAACGGACTCGGCACCGCCCTGCTGGACGGCAACCTGCAGGCCACCGCCGAGCACCCGTTCGGTCCGCGGCGGTGCAAGATCGCCCAGTGGTCCCCCAGCGGCGGCGCGATCCTGGCGTACGTGTTCTGCTTCGACCCAGCCGGGTCGTTCATCGACAGCTACTTCAACCTGACCTACCACCGGGAGCGGCCGATCTTCGGCTCGGTGCCGCCGACCCGGTTCGCCTACCTGCTGAGTTCGCCCTTCGGCGGGTCGACCAACTTCAACTCCGCCGGTGGGGCCAACAGCATCGCGGTCTCCGGCGTCGGGCAGTACCTGGTGACACTGCCGTCGGTGGGTGTTCCGGCGAGCACCGTGCAGGTCACCGCGCTCGGCACCAGCCCGGACTACTGCAACCTGCAGACACCGTGGGTGCTGTCCGCCAACACGGCGCTGGTTCGCAACGTGATCTGCTTCAACGCCGGAGGTTCGCAGGCACCGAACAACTTCTTCCTCACCTATTCGTCGAGCACCTGACCGGTGAGGGGTCGGGACGGCAACCGTCCCGACCCCTCGCGTGCAGACCGACCGGTCAGGCCAGACCCGCCCGGCGCAGCGCGTCGGCGAGCGCACCCTCGGGCTGGCCTCCGCCGCGCTGGCTGTCCCTGCCGCCTCTGCCGCCCCGGCCGTCCTTGCCGACCTGGCCGCTTCGGCCGCCTTTGCCGTCCCGGCCCTGCTGCCGGGGCTGCCCACCCCGGCCGGGGCCGCCGCCCCGGCTGCCGTCCGCGCCGTCGCGCTGACCCGGTGCGCGGCCGGCACCCGGCTCGTCGTCCAGCCGGAGCGTCAACGAGATCCGTTTGCGGGCGACGTCCACATCGAGCACCTTCACCCGGACGATGTCACCGGGCTTGGCCACGTCGCGCGGATCCTTGACGAACGTCTTCGACATCGCCGACACGTGCACCAGACCGTCCTGGTGCACCCCGACGTCGACGAACGCGCCGAACGCGGCCACGTTGGTCACCACGCCCTCCAGCACCATGCCGGGCCGCAGGTCGGCCAGGGTCTCCACACCGTCAGCGAAGGTGGCGGTACGGAACGCCGGTCGCGGGTCGCGGCCCGGCTTCTCCAGCTCGGCGAGGATGTCGGTGACCGTCGGCAGACCGAACACGGCGTCGACGAACTTCTCCGGCCGGATCCGGCGCAACGTCTTCGTGTCGCCGATCAGCGTCCGCAGGTCACTACCGGTGTCGGCGAGGATCCGACGGACCACCGGGTACGCCTCAGGGTGCACACTGGACGAGTCGAGCGGGTCGTCACCGTCGCGGATGCGCAGGAAGCCGGCGCACTGTTCGAACGCCTTCGGCCCCAGCCGGGCCACCGTTCGCAACGCCTCCCGGGACCGGAACGGCCCGTGCGTGTCGCGGTGCAGCACGATGTTCTCGGCCAACCCGGCACCGATGCCGGAGACCCGGGTCAGCAGCGGCGCCGACGCGGTATTCACGTCCACCCCGACCCCGTTGACGCAGTCCTCGACCACGGCGTCGAGCGAGCGGGACAGCTTCGTCTCGGAGATGTCGTGCTGGTACTGCCCGACGCCGATCGACCGAGGGTCGATCTTGACCAGCTCGGCGAGCGGGTCCTGCAACCGGCGGGCGATGGAGACCGCGCCGCGCAGCGACACGTCGAGGTCCGGCAGCTCCTGAGAGGCGTACGCCGAAGCCGAGTAGACCGACGCGCCGGCCTCGGAGACCATCACCTTGGTCAGCTTCAACCCGGGGTTCCGGGCCATCAGGTCGGCGACCAGCTTGTCGGTCTCCCGCGACGCGGTGCCGTTGCCGATCGCCACCAGGTCCACCCGGTGCGCGGCGGCCAACTTCGCCAGCGTGTCGATGGAGGCGTCCCACTGCCGGCGCGGCTCGTGCGGGTAAACCGTCTCGGTGGCCACCACCTTGCCGGTTGCGTCGACCACGGCCACCTTCACCCCGGTGCGTACGCCCGGGTCCAGACCCATCGTGGCCCGGCTGCCGGCCGGCGCGGCCAGCAGCAGGTCCCGCAGGTTGGCGGCGAACACCCGGACCGCCTCGTCCTCGGCCGCCTGCCACAGCCGCATCCGCAGGTCGGCGCCGAGGTGGATCAGGATCCGGGTACGCCACGCCCAGCGGACGGTGTCGGCCAGCCACTTGTCCGCCGGCCGGCCCTGGTCGCTGATGCCGAACCGGCCGGCGATGATCGGTTCGTAGCTGCTCGGCCCGGCGACGGCGTCGGCCGGCACCTCCTCCGGCTCCATGGTCAGGTCGAGGACCTGTTCCTTCTCCCCCCGGAACATGGCCAGCACGCGGTGCGACGGCAGCCTGGTGAACGGCTCGGCGAAGTCGAAGTAGTCGGCGAACTTGGCCCCCTCGGTCTGCCGGCCCTCGCGTACCCGGGAGGTGAGCCGGCCCCGCGACCACATCCGCTCCCGCAGCCCACCGATCAGGTCGGCGTCCTCGGCGAAGCGTTCCACCAGGATCGCCCGCGCGCCGTCGAGCGCCGCCGCCGCGTCAGCCACACCTTTGTCTGCGTCGACGTAGCCGGCGGCCGCGGTCCGCGGGTCCTGACCCGGATCGCCGAGCAGCAGATCCGCGAGCGGCTCCAGGCCTGCCTCGCGGGCGATCTGCGCCTTGGTTCGCCGCTTCGGCTTGTACGGCAGGTAGATGTCCTCCAGCCGGGCCTTCGAGTCGGCCGCCATGATCTGCGCGGTCAGCGCCTCGTCGAGCTTGCCCTGGCTGCGGATCGACTCCAGAATCGCGTCGCGGCGCTCGTCGAGCTCGCGCAGGTAGCGCAGCCGTTCCTCCAAGGTACGCAGCTGCGCGTCGTCGAGCATCCCGGTGGCTTCCTTGCGGTACCGGGCGATGAACGGCACCGTCGCGCCGCCGTCGAGCAGTTCGACGGCGGACGCCACCTGCCCGGCCCGTACTCCCAGTTCTTCGGCGATCCGCTGATCAATCGCTGTGGTCACGTCGCGTGCCCCGCTCCAACTCCCGGCTGCCGGGCGGGGGTGCTCCCGCCCGGCCCGATGCCTGTGGCCGGCACCCGTCCTGCGGCCGGTGCCGGGGACCACGGTGGGTGGTCCGGGGAGCATTCTGCCGGCTACCGGCGGTCGGTGTCGCGCCACCACGCGACCCGGTCGACGGCGCAGGTCACCAGGCGATCGACGTGTCCCGCTGCGGCCACAGCCGCACCGGCAGCCGGGACCGTGGCGCCGGGTGGTTGATCGCGTCGACCACCACCGCCAGCTGCGGGTCGAGCCGGCTCGCGGTGGCCGCCAGCTGCCGCCGTACCGTCGCCCCGTACATGGTCACGAACCAGCCTTCGGTGCCGGTGGCGCGGACGATCTGGGCGAGCGCGGCGGTCCGGGCGTCGACCGCGACGACCCGGCCGAGGGCGTGGCCGAGCCGGACCCGGGGGCCGACCGCGCGGACCGGATCCATCGCCGGGAACCGGGTCGTCATCCGGCGGGTCACCGGATGGCGGACCTGTTCGGTGCGCAGCACGCCGAGGGTCTCCAGATCCTCAGCGACCACCCCGGGCAGCCCTGGTCGCATCAGGGCGATCCAGTCCGGCACCGGTTGGCGTTGTTCCAGCCGCAGTTCGGCCAGCAGCGGGTCGGCGACCGGGTCACCGAGCGGCTGCCCGTCAACCGGCACCAGCAGGTCGTCGCGGACCTCGGCACGACCGGCGAGGATCAGCGTGGCGATCGCGGCGCCGGCGAGCCCGGCACCGAGCAGATCCCGGCCGGCCATCGGCCGGCCGGTGCTGTCGTCGAGCGCAACCAGGAAGAACTCCTCGGTCAGCGTCAACTCCGTCGGAGTTCGAGCACGGCGCATCGAGTCGTCCCCTGCGGCGGTTTCTGGTGCGCGAGCCGAGCAGGGCCGCGGGAACGGCCCGGCAAGGACGGATGACCTTGCTGAAGCGGAACCTTACGACGCCGGACCAATCAGCTCAAGCCATTCCTTTGTTGGAAACCGGTAAATGTTCCTTCGACAGCGCCGAAATGCCACCCCGGACCAGGTATCGCACCGGCGCCGGGTTAGCGTCTGCTGGTGGACCTGGCACCAGCAGCAGTCCGGTCGGCCACCCCGCCGGCCGGGGACCTCCGTGCCCGCCGCCTGTCCGGCCGACGGGCCGCCGCCGCCAGCGATCTGGCGGCGAGTCCGTTCCGGGCCGACCGGGACCGGATCGTCTCCTCACCGTTCTTCGCCCGGCTCGGCGGCGTGACCCAGGTGATCAGCCCGGGCGGCTCCGGCCTGCTGGTGCACAACCGGCTCACCCACAGCCTCAAGGTGGCCCAGGTGGGCCGGGCCGTCGCCGAGCGGCTGACGGCCGACGAACGGCACCGGACCCTGCTCGACGAACTCGGCGGCTGCGATCCGGACGTGGTCGAGGCGGCGGCGCTTGCCCACGACCTGGGCCACCCACCGTTCGGGCACCTCGGTGAACGGGTGCTGGACCGGGTGGCCCGGCACCGGCTCGGTCTGCCGGACGGGTTCGAGGGAAACGCCCAGTCCTACCGGATCGTGACCAGCACCGAGATCCGGGGCGAGGCGGCCGTCGGTCTGGACCTGACCGCAGCGGTGCGGGCCGCGATGCTCAAGTACCCGTGGACCCGGCGCACCTATCCGCAGCCGCATCCGAGCCTGCTGCGTCCGGCGCCCCGTGGTGCCGCGGTCGCGCCCGACGATCCGGCGGTGGGGTCGGTCAAGTTCGGCGCCTACACCACCGAGGCGGCCGACCTGCGGCAGGCCCGCGCGCCGTTCGCCGGGGTGATCGAGCCGTGGCAACAGACCGTCGAAGCGTCGATAATGGATACCGCCGACGACATCGCGTACGCCATCCACGACGTGGAGGACTTCCACCGGGTCGGCGTACTGCAGCAGGGCCCGGTCGCCGGTGAACTCGTCACCTGGCAGCGCTCCGCCGCCGAGCTGCGGGAGCTCACCGACGCGGAGATCGCCGCCAGCGCGCACCGCCCCGGCCGGTCCATCGAGCGGCTCCGCCGCCAGCTGCACCGCAAGGACAGCTGGATCGCCTCCGACGAGGCGTTCGCCGCCGCCGTCGAACACGTCCGTCAGGAGCTGGTGGACGGCCTGCTGATGGTGCCGTTCGACGGGTCGATCGAAGCGGAGGAGAGCATCAGCACGTTCTCCGCGCGGTGGACCCGGCGACTGGTCGGCGCGATCGGCGTCACCGCCGACCCGCCGGTACGCTCCGGCCACGTGCTGCTGGCCACCGCCCAGTGGCACGAGGTGCAGGTGCTCAAGTTCGTGCACCACCGGTTCGTCCTCGCCCGGCCGGACCTGGCGCTGCACCAGCGTGGTCAGGCCGATCTGCTGGCCACCCTGGTCGACGCGCTGCACGCCTGGGTGACCGACCCGGACGAGCAGGGGCGGCTGCCCCGCCGGCTGCACGACCTGGTCGAGCTGGCCGAGGCCGAGCTGGCTGCGACCGTCGGCAGCGACACCCCGTCCGGGGCGGGCGGTGCCCCGCGCGACGGCCTGACCGGTGCCCCGGGCCGCAGTCGGGTGGACGGCCTGGCCGCCGCCGCTCAGGGCCGGGCGATCATCGACTACGTCGCCTCACTCACCGACGGCCAGGCGGTCGCGTTGCTGGGCGCGTTGACCGGCCGGTCCGGGCAGCTGTGGACCGATGCGTTCGTGCTGTGACCGGCCCGTCCCGGTAGCGAGTGGCGGTCCAGGCTGCGGTCAGTCCCGCCAGCCGTAGTCCAGCCCCACCAGGCTGGTGCCGACGGTGATCCGGGCCAGGACGCCGACCAGCGCCGCCCGCCGCTGGTCGCGACTGACCACGTCGGCGGCGTCGGCGTTCAACTGTACGTACCGCTGCCACACCTGCTGTTCGATCTCCTCGGCGTTGATCAGGGAACGGTCACATTCCGTGTCGGGGCAGGCGTAGTGGCGGGTGCCGTCGTCGGTGCTGGCCGGAATCAACAGGCGGTCGCCGCACCACAGCAGACCGCGCAGGATGTAGAGGTCGGAACCGGTCGTGTCACGGCGTGCAGGGTTTACCATGATGCCCATGTCTCATCGCCTCCTGCCAGTGTGTACGGGCCGGAGAGGTGTCCGGTTCGCCGGATCACCGGACCAATGGGCGGGCTGTCGTGGCTGGGCGGGCAGCGGGCGATGTCAGGAGCGGCGGCCGCCTCCCGGCCGGAGGTTCTGCAGCCGCACCTGACCCCGGGCGATCAGCTGATCGTCACCGTCGGTGATCTGGACCTGCCACAGTTGCTGGCTGTAGCCGCGGTGGACCGGCGTGCCGACGGCGATCAGTTCCCCGCCGGAGACCGCCTTCAGGAAGTCGGTCTGGTTGGCCACCCCCACCACTCGGCCCTCGTCACCGAGCCAGGTCGCCGCGCCGATGCTCGCCGCGCTCTCCACCAGCGCGCAGTACACCCCGCCGTGCACGATCCCGAACAGCTGGTGCAGCGCCGGGGTCACCGGCAGCCGCAGCTCCACCCGCTCCGCGGAGATCTCTTCGGCCCGAACGCCGAGCTGTGCGTCGAACCCACCCACTGGCCTGTCCATGGTGCCTCCCATCGGCGTGCGGTGCCGCCCCGTCGGCGAGCGTAGTCAACCGGTGAGAGCGTCCCGCCGGGGATCCGATCCGGTCTGCCGCCGGTCCCGCTCCTGCGGTCCGGGCGGCGGTCCGGCCCGGAGCCCGGGCGGAGTTGCCGGCGGAGTCGGCCTGAGTCGACGCATCGCCGGCAGCTCAACCCACCGGTGCAGCGGCACCGCCAACAGGTAGGACCCGACCAGGAACGCCAGCGTCAACCCGACCGCCTGCCAGGCGGTCCACTCCCGGTCCCGGCCGACGAGGTGCATCACGGTCACGATCACCACGAGATGGAGCAGGAAGAACGCGTACGACACCTCGCCCAGATGGACCGCGACCCGGTGCCGCCACCAGGACCGCCGGCCGTGCAGGTCGGCCAGTGCCGCCGCCGGGACCAGCAGACCGATCGTCACGATCGTCGCCGCGGTGTCGCGGGCCTGCGCCGGCAGCCACTCGACGGCGAGATAGTTCGCCACCCACAGGGCAGTGGCCACCGGCAGTCCCGGACCTCGCCAGGCGCTCCGCCGCACCAGCAGCGCCAGCACGATGCCGAGCAGGAACTCCAACATCCGTACCGGCGGGAAGATGTAGACGAACCAGCGGCGGTGTTCCGCCGCGATCAGCAGGTCGGCCACCACCGGCATCAGCCAGACGGCGGCCGGCAGGGCGACGGCGGTGGCCCGCAACGCCGTCGTGCCGAGCCGGCGCAGTCCCGCGTACAGCAGGGGGAACGCCAGGTAGAACGCCATTTCGCAGGAGAGCGACCAAGTGACCGGGTTGATCCCCAGGTAGTACACGTCCGACGGATGCCAGGCCTGGACCAGCGGTGCCGAGAAGGCCAGCAGCCGCGGCCAGATGTCCGGCAGTCGTGCCGTCAGCATCAGGCCGACGACGGCCGGCCCCAGGGCGACCAGATGCGCCGGGTAGACGCGCGCCAGGCGTCCCCACCAGAACCGGCCCGGCCGGTAGCCGGGGCGGACCGACCAGGTGAGTACGAAGCCGGACAGCACAAAGAAGAACGAGACGCCCAGGTCACCGCCGTTGAACAGGATGCCGGCGACCTGGTCGGCCGGCGGGTCAGCCAACGGGATGAACGAGTAGGCGTGCACGCCGAAGACCAGCAGCGCTGCGGCGAACCGCAGCCCGGTCAGCGACGGCAGCCGGCCCGGCGAGGGAGGGGTGGCAGGCACCGGGCCAACATATCCACCGACTTCGCACGTCAAACCGGCGATATCCACCCGTGCGTATGCCAAGCGGACGATTGGTTGGCGGTGTGGCAGCGGCCATCAGCCGCGACCGATCGGCCCCGCCGTGGTGGCCCGGCCTGACCAGGCTGACCGCCCCGTCACCTTGGTATGGTGTCGGCCTGTTCGACGAATCAGCCGGTGAATGACATGTGCGCAGGGGCCATCGTGACGCGACCCGCAGCGCCGGGGACGGGACGGGCCTTGTCGTCGTCGTTGCCGGCACTGGTGTTCCTGGCCTTCGGCGTTGTCGCCGCCGCGCTCTACGCGGCGTTCGACACGCCGATGATCGCCGGACCGGCCTTCACCGTCGCCGGGGTCGGTGGCGCGCTCGCCGTGACCCTGGGCCCTCGTTGGCACCGAGCCCAGCCCCGCTGGGCCTGGCGGCTGCTCGCCGTCGCCTGCGTGTGCTTCCTCACCGGGGCGCTGGCCCGGCCGTGGGCGGTCGAGCAGGACGGGCCGTACGCATTGACCGCCGACGCCGCCACCGTGCCGGGCTACCTGTTCATGCTGCTCGGCCTGGCCGGGCTGCTGCGCACCCGGGGCCGGCTGCCGTCACACGCGGTGATCGACGGTCTGATCGTCTTCATCGGCGCGGCGCTGTGCTCCGTACTGCTGCTGGCGGTGCCGGCGGGCAGCATCACCGACCGGCCGGCCCTGGTCTCGGCGCTCGCCGCGCTGTATCCGATCTTCGACGTGATCCTGATCCTGCTGCTGGTCAGCCTGGCCTTCACCACCGCCGTACGGCGGCCGAGCTACCTGCTACTGGTCGCCTCCATGAGTCTGCTGGTGGTCGGCGACGTGCTGTACGCCATCATCGGAGTCTCCGGTCAGCTCACCGGATCCCGGCTGCTGGATCTGCCCTTCATGCTCGGCTTCCTGCTGATCGGCGCCGCCGCCCTGCACCCCTCCGTGGTCGACCTCGGCCAGGCGGCCCGACTGCCGGTGCAGGCCTGGTCCTGGCAGCGGCTGCTGCTGATCGGCCCGGCGCTGGCCGCGCCGTTCGTGCTCACCGTCTTCGTCTCTGGCCGGTCGACAGCCGACCGGCTGGCACTCGGCGTGGGCGGCGCCGCCATGGTAGTGCTGCTGATGATGCGGGCGGTCTCCGCCGTCCAGGGGTACGCCGCCGCGCAACGGCGCTACGAACACCGCGCCACCCACGACCCGCTGACCGGCCTGCCGAACCGGTTGATGCTCGCCGCCGAGGTGCGCCGGCTGCTCACCATCGGTCGGCCAGCGGATGCCGGGGTCTGGGTGTTCTTCCTCGACCTCGATGGCTTCAAGCTGGTCAACGACTCGTGGGGGCACCACGCTGGCGACCAGCTGATCGCGCAGATGGCGGCCCGCCTGCGGGCGGCGCTGCCGGCTGCGGCGACGGTCGCCCGGGTCGGTGGGGACGAGTTCGTCGTGGTCCAGTTGGGCAGCCGCGCGCAGGCCGTGGCGCTGGCCGACCGGATCATCGACTGTGTGCACGAACCGCTGCGGATCAGGCAGGTCGAGGCGGTGATCACCGTCTCGGTCGGGATCGCCGGGACCCACCTAGACGACGATGGCGCGGGCAACGATCCGCCGGTGACCGCCGACGCGTTGCTGCGCGACGCCGACACGGCCATGTACCAGGCGAAGGCCGACGGTCGCGGCCGCTGGGTGATGTTCGACGCGTCGATGCACGAGCGGGTCCGCGAGCGGGTGGAGATCGAACAGGCCCTGCGGATCGCCCTCAGCGAGGACGATCTGCGCATCGCCTTTCAACCGATCGTCGACCTGGAAAGCGGCAGCCTGATCGGCGCCGAGGCACTGCTGCGCTGGGAACACCCGGGCCGGGGCAGCATCTCACCGGCGGTGTTCATCCCGATCGCCGAGGACACCGGGCTGATTGGCCCGATCGGACGCTGGGTGCTCGACCGGTCGTTGCGGCAACTGGCACAGTGGCGGGCGGACGGCACGGTGACGGCAGATTTCTGGATGTCGGTCAACGTGTCGCCCCGCCAGTTGCGTGACCCGGGTCTGATCCGGGCGTTGGACGATGCGCTCGACCGTCACCGGGTGCCGGCCTCCGCCGTCGTCCTGGAGATCACCGAGTCGGTGATGATCGACCCGACCAGCGCGACCGGCCAGGTGCTGGCTGACCTGCGGCAGCGGGGAATTCGGGTCGTCGTCGACGACTTCGGCACAGGGTTCTCCGCGTTGGGCTATCTACGCAAGCATCCGGTCACCGGGGTCAAGGTGGACCGGGCGTTCGTCGCCGGCCTCGGCCAGAGCGCCAAGGATGAGGAGATTGTCAGGGCGGTGGTGGCGATGAGCAGCGCCCTGCACCTGACCGTGGTCGCCGAGGGGGTGGAGACCCCGCTGCAGCAGGGCGTGCTGGCCGTCCTCGGCGTGCTGTTCGGGCAGGGCAGGCTCTGGGGAGAGCCGGTCGGCCCGGCTGAGTTCGCCCGACGGTGGGCAGACCGACCCGCCGACCCGGTGGACGGGCCAGTGGTGCCGGCTGCCGGACAGGTTCAGGGGCGCGGCGGCAACTCGTAGAGCCAGAACGTCTGCTCGTCCAGCCGGGTCGCTCGCGCTCCCTCGGTCAACGTCCCCAAGGTCTGATGGATGGCCCGGCCGAGCCCGATCTGGTCGTTGCGGCGGCAGATGTCCAACGCCGCGACCCCGTCGCTGTCCTGCACGCGTTGCCACATGTCGGCGATCACCGATTCGAAGATGCCGCTGCCTCGGTACCGCGGATGGACGGCGAAGAAGCCGATGTACCAGATCCGGCGTTGCGCGTACAGGTCCGGCCAGCGGTGGGCGAAGTAGTCCGGGGAGATCAGCGGCATGGACTCCAGCTCGTTGGTGAAGGTGGCGAGCGCGGTCAGCAGATCGGGGGACCGGTCGTCGCGCCCCAGATACTTCAGCACCCGGGTGTCGCTCAGCACCTGGTCGAACTCGACCCGGTACATCACGTGCCGTTGGACCGCGGTGACCCGGAGTTCGTCGAACGCCGTGGTGTACAACTGCCAGGTTGGTTCGGACAATTCGGGTGGGATGCTCGTTTCGACCTGAATGCGCATCACTGTCCTCCGGGCCCGCGCCGGTAGGCGGGGGTGGACGCGAGCCCTGCCACCGAGTATGAGTGACCGCTGAGCCCAAGGTCAGGTTGCGGCCGGCGGCCGGAACTTTCCGGCACCGGCATCGATCCGCGCAACGTCCGGCTGCGTACTGCTGTACGGGCACAACGGTGCGCCGCGCCCGCGAACGCCGAGGAGGGGCAGTCATGCAGCGACCGGCACAGGGGGGCGAACCAGCCGCGATCGAACTCGGCGAGGTGCAGGGTCCAGCGCCGGCACGGGAACCCAATCCGATGCGGCGACCCGATCCTGCCTGGCATGGTCCCACGGCCGGGTATCCACCTGAACCGGCCAACAACCCGCAGCGCCTCGACCTCGACGAGCCGGTGACCGTGCCGCCGCGCCTGGTGCCGCCGCCACCGTGGCTGGCCCGGGAACTGGACCGACCGGAACCGGTCACTCCGGCGGTACCGTCCTTCGACTCGGAACCAGACATGTCCGTGCCGACCGGTCGCGGTCCGCGCCGACTAGCGATGGTCGTCACCGGGCTGGTGGCGCTGTTCCTCGTCGCCGCGTTGGTCGGGGCCGGCGTCGTTGACACGCTGCGGACCGCCTCGGACACCGTCGCCGCCGATTCCCCGTTGCCGGCCGCCGATTCCCCGTCGCCAACCGCCGATTCCCCGTCGCCGGCCGCCGACTCCCCGTCGCCAACCGCCGGCTCCGATGCGGTCGACCCGGCCACCGTCGCCCCGGAGCCCGCCACCGAACGCCTGGTGACCGGCCCGCTCGGCGAACTACAGCAGGCCGAATTCAACCTGGTCAGCGGTACCACGACGGTCAGCATCCGGGCCGCCGACCTCGGCGACGACCTGTACCGGATCCGAACCCCGATCGACGCCGACGTGCAACCACGGGTGATCGCCGACGGCGACCGGATCAAGCTGCACCTGGTGCCGAACGACCAGCCCGGGCCCGGTGTCGTCGACATCGAGCTGCACTCGTCGGTGCGCTGGCAGTTGCGGCTCACCGGCGGCGTCGCGGAACACTCGATCGACCTGACCGATGCTGAACTGAGCGGAGTGGACATCGTCGGCGGGGCGGCCCGCATCGAGCTGTCCCTGCCCGCGCCGGACGGCACCCTGCCGGTGCGGATGACCGGCGGTGCCAACCAGTTCGTGATCAACGCCCCGGACGGGCCGCCGGCCCAGGTCCGGTTCGGGTCCGGGGCGGCCAGTGCCACCATCGACACCCGCAGCCACGACGGCATCGCCCCCGGGGCGGTCTTCACCGGCCAGGGTTGGGCGGGCGCGACCGACCGGTACGACATCGACGCCGTCGCCGGGCTGTCTGTGCTCACCCTGCAACGGAACTGATTGACTCACTCGGCCTGCTCGGCCTCGTCCATCACCCGGTAGATCCGCTGTTCCGACACCGGGTACGGGGTACCCAACGCCTGAGCGAACACGTTGACCCGCAGCTCCTCGATCATCCAGCGGATCCGCCGGGCGGCTTCGGTGTTGTGCCGGGCCGGCGGCAACCCGTCGAGCATCTGCTGGTACTCCCGGCGTAC
The DNA here is from genome assembly GCF_048060315.1 of Micromonospora sp. LOL_013. Taxonomy (NCBI): domain Bacteria; kingdom Bacillati; phylum Actinomycetota; class Actinomycetes; order Micromonosporales; family Micromonosporaceae; genus Micromonospora; species Micromonospora sp. LOL_013. Next base: position 37,297 of record NZ_JBHMIQ010000034.1, read on the forward strand.
CGTGTCGATCCTGGCCTGCTGGTCGCGGTCCCGGCGCGGATTCTGCGGCAGCTTTTCCAACCGGCGTTCGATCGCGGTCAGATAGCGCGGCAGGTCCGCCAGCCGGGCGTACCCGGTGGCGGTCACGAACCCCGGATAGACCAGGGCGGCGAGCTGCTCGCGGACGTCGGTGAGCGCGGCCACCAGCGCGAAATCGGTGGTACGGCCGAGCCGTTGCTGCACCGCGTACGCCGCCGCCAGCACCTGGCGTACCCGGGAAACGATCTCGACCGTGACGTCGACCAGCCCGGCGCGGACCTGCTCGCGTAGCGCGACGAAGCCTTCGGCGTCCCAGGCCGGCCCGCCCGCCTGCGTCATCAGCAGGTCCGCCGCCGCCCCGGCGCAGTCGTCCAGCAGCTCGACGACGTTGCGGTACGGGTTGCGGCTCAATGCCAGCTTGTCCTGGTTGGACAACCGGCCGGAGACGAACTTCGCCGGCGACGGCAGGGTGAGCAGCAGCAGCCGCCGGGTGCCGGCCCACATCGACCGGTCCCGCACGGCGGCGCTGTCGAACACCCGGACCGCGACGCTGGCACCCTCGTCGACCAGACCCGGGTACGCGGTGATCCGGTAGCCGACCCGGTCCTGCTCGACACTGCGCGGCAGCGTGCCGATGGTCCACTCGCGCAGCCCGCGCCGCTCCACGTCCGGCGCGGCGGCCGCCACCACCTTGCGTACCTCGGTGGTCAGCTCGCGGCGCAGCGTGGCCAGGTCCTTCCCCTCGGCCAGCGGCTTGTCGTTCTCGTCGACCACCCGGAAGGTGACCCGCAGGTGCGGCGGCACCTTTGTCAGGTCCCAGGCGTCGTGCGGCACCACGACGCCGGTCAGCCGCCGCAGTTCCCGGCCGAGCGCGTCCAGCAGCGGCTCGGCGCCGGGCTTGATGGCGGCCAGCACCGCGCGGGCGAAGTCGGGCACCGGCACGAAGTTGCGGCGCAGCTGCTTCGGTAGCGACCGGATCAGGGCCACCACCAGCTCCTCCCGCAACCCGGGCACGTGCCAGTCGAAACTGTCGTCCGGCACCTGGTTGAGCATCGCCAACGGCACGTCGACGGTCACCCCGTCGGTCCCGGTACCGGGCTCGAAGCGGTACGTCAGCGGCAGCGCCACCCCGTCGGAGTGCCACTCGTCCGGGAAGTCCGCCGGGTCGATGCGGCCCTTGCCCTGGTTGACCAGCATGTCCCGGTCGAAGGTGAGCAGGTCGGGCCGGTCCCGGCGGGCCTTCTTCCACCAACTGTCGAAGTGCCGGCCGGAGACCACTTCGGCCGGAAGCCGTTGGTCGTAGAACTCGAACAGGGTCTCGTCGTCGACCACGATGTCCCGGCGGCGGACCCGTTCCTCCAGCTCGCCGACCTCGTCGAGCAACGCCCGGTTGTCGTGGAAGAACCGGTGCGGGGTGTGCCAGTCGCCCTCGACGAGGGCGTGCCGGATGAACAGCTCCCGGCTCAGCGCCGGATCGACCCGGCCGAAGGTCACCTTACGTCCGGCGACCAGCGGTACGCCGTACAGAGTGACCTTCTCATAGGCCATCACCGCCGCCTGCTTCTTCTCCCAGTGCGGCTCGCTGTACGAGCGTTTCACCAGGTGACCGGCGAGCGCCTCGACCCACCCGGGTTCGATCCTGGCGACCGTACGGGCCCACAGCCGGGACGTCTCGACCAGCTCGGCGGCCATCACCCAACGGGGCGGTCGGCGGGCCAGCGCCGAGCCGGGGAAGACCGCGAACTTGGCTCCCCGGGCACCCAGGTACTCCGGCTTGGCCGGATCCTTCACCCCGACGTGCGACAGCAGGCCGGCCAGCAGCGACTGGTGTACGGCGGTCGGCGCGGCCGGCTCACCGCCCCGGTCGACCGGTACGTTCATCCCGCGCAGCACCTGCCGGATCTGGCTGTGGATGTCCTGCCACTCGCGGACCCGCAGGTAGTTGAGGAACTCGGCGCGGCACATCCGCCGGAACGCGCTGCCGGAGCGTTCCCGCTGCTGCTCCCGCAGGTAGCGCCACAGGTTCAGCAGCGCGACGAAGTCGGACTCGGGATCGGCGAACCGGGCGTGTGCCTGGTCGGCCTGGGGTTTCTGCTCCGCCGGCCGCTCCCGGGGGTCCTGGATGGACAGCGCGGCGGCGATCACCGCGACCTCGTCGACGCAGCCGTTGCCCTCGGCCGCGAGCACCATCCGGCCCAGCCGGGGATCCACCGGCAGCTGCGCCAGCCGTCGGCCCACCTGGGTCAACCGGGGCGGCAGGCCCGGCGACGGTGGCTCGATCGCGCCCAGCTCGTGCAGCAGCGCGACGCCATCGGTGATCTGTCGGCGATCCGGCGGCTCGACGAACGGGAACGCGGCGATGTCGCCCAGCCCGATCGACGTCATCTGCAGGATCACCGAGGCCAGGTTGGTCCGCAGGATTTCCGGATCGGTGAACTCCGGTCTCGACTCGAAGTCGGCCTCGTCGTACAGCCGGATGCAGATGCCGTCGGAGGTGCGCCCGCAGCGGCCCTTTCGCTGGTTGGCCGACGCCTGCGACACCGGTTCGATCGGCAGCCGCTGCACCTTGAGCCGGTTGCTGTAGCGGGAGATCCGCGCCGTACCCGGGTCGATCACGTATTTGATGCCCGGCACGGTCAGCGACGTCTCGGCGACATTCGTCGCCAGCACCACCCGCCGGCCCGGATGCGGCTGGAAGATCCGGTGTTGTTCGGCGGCGGACAACCGGGCGTACAGCGGCAGGATCTCCGTATCGCGCAGCCGGGGCCGGTTGGCGACCAGCTTGCCCAGCGCGTCGGCGGCGTCGCGGATCTCCCGCTCGCCGCTGAGGAAGACCAGGATGTCACCGGGGCCTTCGCCGGCCAGCTCCTCGACCGCCGCGCCGATCCCGTCGACCTGGTCGAGCGTCACGGTGCCCGGGGTGGCGTCGGGGTCGTCCGGGTCGACGGTCTCGCGCAGCAGCGGCCGGTAGCGGACCTCCACCGGATAGGTACGCCCGGACACCTCGACCACCGGCACCGGTGGCCGGCCCGGCTCGCTGAAATGGTCGGCGAAGCGCTGCGGGTCGATCGTCGCCGAGGTGATGACCACTTTCAGGTCGGGGCGGCGGGGCAGCAGTTGCTTGAGGTAGCCGAGGATGAAGTCGATGTTCAGGCTGCGCTCGTGGGCCTCGTCGATGATCAACGTGTCGTACTGGCGCAGCATCTTGTCGTGCTGCAGCTCGGCCAGCAGGATCCCGTCGGTCATCAACTTCACCAGGGTCTGGCCGCCGACCTGATCGTTGAACCGGACCTTGTAGCCGACCACGTCGCCCAGCGTGGTGCCGAGCTCGTCGGCGATCCGGTCGGCGACGGTACGGGCGGCCAGCCGACGCGGCTGGGTGTGCCCGATCAGCCCGCGCACCCCACGACCCAGCTCCAGGCAGATCTTCGGGATCTGGGTGGTCTTGCCCGAGCCGGTCTCGCCGGCCACGATCACCACCTGGTGGTCGCGGATCGCCGCTGCGATGTCCCTGGCGCGTTCGCTGACCGGCAGCCCGGCGGGGTAGCTGACCTGCGGCACCGCGTCCCGCCGCCGCTGCACCGCCTGCCGGGCCGACGCTACCGCGCTGGCGATCTCGTCGATTGCCGACTGCCGGGCCTGCGGATCCCGGACCTTGCGCACTCCGTCGAGGCGTCGCCGCAGCCGCCGCTCGTCACGAAGCGTCAGCTCGGGGAGGAGTTTCAGCAGTTCAGGGGCGGAGCGCGCGGCGGAGGGCGGGTTCATGGCGTTGCCCACGATACCCGCCGCCCCTCGCCCGGTCGCCTGGGTTTCCGGCCACCCGTCCCTGGCTCAGGCCACCGCGTCGAGCAGGCGCTCCAAGGTGGTACGGGTCGGCAGGTGCGTCAGCAGGTGGCGGACGCCGCGGTCGGCGTACCGCCGATCCTCGGTCGTCTCCGCCGCCAACGCCGCCTCGACCTGCTCGTACACGTAGTTGACCAGACCGGTCGCCGCGCCCCGGAAATCGGCCAGGCACCGTGTCGGCACGCCACCGGCCCGCCGACGGTAGCCGTCGACCAGCGCCCGCGCACCGACGGCGTCGACCCGACCGTGCGGGGCGACCGCCCAGTCCAGCAGTGCGTTCGCTAGCTCCCATGCCGGCGGCTGGCCACCGGAGTGCTCCCAGCCGACGACGACGAGGCGACCGTCGGGGGCGAGCCGGGTCTGCGCCGGCCCGAGCGTGTTGTGGGTCAGCACCGGATCCGGCACCGGCACGTCGCGGCCGACCGCCGCCAGGTCCTCCAGGGCCGGCACCGCCGCCGCCAGCTGCCCGGCCCAGGGTGCCTGCCGGGCGGTCGCGGTGGCCGCCAGCCCGGCCCAACTGGCCGGACCGAGCCGTCTGGCGTGCCACGGGCTGACCCGGTCGACCGGCAACGCCAGGCCGTGCAGCGTGGCGAGTACGTCGCCGACCGCACCGGCGACCGCCGCACTCACCGGGGCCGCGAGCGGCGGCCCGGCCGGCAGCTGGTGGTACGCCCGCCACCGGTGACCACCTACGGACTCGACGACCTCGCCGTCGCGGCTGCGTACCGGGGTCGGCAGCAGCACACCGGCCGCTGCGGCGGCCAGCTGCAGGGCGACGTCGGTGTCGGCGTCGACGATCGGCAGCCAGGTGTCCATCGTACGGATGGTGAAGCGGCCCCGGTCGGTGGTGATCGACCAGCGGCGACCGATGTCGTCCGGGCGGGCCAGCGAGCGCATCGGGCCGGCGACGCTGCCCAGGTCGAAGCGGTCCGCGACCGCCCGGGCAAGCGACGGGTCGGCGGTGTCGGCCTGCCCGTGCATCCGGTCGACCTCGGCCTTGAGCTCCGGCCAGGTATGGAAGCCGTACTGACCGGCCAGCGCCGCCTGCGCGTCGGCCAGGGTCGCGGTCGGATCGACGTCACGCAGCCCGGCCAGCAGTTCCTTGGCCTGTTGCCGCAGGTGATCCAGGTGCGGATTGTCGGGGAGCGTCTTCACGGGAAACCTCGCTCTGCGCCCGGACTCGCACGGGCGGATTCAGAGCTCCGGCGTCCGTCGCTCGAACCTCGGACCTGGGGTGGCTTCGAGCCTTCCGGCGAGTCTCGGCGCGATCCCCGACGCGCTGCCGGTGAGCTTAACCGGCCACGGCGCTGCCGTCGACTGCCCCGCGCGCTGTCCGTCGCTTTCTGCCCGCCGCTCCCCGCTTCCCGCCCCCGCCGCTTCCCCGCCCGGCCGCTCCGCGATGTGAGGCTGAGATACGTTATCTGGCGCGGAATAGGTATCTCAGCCTCACATCGATGCGCCAGGATCCCGTGCGGATCGATGCGCCAGGATCCCGTGCGGACGTCGGGAATGGCCCGGGGTGCTCCGTCGCCCGCCCATTCGGTGGTGCCTCCCGGGCAGGGAACGCGGCCGGTCGGCCGCGCTGGACCGGCCGTCGTGGCGGACCCTCCCGGACGGGGGCTGGGGAGAGGACCGTCATGGGACCGGTCGCGGCGAGCGGGGGAGCGGAGCACCCCGGGTGTCTACGGGGGCTGGTCACTCGTCGTTGACGTCGTCACCCTGGTCGTTGCCTGCGTTGTCGTGCGGATAGCCGGCCGGCATCAGGCCGGAGAGGTGCAGCACCGCCCGGACCCGTCGCGCCGAGCTCGGGTCCCACCGGTCCAGGATGGCGAGGGCGCGCAGCGACGGCCGGCACGGCGCGACCACCCCGCCGCACCGGTGGCACTCGCCGGTGGTCCGGTTCGGGATATGCGTACGAGCCGTCTCGTTCGCCTGCCGGATCGCCGCTTCCAGCGCGGCGGAGCGTGGCTGAGCGCCGTTGAGCTGGAACGGCCAGTCGCGGTCCGGGTCGATCTGCCCAGGGGTTCGCTTCGGCAGCGGAGGCCGGTTCGGTGTCAAGTCGACATTGCGTGGCGTACCGATCGAGGTGTACCGGGCGAGCCGGGGCGTCCCGCCGATTCCATCGTTCCTGGGCACTGTTCCCCCTACGTGGAGAGTGCGATTCGGGTGCCCCGGAGGGAACGCTTGCCGGTCATTCCCTCCGGGTCTGACTTCCACCCTGGACTATCCGTGTCCTGGCCAGGAAGATGTGTGGCGGTAATAGGGTCACTACTTCATCGTCGTGGGGGAACAGATGGCGAATGTGAATGAGTTTCGGCATATCCTGCGGTTGCGGCGGACCGAGAAAGGGTTGTCGCAGGACGCGCTCGGCTCACAGGTGCACGTGACCGGTTCGCAGATCGGCCACTACGAGACGGGGCGCTCACTGCCGCCCGACGACCTGGCGGTCAACCTGGACCGGGCGCTCGGCACCGGCGACGAGCTGCGCCGGCTGGCCGAGCAGGCGCGCGGCGAGGCGGTCGCTCCGTGGATGCGTCCGTGGAAGCTGAACGAGTCCCGGGCGGTGCAGCTGCGTTGGTTCGAGCACTCGCTCATCCCGGGGCTGCTGCAGACCGAGGCGTACGCCCGGGAGGTCATCTCCGCCGGCACGCACACCGAGGTGCAGATCGAGGAGATGACCCGGGAGCGGCTGGAGCGGCAGACGGCGGCGCTGGAGCGGGCACACCCGCACCCGGTGCCGCTGACCGCGATCATCGGCGAGGCGGCGCTGCGGGTCGGTCCGTCGGCGCTGATGAAGGACCAGCTGGAGCATCTGGTCGACATCGGCCACCGGCAGACCGTGCACGTGCGCGTCCTGCCGTTCTCCGCCGGGCTGCATCCGGGCCTGACCGGGGCGTTCGTGTTGGCGACCCTGCCGGACGGCGGAACGGCGGCGTACATTGAAGACCAAGTCGCGGGGCGGGTCTGCGAGACCGCCGACAAGCTCCGCCACCTGGTGCTCGCCTGGGAGATGATCTGCGCGCGGGCACTGCCCTGTAACCAGTCCCGTGACCTGATCCTGAGAGTGATCGATGAGCATGAGCGAGCCGGTGTGGCGCACGTCCACCCGTAGCGGCAGCAACGGCGGTGCCTGTGTCGAGGTCGCCGACAACCTGCCCGGCCGGGTGCTGGTCCGGGACAGCAAGGACCGTGCCGGCGGGACGTTGACCTTCGCCCCGTCGGCCTGGTCCCGCTTTGTCGCCTCGACCAAGCATGCCATTTAACTGATCTTGGCGGTGGTCGTGGCAGCGCGAGCCTGCGTCGAGTGGCCACGGTCGAGGGCACCCACATGGTTGTCTCCGGGCCGGTTTGACGACAATGACGGTTCCCTCGACTGCGCGGATCAACGTTCCGAAGGCCGGGGCTGATCCGGTCGGCCCGAAAGGTCGTGACCTTGGGCCTGGCTGGCCGGGATCCCACCGGGAAAGGGTGGACGTGGGCGGGTCCGGGCGACCGGTCCGGACCGCGCCGCCACAGGAGGCGGAACCCATGTCCGAGCAGCGGTACGCGGGTAAGGTCGCGCTGGTCACCGGCGCCGGCGCCGGCTCCGGCATCGGTCGGGCGGTGGCGCTGCGGCTGGCCGCAGAGGGAGCGACGGTGGTCGGCTGCGACGTCGACACCGATGGGCTGGACGGCACCGGCAAGCTGCTTGCCGCCGCCGGACACGCCGCCGACCTGGTCACCGCCGATGTGACCGTGCAGGCCGACATCGACGAACTGGTCACCCGGCTGCCCGGCGGGCGATCGTCAACATCGCCTCGATCGGTGGGCTGACCGGTTCGGTCGCCGGGTCCGCGTACGTGGCGTCGAAGCACGGCCTGATCGGACTGACCCGTTCGACGGCGTTCCTGTACGGCGCGGACGGCATCCGGACCAACGCTGTCTGCCCCGGCGGGGTGGAGACGAACATCGGCCGCAGCGCCCAACCGAAGGTCGAATGGGCGTACGAGCGACTGTCGAAGTCCTTCGCCGGTCACGTGACCCGGACCGCCGCACCGGACGAGGTCGCGACCCTGGTCGCCTGGCTCGGCAGCGACGAGGCGGTCAACGTCAACGGCGCCGTCATCACCTCGGATGGCGGCTGGACCAGCTGACCCGCCACCCGGAGAGGCAGCGCCCCACCGGACGGTTTCGCCGCAGCCGCCGGACGCGCTGCCGGGCCAGTGGGGCGCGGATGTCCGCCAGGTCAGCCGGACCCGCGCAACCGCTGGTACGCCCGGTCCAGCTCGGTCCGGGCGGGTGCGCCGCCGGACACCGGCTGCCAGAAGTCGGGGTCCGGCGGCGCTGTCACGTCGACCCGCTTGCCGGCTGTGGTGTCGAAGCCGAGTCGCCAGGCGTGCAGATGGGTGCGTACCCCGTTGGCAGCGGCGGCCCGGTCGAACAGCGGGTCACCGACGATCGGGTGGCCGATCCAGGCCAGGTGCACCCGGATCTGATGCCGGCGGCCGGTCAGCGGCGCGACGGCGAGCAGCCGGTGCGTGGCGTCGGCTGCCGCCGTACCGGATCCGGTGGTGCCCCCGTCGGACCCGGCGGTGACGGCGGTGATCCGGCTCTGCGACGGATAGGTCTTGACGTGGTCGAACTCGGCCCCGGCGGCGAGCGACCAGCGCGCGGCGGCGGCGTCGAAGCCGATGTCGGCGCGGTTACCGGCGACCCGGACCCGGTTCTTGCGGCCCACGCTCAGCGGCAGGTCGACGACGCCGACGTCGGGCAGCGGCGCGCGAGCGGCATCGGCATCGGTGGCGGCGGCCGACACCACGGCCAGATAGACCTTCTCCACGGTACGGCGGTTGAACTGCCGGGTCAGGTCGCCGTGGTGGCGCAGCTGTTTGGCGAACAGGATCGCCCCGGAGGTGTTCTTGTCGATGCGGTGCACCGGGAAGACCGGCTCACCGGCCTCCTCGGCGAGGCGGGCCAGGTCGGTGCCGTGCCGTTCGCCCATCACCGACACACCGGAAGGCTTGTTCAACACCAGGGCGGTGTCGTCCTCGAACAGGACGGCACCGGCGCGAAGTTCGGTCCACAGGTTCACCGGTGGCCGAGGATACGCCGCACGTGGCGGCGTACCCCCGGCGCACCCTGCGCTCGCATCGAGAGGCGATGCGCCGGACGGCTCAGCCGGCGGTGGACCAGATGGCGGTGAAGGCGGCGGCCTCACCGGCCAGCCAGCGCTCCACCTGGTCGGGGCGGGAGGTGACGTCCGGACGCCGGAAGGTGGTGCCGCGCCGTAGGTCGACCAGGACCGGCTCGGCGTGCGGCAGCACCTGGTCCATGTGCCGGGCCATCAGGTGCAGGGTCGCGGTGTACGCGTCGGGGCTGGGTGGCTGATCGTCGAAGTGGATCCGGACCGCTTCGGCGTGCCCGTCGGCGTACCGCAGGCCGAAGTGGGGGTTGACCTTGACGGGAAGGTTGCCGACCATGCCGAGTGCGTCGTGGGTCTGCGCCAGCTCCACCTGGCTCAGGTCTCCCAGCGACTCCAGGTAGCGCTGGGCACCCGGGACGAGGGTGGCGTACAGCGGCTGCCAGCGCTGGGCGACCTGACCGACCACGGCGGCCAGGTGGCTGCCGCCGGTGCGGAACCGGATGTCGGCCTTGAGCGCCTTGACCAGCTGCCCGTGTGGGTTGAACCCGGAGCGGCTGACCCGCTGCCGGCGCAGCCCGCCGACGAAGGTTGCCTTCGCCGGCCCGGACTGCCCGACATAGCGGGTGAAACCGAGCAGAGTCGCGTACGGGACCGGGGCGGGGTTGGTCGGTGCTGCGGTGGGGGTCGAAGCGGTGGCAGGAGGGGGTGCGATCACGGCGTTCCTTCCCAGGTCAGGAGCCGGATTAGTACACCCATTCTAATCGAGAAGTGACGCTGCGCCCAGTGTTTGATCACGCTGCGCCGCGTTTGTGGGTTGTCGGTTGGCCTCGGTGCGGCACCGTGTGGGGTGGTGCTGGTTGACATGGCTGGCTAATGCCGTTAGCTTTAGGGCTATCAAATTTAGCTGTCAGCCTGGAGGTTGCGATGACCGCGTACCTGTCCCTCGACGGCGGGCGCATCGCCTACGAGGTCACCGGCGACGGCCCACTCGTGGTCCTCGCGCCCGGCATGGGCGAGAGCCGCACGGCGTACCGGTTCGTCGTCGCGCAGCTGGTCGCGGCCGGCTACCGGGTCGCCGCCACCGACCTGCGGGGCACCGGCGAGTCCAGCATCGGCTGGCCGGCGTACTCCCGTACCGACATCGCCGGTGACCTGGTCGCGCTGATCCGGCACCTGGGCGGTCCGGCCGTGCTGGTCGGGCACTCGATCTCCGGCGGGGCGGCCACCATCGCCGCCGCCACCGCACCCGAGCTGATCACCGCCGTGGTCGAGCTCGCGCCGTTCACCCGCAAACAGTCGATCAGCCTCGGTGACCTGCGCGTTAAGCGGTACCGACAGGGCATGAGCCGGCTGCTGGGCGCCGGCGTGTTCGGAAGCGTCAGGCAGTGGCTGCGCTACCTCGACGTCGCCTTCCCCGGGCAGCGGCCGGCCGACTGGGCCGAGCAGCTGGCTAGGACCGAGGCACGCCTGCGCGAGCCCGGCCGGATGAAGGTGCTGCAGAAGATGGGCCAGTCCAGCCCGGCCGACGCCGGTGCGCAGCTCGGCAACGTCCGCTGCCGGGTACTGATCATCGAAGGGACGATCGACCCGGACTGGGCCGACCCGCGTGCCGAGGGCGAGGCGATCGTCGCGGCGCTGCCTGCCGGCCTGGGTACGGTGGCGATGATCGACGGAGCCGGCCACTACCCGCACACCCAGTTCCCCGACGAGGTGGTCGCGCTGATGCTCCCGTTCCTGGCCGAGACGGCCGGTGCCGAGGGCCGGCCCTGACGGGTCTTCACCAGCCAGTGCCGGATGACAGTATCGACAGATGGACAGCTCAGCGACCAGGGGCAACATCCGTACCGTCGCCGGTCTCGCCGGTGTCGCGCTGGCGCTGGCTGTGGTCGTCAGCCTGGTGCCGCGCGACGAGCCGGGGCCGGCTGAGTCGTGGCGGCCACCCGCCGGTCACGTCGTCGTCGACACCGTCGACCTCGGTGACGACCGCACGATGCGGCTCTGGGTGCAACCGGGCAGCTGGTACGTGCAGCGCCTGGTCGACGGCGAGCACGAGGCATTCATCGGCGCCGGGAGCGGGGGTCATCAGTTCACCGTCGCCGAGGTGTTCGAGGCGTACGTGGGGACGGTTCCCCTGCCGGACGCGCGTGCGGTCCTGGTGCGGTCGTCGGGAGGTGCGGCCGTCCGCGTCGGGGTCCACAACGGGGTGTTCATCGTCGCGGATTCAGTGGCAACGCCGGACGATAGGGGGTTGCTGGTGACCCCACTGGGCCCGGCCGACGCCGTTCTTGCCGCCGAGGCGTCCGTCCCGATCGCCGGGCGGGCCCGGTGAGGTCACCGCCATGATCACTTGACGTGCTGCAGGGCAGCTACCGGCGTGTCGGCCGAATTTCGCGCAAGTGATCACTCAGCTCTGGTCGCGGGCCGGGATAGCGACGCTGACCGTCAGAGCTGACCGACGGCGGTGACGTGCAGCACCGCGCTGCCCGCCTCGTCCGAGGCGGCGAGGTCGACCTCCGCGCTGATTCCCCAGTCGTGGTCCTCGGCCGGGTCGGCGAAGATCTGCCGGACCAGCCAACGCTCCCGCTCCTGCGTGATCAGCAGCAGCGCCGGTCCACGGGCGTCCGGTCCGGTGCCGATCTCGTCGTACTCGTCGAAGTAGGGCTCCAGCGCGTCGGCCCAGGCGTCGGCGTCCCAGCCGGAGTCGGCGTCCAGCTCGCCGAGCTCGTCGTAGCGGCGCAACGCGGCCAGCTCCACCCGGCGGAACAGCGCGTTGCGGACCAGCACCCGGAAGGCCCGGGGGTTGCCGGTGACCGCCGGCGGCCGGTCGTCGGCAACCACTGCGGCCTCGGGGTCGTCGGTCGGGTTGCGCAGCCGCTCCCACTCGTCGATCAGACTGGAGTCGACCTGGCGGACCAGCTCACCCAGCCACTCGATGAGGTCGACCAGCTCCTCGGTCTTGGCGTCGTCGGGCACCGTCTGGCGCAGGGCCCGGTACGCGTCGGCCAGGTACCGCAGCACCAGACCTTCCGACCGGGACAGCCCGTAGAAGTTGACGTACTCGACGAAGGTCATCGCCCGCTCGTACAGGTCGCGGACCACCGACTTGGGCGCCAGCTCGTAGTCGGCCACCCACGGATGCCCCTGCCGGTACGTCTCGTACGCCATCTCCAGCAGCTCGGCCAGCGGCTTCGGGTGGGTGACCTCGTCGAGCAGTTCCAGGCGGGCCTCGTACTCGATGCCGTCGGCCTTCATCTGCGCGACCGCCTCGCCGCGGGCCTTGTGCTGCTGCGCGGAGAGGATCTGCCGGGGGTCGTCCAACGTCGCCTCGATGATCGACAGCACGTCGAGCGGGTACGTCGGCGACTCCACGTCGAGCAGTTCGATCGCGGCCAGCGCGAACGGCGACAGCGGCTGGTTGAGCGCGAAGTCGAGTTGCAGGTCCACGGTGAGTCGGACCCGCCGGCCCTCGGCGTCCGGCTCGGGTAGCTGCTCGACCACCCCGCCGGCGCGCAGCGCCCGGTAGATGGCGATCGCCCGGCGGATGTGCCGGCGCTGCGCCGCCCGGTCCTCGTGGTTGTCGGTGAGCAGATGCCGCATCGCGGTGAACGCGTCGCCGGGCCGGCTGATCACGTTGAGCAGCATCGCGTGGCTGACCCGGAAGCTGGAGGTCAACGGCTCCGGCTCGGCCTCGACCAGCCGCTCAAAGGTCGGTTTCCCCCAGCCGATCGACCCCTCCGGCGGCTTCTTACGGACCACCTTGCGCCGCTTCTTCGGGTCGTCACCGGCCTTGGCGAGCGCCTTTTCGTTCTCGATGACGTGCTCCGGGGCCTGCACCACCACGGTGCCGAGGGTGTCAAACCCGGCCCGCCCGGCCCGCCCGGCGATCTGGTGGAATTCGCGGGCCTTGAGTAGTCGGGTGCGTACCCCGTCGTACTTGGACAGGCCGGTGAACAGCACCGTGCGGATCGGCACGTTGATCCCGACGCCGAGGGTGTCGGTGCCGCAGATGACCTTGAGTAGCCCGGCCTGGGCGAGGGTCTCCACCAGTCGGCGGTACTTGGGCAGCATGCCGGCGTGGTGCACCCCGATGCCGTGGCGGACCAGCCGGGACAGGGTGCGTCCGAAGCCGGAGGAGAACCGGAAGTTGCCGATCGCCGCGGCGATCGCGTCCTTCTCCGCCCGGGTGCACACGTTGATGCTCATCAGCGCCTGGGCCCGCTCCAGCGCCGCCGCCTGGGTGAAGTGGACCACGTACACCGGGGCCTGGTGGGTACTGAGCAGCTCTTCCAGGGTCTCGTGCAGCGGTGTCGTCGCGTAGGTGAACATCAGCGGCACCGGCCGCTGCGCCGAGGAGACCACGGCGGTGGCCCGCCCGGTCCGCCGGGTCAGGTCGTCGACGAACCGGGTCACGTCACCGAGCGTCGCCGACATCAGCACGAACTGGGCCTGCGGCAGCTCGATCAGCGGCACCTGCCACGCCCAGCCCCGGTCCGGCTCGGCGTAGAAGTGAAACTCGTCCATCACCACCTGGCCGACGTCGGCGGCGGAACCGTCGCGCAACGCCAGGTTGGCCAGGATCTCGGCGGTGCAGCAGATGATCGGCGCGTCGGCGTTGACGCTGGCGTCACCGGTGAGCATCCCCACCTCGGACGCGCCGAAGATCTCGCAGAGCGCGAAGAACTTCTCCGACACCAGCGCCTTGATCGGCGCGGTGTAGAAGGTGACCCGGTCGTCGGCCAGGGCCGCGAAGTGCGCGCCGGTGGCGACCAGGCTCTTGCCCGAGCCGGTCGGGGTGTTCAGGATGACGTTCGCCCCGGAGACGATCTCGATCAGCGCCTCGTCCTGGTGCGGGTACAGCTCCAGGCCACGGCCGGCCGCCCAGCCGGCGAACGCCTCGTAGACGGCGTCCGGGTCCGCGCCGCGCGGCAGCAGGTCGGTCAGAGTCGGGGCGGTCTGCGTCATCAGATGCCTTCCGTGGATACTCCGGCGTTGCGGCCGGGGAGGAAACGGACTCCTGTGGAGCATGGCAGGGAAGTCGATTCGCCGCCGGGGCGGATCGACGTCCACTACCCGCACACCGGGACATCCGGCATGCGAACAAGTGTGCTAACGCGGTGTTGCCTTTCCGGTGACAACCAAGCCGGTCGGGCCTACCGCCGGGCTGGTGGGAAGTAACGTCTGTGGAGACTGTGTAAGACCGATGGGCGGTACCCCGTCCCTCGCCGTTGATTCGGGTCGGCTGTGGTCGGCGAAGCAGAAAACTCGATCCGTGAGGGTTGAATCTCCCTGCCTCAGCAGGGGGAAATGTCAAGTCTGTCCATCCTGCCTGCCGCCGCCGTCCGCCGCCAACATGGGTACGCCCGTCAGCCGTCGGGCGTACCCATGACGCGTTCGAAGACCAGGTCCAGCGCAGGTCGGCCGGCGCGGACCCCGCGCCGTTCAAACTTTGTCTCCGGCCGGTACGCCGGCCGGGGCGCGTACCCGTCGTGCAGGTTGCGCAGCTGCGGGTCGGCGGTCAGGGTGGCCAGCATCGCCTCGGCGTACGGCGCCCAGTCGGTGGCGCAGTGCAGCCGCCCACCGGGCCGCAGCCGGGAGCGCAGCAGCGCCACATGCTCGGGTCGGACCAGTCGCCGCTTGTGGTGGCGGGCCTTCGGCCACGGGTCGGGGAAGAACGCGTGCACCGCGTCCAGGCTGCGTTCGGGCAGGCAGCGGCGGGCCAGGTCGAGGGCGTCGCCGGTGGCAACCCGGACGTTGGTCAGCGCGTGCTGTTCGATCAGCGCCAGCAGGTTCGCGATGCCCGGGGTGTGCACCTCGACGGCCAGGTAGTCGCGGTCGCGGTCGGCCGCCGCCATCGTCGCGGTGGCGTCGCCCATGCCGAAACCGATGTCGAGCACCACCGGTGCCGTCCGGCCGAACAACGCCGCCGGGTCCAGCGGCGCCGGCAGCTCGGCGACCACGGTCCGGTACGCGTCGGACAGCCGGTCGAGCGCGTCGTGGTGTCGGCTGCTGAGCCGTCCCCGGCGCGGGTGGTAGGTGCGGATGCTCACGTGGCGACAGCCTATCTCCGACACCGAGCGTGTCCGGGGTGTCATCCAGGGCTGCGTGGTGAGAGGATCCCGGCAGCGTCGCGGAGAGGATGGTGACCGATGTCCGTACGCCGTTCACTGGCCACCGTGGGGCTGGGCGTGACTCTCGCGGTCATCGGCGGGCTGCTCGGCGCGGCCCCGGCCCGGGCCGCCGACGTGTTCGTCGATCTCAATCCGAGCACGGTGGAGTCCGGTTACCTGGTGGGCATCCGGGCCAGCTGTACCGACAACACCGCGCCGGCCACCGTCGAGTCCGACGCGTTCGGCAGCGTCGAGGTGCGTCCGCAGTTCGAGGAGCTCACCGCGGCGGTGACCGTGCCGGCCGAGACCGAGGCGGGCAGCTACCGGGTGCGGTTGACCTGCCCGGACGACCGGTCGGCGGCCACCACGCTGTACGTGCTGGATCCGACCCGGCCCAGTCGTGGCCCGGCCACCGGCTTCGGTGGCACCGCCGGTGACGACGGTGCCGGCGGCCTGCTGACCGGGGTAGGTGTGGTCGCGCTGGCCGCCGGTGCGGTGCTCGGCGTACTGACCCTGCGTCGGCGCCGGTCGGCCTGACCGGGCGCGCGGCAGGGGAGGGGACGGGCCGTGGCGAAGGGCGGTGGCCGGGGCTGGACCGGGCCGGCCGCGATCGTGCTGGTGCTGGTCGGGCTCTTCGCGATCGGTTCCGGCGGCGACGGCAACTGGCGGGACATCCTGGCCGGCGGCAACAATCCGCCGCCCCGGGAGTTCCCGGTGCTGGAGCCGAGCCGGCCGATCCGCATCGCCGTCCCGTCGCTCGACATCCGCGCCCCGGTGCACTCGGTCGGGCTCGCCGACGACGGGTCGATCGCCGTACCGGCGCTGCACCGGCACAACCAGGCCGGCTGGTACGACGGGGGGCCGACGCCCGGTCAGTTCGGGCCGGCGATCATCGTCGGGCATGCCGACACCCGGGACGGGCCGTCGGTCTTCCATGATCTGGCCGGCATCGAGCCGGGGGCGACCGTCGAGGTGACCCGGCGGGACCGGGTGGTGGCCGTCTTCGAGGTCAACTCGGTCGATTACTTCGGCAAGGACGAGTTGCCGATCGAGCAGGTGTACGGCGACTACGCTCGGCCCGGCCTGCGGCTGATCACCTGCGGTGGCGAGTGGTTGGGTGACGGCATCGGGTACGCGGACAACATCGTGGTGTTCGCCTCCCTGGTGCAGACCAGGGACAGTTGAGGCGTCAGCCGGGCCTGTGACAGCTGCCTGCGGGTCGGCCGGTGAACCGTTGCCGGACGGACGCCGTACCTCTGGTCGTGCCCGCTGCGGTCCCACTCCGGGGCGGGCGTGCGGACGGGCCTCCACCACCGCCGGCCGCCCCGGAGTGTCCCGCCATCCGGAAGGCGGAAAGATAGCCAGCACATCCAGCAGCACCGAGGAGGATTCATGAGCCAGACGGCGCAGATCGGGGTCACCGGTCTGGGGGTGATGGGCCGTAACCTGGCCCGTAACCTCGCGCGGCACGGCCATGTGGTGGCGGTCCACAACCGGTCGGTCGGCCGGACCAAGGAGATGATGGCCGAGTTCGGCCACGAGGGCACCTTCCTGCCGGCGGAGAGCCCCGCCGATTTCGTGGCCTCGTTGGAACGGCCCCGCCGTGTGGTGATCATGGTCAACGCGGGGGCCGCCACCGACGCGGTGATCAACGAGTTCGCGCCCCTGCTGGAGCCGGACGACATGATCATCGATGGCGGCAACGCCCACTTCCTGGACACCCGCCGGCGGGAGGCGGAGCTGCGCGAACGCGGCCTGCACTTCGTCGGCACCGGCGTCTCCGGTGGCGAGGAGGGCGCCCTGCACGGGCCGAGCATCATGCCCGGCGGTTCGGTCGAGTCGTACGCCGCGCTCGGTCCGCTGCTGGAGGACATCTCGGCCAAGGTCGACGGCACGCCGTGCTGCGTGCGGATCGGCCCGGACGGCGCCGGCCACTTCGTCAAGATGGTCCACAACGGCATCGAGTACGCCGACATGCAGCTCATCGGTGAGGCGTACGACCTGCTGCGCCGCGCCGGTGGGCTCACCCCGGTGCAGATCGCCGACGTGTTCCGCAGCTGGAACTCCGGTCGGCTCTCCTCGTACCTGATCGAGATCACCGCCGAGGTGCTCGGCCACAACGATGCCGTCACCGGCAAGCCGTTCGTCGACGTCGTGCTGGACCAGGCCGGCCAGAAGGGCACCGGCCGGTGGACCGTGCAGGGTGCCCTCGACCTCGGGGTGCCGGTGAGCGGCATCTCCGAGGCGGTCTTCGCCCGGTCGCTGTCCGGCCACGCCGACATCCGGGCCGCCGCCGCCGACCTGCCGGGCCCGGTGGAGAGCTGGGCCGGTTCGGCCGACGAGCTGATCGCCGACGTCGAGCAGGCGCTGTACGCGTCGAAGATTGTCGCGTACGCGCAGGGCTTCCACCAGATCCAGGCGGGCAGCGCCGAGTACGACTGGGACATCGACCTCGGCGCGGTGGCCCGGATCTGGCGCGGCGGCTGCATCATCCGGGCCGCGTTCCTGGACAAGATCCGGGCGGCCTACGCCACAGCGCCGCAGCTACCGACGCTGCTGACCGACGGGTACTTCGCCGAGGCGCTGGCCGGTGCCCAGCAGGGCTGGCGCCGGGTGGTGGCGACCGCCGCGCAGATCGGGGTGCCGGCTCCCGGGTTCGCCTCCGCGCTGGCCTACTACGACGGGCTGCGCGCGCCCCGGCTGCCGGCCGCCCTGATCCAGGGGCAGCGGGACTTCTTCGGCGCGCACACCTACCGCCGGGTCGACGCCGAGGGCAGCTTCCACGTGCTGTGGGCCGACGACCGCAGCCAGGTCGAGTCTCGCTGACCCGACCCGGCCGACTGACCCGGTCCGGCCGTACGGTCGCCGTGGCTGGCGTACCCCGTCAGCCACGGCGATCGGCAGCGGTGGCTCAGGCCAGGTCGACGACGACCGGGGCGTGGTCGGACGGGGTCGGGCCCTTGCGGGCGTCGCGGTCCACGTAGGCCGCCCGGACCCGCCGGTTGACGGTGCCGCTGGCGTAGACAAGGTCGATCCGCATGCCCATGTTCTTCGGAAACATCCCGGCCCGGTAGTCCCAGTAGGTGTACGGGTGCGGGCCCTTCATCGGTTGTGGCACCACGTCGACCAGGCCGAGGGCGAGCAGGTCGGCCAGCGCGGCCCGTTCGGCCGGGGTGACGTGGGTGGATCCGGCGAACACCGTCGGGTCCCACACGTCCACGTCGGTGGGCGCGACGTTGAAGTCGCCGCAGACCAGCAGATCGGTGGCGGCCTCCGCAGCGAGCGCGCGGCGCAGCCCGGCCAGCCAGTCCAGCTTGTACGTGTAGTGCGCCGAGTCGGGGCTGCGCCCGTTCGGCACGTACACCGACCAGACCCGGACCCCGGCGCAGGTCGCCGCGACGGATCTGGCCTCCGGCAGCGGAAAGCCGGGCTCGGCGTCGAACCCGGTCCGTACGTCGTCGAGCCCGACCCGGGACAGCACCGCGACGCCGTTCCAGCGACCGTCACCGTGCGCCGCGACCTCGTAGTCGAGGTCACCGACCTCGGCGGCCGGAAACGCGGCCGCCGAGCACTTGGTCTCCTGAAGACACACGACGTCCGGGGCGGTGTCGGCCAGCCAGCCGAGTAGCCGGTTAAGCCGGGCCTTGACCGAGTTGACGTTCCAGGTGGCGATCCGCACCCGGCCAGCGTGCCACAACACCGGCCGGTTTCGCCGGACCGGGCAGGTCACCCGGGGGAGGGCCGCCTCTGAGCCGGTCAGCCGGGCAGGTCACCGGGCCGGGTCTGCTCGGCGAGGAAGCGCTCCAGCTCCGCGCCCAGCTCGTCGGCGGTCGGCAGCGGCCCGCTGGACTCGGCGAGCAGGTTGGTGCCGGACCGACCCCGGGTAAAGCTGTCGTACTGCTCCTCCAGCGCACTGACCAGGGAGCCGGCCTCTTCGGTCTGGGCGACCTGCCGGTCGATGTCCTCCCGGACCGCCTCGGCGGCGCTGTGCAGCTGCTCGGTGGGCAGCAGCAGACCAGTGGTCCGCGAGACGGAGTTGAGCAGTAGCTCGGCGGCGGCCGGGTACTCGGCCTGGGCCACGTAGTGCGGGACGTGCACGGCGAAGCCCACCGCGTCGTGGCCCTGCTGACCGAGGCGGTACTCCAGCAGGTGCCCGGCGCTGCCCGGCACCTGGACCCGCTGCAGCCAGGGTTCGTAGCCGCTGATCAGCTCGCGGCGGCTGGCGTGCGCGGTGACCCCGGTCGGCCGGGTGTGCGGCACCGCCATCGGGATGGCGTTCAGCCCGATCGTGGTGCCGACGTTGAACTGGCGGTTCACCGCGATCGCCGCAGCGGTGAACCGTTCCCACTGCAGGTCAGGCTCGGGGCCACCGAGCAGCAGGAACGGCGTGCCGGCGTCGTCACGCATCAGGTGGACTTCGAGCCGGGGCTCCTCGTAGTTCTCCCAGTGGTCCTCGACGAAGAGCATCACCGGCCGGCGGGACCGGTAGTCGAGCAGCTGGTCGATGTCGAAGGTGGCCACGACCTCGTGCTCGAGGGAGGCGAGCAGGTGCTCACGGGCGAGTCGGGTCGCGTTGCCGGCGTCGACGAAACCCGTCATCGCCTGGATCAGCACCGGCTGACCGAGCTCGGGCACCTCGTCGACGACGTCGTAGAGCTCGTGTGGGTCGAGCACCGGGCGCAACCTCCTCAGAACGGTACGGCGGGTACGGCATCTCCAATTGCGGCAACGCTAGTCCCATGCCGGCGCATTCCGCTTTCCGGGTCAACAATTACTGATCGGCTCCTGCCTGTCCGGGGGATGCCGCATCCGGCGGGACGGGTGATGCCCGCCGGCCGGACGGGGGAGTGGTGGGGTGGTGGCGGGAGGTAGTCGGTTAACAGGCGATAAATGCTGTAGTAAACAGTGAAGAGCGAAATTTCGTTTACCGGTGGTTTGCCCTGTGTGTTCAGTCGTGCCGATGCTGCTGAGGGGTCGTCCGATTACCCGACGAGAGATTGTGGCGCCCATCACAAAATCACCCTAGGTGATCGGGTTTCGGCCTGCCTAGCCTCGTCGAATGCCTGATGACGACACCACAAGGAGCGAGGACGCCACCCTGAGTCGCGATGACCGTTCGGCTGATGTCCCCTCGGACACCATGCCGACCGGTGCGACCCGGGCCATCGCCCGGTGGGAGCGCCTTCGCAACCGGCTGCCCGCCCTGTCGTATCCACACTCCGTCCGGCCAACCTCCCAATCGTTCGGAGCCACCCTGCGTAACCGTCCCGGTGCCCGGACGGCGCTGGCCGCCGCCGTCGTCTGCGCCCTCGGCGTGGTCGCGGCGGTCGAATCGACCGCTGCGGCGCCGGAGGCGACCGGGCCGGCTCCGGCCGCCGCCGAGGCCGACCTGCAGCGCCGGGCCGCCGCGGCCGACGGTGCCTCCCGGGCCCAGCGACCCGAGCCCGGCGACGGGGAACCGGCGGCTGCCGCGGCAGTCCAGGCCGCTGAGACCACCGAACCACCGGCCGACCCGGACGTCGCCGCGGTGGAGCCCACCGAGACCGCCGAGCCCGCCCCGGAGCCGACCTCGACCACCGTCGCCCCGGTCGCCGGGCTGTCCCAGGTGCAGATGGACAACGCCACGGCCATCGTCGACGCCGGCCTGGCGTTGCAGTTGCCGCGCCGGGCCATGGTGATCGCGGTGGCCACCGCGATGCAGGAGTCGACCCTGCTCAACCGGGCCAGCGAGGTGCTGCCGGAGTCCAAGAACTACCCGCACCAGGGCACCGGCTGGGACCATGACTCGGTCGGGCTGTTCCAGCAGCGCACCAGCACCGGCTGGGGTGCGGTGGCCGACCTGATGAACCCGACCTATTCGGCGACCCAGTTCTATCTCGCCCTGCAACGGGTGGCCGGCTGGGAACAGCTGCCGTTGACCGTCGCCGCCCAGGCGGTGCAGGTCTCGGCGTACCCGGGGCACTACGCCCAGCACGAGGCCGCTGCCGACGCCGTGGTCACCGCGGTGCTCGCGGCCCGCTGAGCACCGCCTGTCCCGTTCCGCCCGTCCCACGGACCGACCGGAACACCGGTCAAGCCCTTCGACCGCGTACGCCGCCAGCGGCCCTTGGTCACCCGGCCAGGCCGCTGGCGGCGTACGCCACCTCGGCCAGCAGGTTCTGTCCGTCGGTGTCCGGGTGGAAGTAGTCCAGCCGGTTCAGTTGGTCCACGGTGAACTGGGTGTCGTGTACCGCTCCGTCGTCGAACCGGCACCGGTCGCCGTACGCCCGGCAGGCCCCGGCCAGCTCGCGGTTGTACGCCGCGACCCGGTCGCGTACCGCCGCCCGGCGCTGTGTCGCGGCCTCGTCGGTCGCTGTGGCGTCGGCCAGCAGCGACGGACACACGCCACGGTCCCAGGCCCGCACCACCCGCTCCTCGCCGTGCCCGATCTCCCACAGCCGGTACAGGTCGGGGATGCTCAACACCAGGACCTTCGCCCGCGGCAGCCCGTCGCCCAGCACCCGTAGGGCTCGGTCGACGTCGTCACGGAACGCCGCCGCCGAGGTCATGTCCTGCGGCGTCGCCCGGCACGCGTCGTTCGCGCCGATCAGCACCGTCACGTACTGGGCCGAGACGTCCACCGCCGACGCGGCCTGGTCGGCCAGCGCCGCCGCCCGGGCCCCCGGCACCGAGAAGTCGTGCTCCTGCCCCTCCATAGCGGGATTGATCTCGGCGATCCGCTGGTACAGGCTCTCCACCCGGAAACCGTCGCCGGTGGACCACGAGTTGCGCCGGCAACTGGTCAGTACGATGCAGGAGCCGTACCCGGCGGTGATCGAGTCGCCGAGCGCCGCCATCGACGACGGCAGGTCGGTGCCAGGTGGCGGCGGTGCCGGCGTGCCCGGCCCGTCGCCGTCCTCGCCGGCTTCGCAGGCCAGCGCCACGAGGGCGCAGACAGCGGCGGCGCCGGCCACCCAACGTCGGTGCATCCGGACCTCCAGCGAGACGCAAAGCGACGGAAGGGTAACTATATGCGTCGGCGTGGATCTGGCGACACCCACCGGCCCCGGTCGGTTGACAGCTCCGCCAGAAAATCGGGCAGGGACCGCCGGGGCACCCACCCCTGGCCGTACGCCCGACCCAGCTCCAGCACCGTGCCGTACGCCAACTGCTCCACCGCGTACCTCGTCAGCCGGCCGGTACCCGGCACCCCCAGCCGGGCCGCGCCGCCGGCCAGCGCCGCCGCGCCCAGCGCCACTGGTACCGGCACCCGCAGCGGCCGCGCCGGCCGCCCGGCCGCCGCCAGCACCCCGGTGACCACGGCGTCGCGTGAGTACGGCGTCGCATCCGCCACGTTGTACGGTCCAGGTGGCCAGCACAGCGCCGCCAGGCAGGCGTCGGCCAGGTTCTCCACCGCCGTCAGGCTCATCGCCACGTCCGGACCGGGCAGCGGCACCCGACCCCGCCGGACCGCGGCCAGCAGCCGGGGCAGCAGGTGCGGGTCGCCGGCCCCGTAGACCGCCCGGGGCCGTAACACCACCGCGCCGGCCGCCAGCGCCAGCCGCTCACCGGCGGCCTTGGTCCGCCCGTACCCGGTGCGTTGGCCGTCGGTCGGGTGATCCTCCCGGATCGCGACGCCGTGCCGACCCGGCCGGTAGACGCTGGCGCTGCTCACCCAGACCACCGGCCGGTCGGCCGCCGCCCGCAGCAGGCGGGCCGTGCCCGCCACGTTCACCGCGTGGTACGCGGCCTGCGCCGCCGCGTCGGCCGGTGGATCCCCGACCGCCGCCGCCAGATGTACGACGGCGTCGATGCCCCGCAGTTCCGGCACCTCCCGGGCGGCGTCCCACGGCACGTGCCGGCCCACCGGGCCGGGTCGGCGGCCCACCGCCACCACCGCCGCGCCGGCCGTGGCGGCGGCCCGCGCCACCGCCGACCCGCAGAAGCCGCTGGCCCCGGTCACCGCGACCCGCAGCCCGGTCAACCGGGTGTTCACCGGGTCGCCCGGATCGTCAGCCGGGCCCAGCCCGGCAGCGCCGACCGCCGGTCCACCCGCGCCCCGGTCACCACCGGCCGGTACGGTGCCAGCGCGGCGAGCACGTCGTCGAGCTGGGCGTGGGCCAGCCGGGCACCGGGGCAGTGGTGCGGGCCGGTGCCGAACACCAGATGCCCGACCGCCGCCGGCACCGGCGCGGCCGGATCCGGGTGCGGCGCACCGGCCCGGGCCGCGTGCCGGGCGACCAGCAGCAGCCGGTCGCCGGCCCGGAGCGGCCGGGTGTCAGCCAGTTCGGCGGCACCGGCCACCACCCGGGGCAGCACCGGGCTCGGCGCGGTCACCCGCAACAGCTCCGACACCAGCGCCGCCCGAGAATCGGCACGGTCCGCCGCCGGCCACAGCCGGTCGTCAGCGCACCAGGCGACCGCCCGGGGGATCGCCGCCACCGTCGTGTTGATCGAGGCGACGGCCAGCATGCCGCCCCGGGCCGCCTCGTCCGCCGGCCCGCCGAGCAGCCGGGTCAGCTCGGCGGCGGCCGACGCGGTGGCGGCGCGATCCCGGCGGGCCCGGCCCGGCCAGCGCAGCCCGGGCAGATGCCCCCGGGCGGCGAGCGCCGCAGCGGACCGGGCCGCATCGGTCAACGCGTGCGCCGGCACCGACACGTCCAGCATCGCGGCGGTGCTCGCCCCGGACAGCTCGACCACCAGGTCGACGACATCCACCTCGGCCCCGTCGCCCAGCGGTGCCAGCCGCCGCCGCAGTACCTCCAACCAGACCGGCCGCAGCCGGGCGACCCCGTCGGCGCCGAACACCGACGCGGCACCCCGGCGGGTCTGTCGGTGCCCGGCGCCGTCCTGGTCGAACAGGAACCCGTCGCCGCCGGTGGCCCGGCGCGCCGCCCCGGCGGTGGTCCGCTCGGCCGAGCGGTCCACCGGGACCCGACGCAGCGCGTCGGCGAACGGCGCCGCGTCGTGCACCAGCACGATGCGGCCGATCCGGCGCACCGGCGCGCGTCGGGTCGCCGCCAACAGAGCGAACAGCACCGGATGGCTGCCCAGGTAGACCCGCCGGTCCCGGCGGCGGCCCCGCCGAGCCGGGCGCGGTTCACCCATCGCGGGCCACCCTTGTCGCCGCCCGCCGGTCCGGCTTTCGGGACCGCCCGGCCAGCGGGACCCGGGCGAACACCACCCGGTCCGGCCGGGCCGACCCCATCCGGTCCAGCACCGGCCGCAGCGCGGCCCGCAGCCGGGCCCGGTCGGCACCCGGCTCCGGCTGCACCACTGCTACCAGCTGCTCGTCACCGTCGTCGGCGGGCACGCCGACCAGCACCGCCAGCGCCACCCCGGGTACGTGCAGAGCCGGCTCGTACAGCCCCGGGTAGATGTTCTCCGCCGCCCGCAGCACCATGTCCTTGCACCGGCCGGCGAGCACCAGCCGGTCGTCGTCGAGCCGGCCGACGTCGCCGGTGGCCACCTCGGCCATCGGCGGTTCGCCGAGGTACCGGTCCGCCTGCCCCGCACCGGACAGCCACACCTGCCCGGTGTCGTCGACCCGGGCGGCCACCCCCGGAAGCGGCCGGCCCACCAGGTCCCCGTCGGCGGCGTACCCGCGCTTGTCGGCCTCCTCCACGGCGGCGGCCGGGAACAGTTCGGTCAACGCGTACACCCCGTACGCCCGGTCCGCGCCCGCCCGGCGGACCCGGCCCAGCAGGGCGGCGCTGACCGGGGCCGAGCCGCTGAACACCTGCCCGGTCAGCCGGGGCGAGTGGTCGAGCACCGCGCGCAGCTGCGGCGGTGTCAGGTACGTCGCCTGCGGCCGCAGCCGGGTCAGCTGCCGGGCCAGCAGCGCCGGCGACCGGGCCGGCAACGCCACCGGCGCGCCGGCCGCCAACGCCGGCAGCAGCACAAAGAACGTGCCGCCCAGCACCGGCGCGTCGGGCTGCGGGTCGACCAGTCCGGTCACCGCCCGCATACCGGCGGCCAGCCCTGCCCGGGTGTGCACCACCGCCCGGGGCCGGCTGGTCGTCCCCGAGGTGAAGACGATCACCGCGTCACCGTCGCCGTCGAACGGCGTCGGCAGCGGGCCGACGCCCGCCGGCAGCGTCGGCGCGCAGCCCGGCAACCGGCGGCCGACCGTACGGACCGGGGCGATCCGCGTCAGGTCCGGCAACGCCAGGTGCGCGCGGCGGGCGAGCGGGCCGGCCCAACCGGCCACCGCCTGCGCTGCCGCGTCGGCCAGCACCAACGCCGGCTCGGCCACGGTGAGCCGGGCGGTGAGCACATCCGGGCCGGCCGTCGGGTCCAGCACCGCCACCCGCACGCCCAGGTGGTACGCGGCCAGCAGCACCGCCAGCGACCGCAGCCCCGGTCGTACCGCCAGACCGAGGGTGTCCCCGGCGGTGAGCCCGTGCCGGGCGAGCGCGGCGGTGTACCGGTCGGTGAGATCGGTCAGGTCGCCGGTGGTGGCGCGGATCCGGGACCGGCCGGTCAGCGCCGTGGCGGTCAACACCGCCGGTCGGTGCGGGTCGGCGCGCAGCACCGTGGCGAGGCGGTCCAGCATCAGCGGCGGCCCTTCATCAGTCGTGGCCCTTCATCCGGTGGCGGGTCCGGCAACGGTGGCGGTCCTTCCCGGTCGGCGGCGTCACCGCGGGTCCTCAGCCAACGGGCCGGCACCCCGGTCCAGGTACCAGGCGGCGGTGCGGCGCAGGCCGTACGCCCGCAGCCGCCGGGTCGAGTTCTCCACCACCATGTCCCGGCGGTGGACGATCGCCGACGTGGTGCGGCGTACCCGGTTTAGGAAGGCCCGGTCGGTCGGCGACGGCCGGCGCGGCATGCCGCCGCAGGCCTGGTACAGCTCGGCGGTGACCGCCATGTTGTTGCCGGCGTGCATCCGGTACGGCGCCAGGTAGCCGCCGGTGCGCCGGTGCGCCGGGCGCAGCCGCCCGAACGTCGCGGCGAGCAGCACCAGCGCCCGGAACCCGGCCCGGCCGAGTGGGCCGTGTTCGTCGCGCCGGGCCCGGATCGCTCCGCAGACCAGCCCGGCCCCGCCGGCCAGGCCGGCACGTGCCGCCGCCACCCAGCCGGGCTGCGGTAGACAGTCCGCGTCGGTACGGGCCAGCCATCGGGCACCGTGCGCGATGGCGTACCGGAAACCGGTGTCGACCGCGGCGCCGACGCCCTTGCCCGGCTCCCGCAGCAGTAGGACCGGAAACGGCGCGGCCGCGGCGAACCGTTCGACCACGGCGGCGGTGCCGTCGGTGGAGCCGTTGTCGACCACGACCAGGGTGAAGTCCCGGTCGGTCTGGTCAGCCAACGCGGCCAGCGTGGCACCGATCCGGGCCTGTTCCTGGTACGCCGGCACCACCACCCACAGCGGCCCGGCACCGGCTGCCGCCCGGGCGGCAGCCGGCTGCTCGACCGCCCGGGTCACGGCTTCTCCCAGACCATGGTCATCACGCTGACCCCGCCACCGAGGCCGATCGCGAGCACCCGGTCGCCGCTGTCCAGCCCGGCGTCGACCCGGGCCAGCTGCACGCCGAGCGTGGCGCTGGCCAGGTTGCCCAGCTCGTCGACGGTGACCTCCAGCTTCTCCTTCGGCACCCCGGTGACCTCGATGAAGCGTTCCAGGTACGGCACGCTGACCTGGTGCACCAGGACGCGTTCGTAGTCGACCCAGTCCCAGCCGGTGCGCCGCCGCACCCGGTCCAGGATGTCGGTGCCGATCCGTTCGAAGACCGACCGCAGCGCGTGCCCGTCGCCGTGGAAGTAGGTGTGCTCGTCACCACGCGGGTGGCGGGACCCGCCACCGAGGATGCCACCGACCGACCAGTGCCCGGAGTGGGTCTCGGTGTCGATGTCGACGATCCCGCCGCGCCGGACCGACTCGACCAGCACCGCCGCCCCGCCGTCGCCGAACGTGTAGCCGGCGAACGACGACCGGGCTTGCGCCATGCTGTCCAGCCGGGGACGCATCACCCGGGTCGGTGTCTCGCCGGTGACGACCAGCGCCCGCCGCGCCCGTCCGGCGACGATCATCGAACGGGCCAGGTCGATGCCGTTGATGAAGCTGTTGCAGGCGTTGCTGACGTCGACCGCGTGCGCCGAGCCGCCCAGCTCGGCCTGGACGATGTGCGCGGTCGCCGGCTCGACCATGTCCCGGCTGGCCGAGGCGAACAGCAGCAGGTCGACGTCGTCGGGGGTGCGCCCGGCGGCGTCGAGCGCCCGCCGGGCGGCCCGCACCGCGAACGTCGAGGCGTACTCGTCGTCCGCAGCGACTCGACGCTGTCCGATCCCGGTCATCGTGGCGAACAGGCCGGGCGGCAGCGCGACGTCGCTGGCGGCGGCGACACGGTCCTGTAGGTCGGCGGTGGTGAGGGTACGGTCGGGCAGGCTGACGCCGACCCCGGTGATGCCGACCCGGGGGACGGGCCACTCCGGTGGCGACGGAACGTTCATTCACTCAGCTTCCTGCCGGACCGGGCCGGTCCGGATGAGTAGGGATGCTCAGCCCGACCTGGTGGTGCGGGCCCGCGTCGGTGGCGAGGTTACGGCCCGGTGTCTGCCGGGTACAGCCCGGGGATGGCCACGAAGTCGCAGCCCAAGGGGGCCCGGGGTACCGTCGGTCACGCCTACAGCGCACTGAATCTGCGGCTGGCGATGGCCGGCTTCGGACTGGTCTTCTGCACCGTGCTCGGGGTGCTCGCCTGGCGGGCCGACCTGACCGCCGGCGCGGTCGTTCTGTGGGTGTTGGCCGTGATCGCCGTGGTCGACCTGGTCGTCGTCCAGCGTCGCCGCCGGGCCCGCCGGCGGGAGCAACCGGGCGTACGGCACTCGCTGTTCGAGTGACGCGGTGCTCGCGCCCCTCGCGTGACCCGGGGTCCCGCCGTTCGAGTGAGCGGAACTCGGTGGCCCCGCCCGACGTTGCCGGCTGGCGTGACCGCCATGTTCGGCACCGTCGGCGCTGTGCGACTCGCAGGTCTTCACCTGCCGGGCGCCGCCGTCGTGTGCGCGTGGCTGGCTGGTACCCGAGGCTGACCCTCCTCCCGCTGCGGCAGAACCACGGAGGTGGGTGAACCGGTCCTTCCGGCGCCGCCCGTCGACGGGTGCGCCGGGCGGCGTGGTTCTGACGCGGTCGGGCGGTCTGGCACCCGCCCGCGTTCGCCGTCCGCCAGCTCGTTCCCCCACCCTGGAAGATCATCATGGCCAAGAGTCAGTTCGTGCGGGCGAAGCCGCACCTCAACATCGGCACCATGGGCCACGTCGACCACGGCAAGACCACCCTGACCGCCGCGATCACCAAGGTTCTCGCCGACCGGGACCCGACGGCCAACCGGTTCGTGTCCTTCGACGGCATCGACCGGGCGCCGGAGGAGGTCTCGCGGGCATCACCATCAACATCTCGCACGTCGAGTGCGAGACCGCGACCCGGCACTACGCCCACGTGGACATGTCCGGCCACGCCGACTTCGTGAAGAACATGATCACGGGGGCGGCGCAGGTGGACGGGGCGATCCTGGTCGTCTCCCGGAACTGCTCGACCTGGTCGAGCTCGAGGTCCGCGACCTTGTCGCCGAGTACGGGTCCCCCGGTGAGCAGGTGCCGGTGGTGCGGGTGTCGGCGTTGCGGGCGCTGGAGGGGGACCCGCGCTGGGTAGACTCCATCGTGGAGCTGCTCGACGCGGTCGACCGGGGCACCCTGCGGCTCGGCGACCCGGTGGAGGTGGTCGGGCTCGGTCCGACCCTGTCGACCGTGGCGACCGGGCTGGAGACGTTCGGCAAATCGCTGGACGTCGCCGAGGCCGGCGACAACGCCGCCTTACTGCTGCGTGGGGTCAAGCGCGACCAGGTGCAGCGGGGCCAGGTGGTGGCGGTGCCCGGCAGCGTCACCCGGCACCAACGGTTCCGGGCCCGGCTGTACGTCCTGACCACCGCTGAGGGGGGCCGGCGTACGTCGTTCTCCGCGAACTACCGGCCGCAGTTCTACTTCCGTACTACGGACGTGGTCGGGTCGGTGAGCCTGGGCGACCGGACGATGGCCATGCCGGGTGACACGTCGAGGTGACGGTGGAGTGGGGGAGGCCGGTCGCGATGGACGTCGGGCTCGGCTTCGCCGTCCGGGAGGGCGGCCGTACGGTGGCCGCCGGCACGGTGGCCGAGCCCCTCGACTGAGACCCGGGTACGGCCCTCCGGCCCGGCCGGAAAGCCGTACCCAGTGGACGGCGACCGGGATCGCCTTCTGCTCACAGCAGATCTCCTGTCAGCAGAAGGGGCAGCGGTCCGGTCCGTCGCCGGTCGATGCTGGTAGCCATCATCACCGTGATCGAGAGGGCGTCACTGATGCGACACACCAGGCCCGCGATGGCTGCGGACGGCGCGACCACCGGGTTCGGCGACCAGGTCTTCCAACAGCTGCTCAAGGAGCGGGTGATCTTTCTCGGCACCCAGGTCGACGACACCTCGGCCAACACGATCTGTGCGCAGATGCTGCTGCTGGCGGCCGAGGACAGCGAGCGCGACATCTTCCTCTACATCAATTCACCGGGCGGCGTGATCAGCGCCGGCATGGCCGTCTACGACACGATGCACTACATCGGAAACGACGTGGCGACCGTCGGCCTCGGTCTTGCCGGGTCGATGGGCCAGTTCCTG
Organism: Micromonospora sp. LOL_013; assembly: GCF_048060315.1. Taxonomy (NCBI): domain Bacteria; kingdom Bacillati; phylum Actinomycetota; class Actinomycetes; order Micromonosporales; family Micromonosporaceae; genus Micromonospora; species Micromonospora sp. LOL_013. The sequence goes on from NZ_JBHMIQ010000034.1 coordinate 67,008, forward strand.
CTCTGCGCCGGTGCGCCCGGCAAGCGGTACGCCCTACCGCACACCCGGATCATGATGCACCAGCTGTCCGGCGGGATGGGCGGCACCGCCGCCGATATCGCCATCCAGGCCGAGAACATGCTGTACATCAAGCGGACGACGATCGAGCGGATTGCGTCCCATACCGGACGCACTCGCGAGGAGATCGAGCGGGACTCCGACCGCGACCGGTGGTTCACCGCCGAGCAGGCCCGCGAGTACGGCATCATCGACCAGGTCATCGCCACCACGGCACAGCTGTCCACCGGTGGCGTCCCCAGCTGACCGGGCGAGCCTGGACGGAGACTTTCGATGCTGCTGCGACAGGTCATCGGGCGGGTGTTGCGTCGGCTCCGGCAGGACCAGGGCCGTACTCTGCAGGACGTCGCCCGAGCCGCCGGGCTGTCCACGGCGTACCTGTCGGAGCTGGAACGCGGACGCAAGGAACCGTCCTCGGAGATGTTGGCATCGATCTGCCGGGCGCTCGGTGTCGCGCTGGAGGAGCTGTTGGCGCAGGCGACGCAGGAGCTGACCCGCAGCCGTCCGATGGCTACCGTCCGCTGGCGACGGTTTGTCCGGCCCTCGGGCGACCCTGCGTCGGCGACCCGAAGGCGACGGGGCCGGGCGGGTCCGTCCGTCGGCCGTCCCGGCGAGCGGCGGGCCAGCCGACTGGTGGCCGGCCCGCCGCTCGCGGCGCAGCAGCGGGCCAGCCACCAGCACAGGTTCAGGAGCAGGCCACTCCGTTGACGGTGATCAACTCTGGTGCCGGGTTGGCCCCACCGGCGGTGGTGACGTTCAGCCCGAACATTGCCGTCTCGCCGGGCTCCAGCCGGCCGTTGTAGGTCTCGTTGTGGGCCGTCACCGTCGCCCCGGTCTGGCTGACCTCAGCCATCCACGCCTCCCGGAGCCGCTGGTCACCGGTGAACGCGAAGCGGACCGTCCAGCCGTCGACCGTGGCGTCCCCGGTGTTGGTGATGTCGACCTGGGCGGTGAAGCCTCCGCCGCCGGCCCACTCACCGTAGTTGACGTACTCGGCCCGGCAGCTCAACGGCGCCGGTGCGGGCACCGCGTCACCCTGGTCGGCCAGGAAGGAGGCGATCCAGCTCAACGCCGAGTTCCAGTTGATCGCCACTTCGTTGGTCGCGTACGACTCGATGTCGTCGACGTAGCAGAACATCGGGGCGCAGCCTTCCAGCAGGTCCCGGGCGAACGGGTCGTCCAGGCTGGCGTTGGCGCCGCCGGCGATCGATCCGGCCGGTGGAGTCGGCAGGTCCGGGTCGAGTTGGTTGCCGAAGATGCGGCTGTGCTGGTTGCGCGGGTACACCGAACCCCAGCCGGTGACGTAGGAGTGGTTCAGCGCGTTGCGGCCGAAAATGTAGTCCATCGCTTGCACGGCACCGTCGCGGTACCCGCTGTCCCCGGTCATGTCGTACGCCGTGGCGAGCACCACCGCGTTGTTGATGATGTTGCTGTTGGCACCCCAGAAGTAGGCGCCCCGGTTGCCCGGCATCGGCAACCCGTACGCCTGACCGTCCAAGGTGGCGAGGTAGGAGTCAGCCGCGGCCACCACCGAGGCGCGGATCCGGTCCCGTTCCTGCGGGGCGAGCCCGTTCGGCACGGTGGCCAGGTCGAGCCGGCCGAGCGCGGCGGTGGAGCCCCAGCCGAAGCCGGTCGCGTCGAAGACGTCCCGGGTGTGGTGCGGCGAGGCGGTGACGTCGTCGAGGTAGCTCTGCTCGCCGGTGGTCAGGTACATCTCGGCCGCCGCCCAGTAGAACTCGTCGCTGACGTCACCGTCGCTGTATGCGCCGCCGCCGTTGCCGTCGGCCGGATCGGCGAGCCGGTCCGGGTTGGCCTCGGCCGCCGCGTACGCCGTCGTCGCCGCCGTCTGACACTGGTCAGCGAACGCGGTGTCGTACGGGGCGTACAGTCGGGCGCACTGAGCGGTGACAGCCGCCAGGTTCAGCGTGGCTGCGGTCGATGGTGGATGCAGCTCCCGCAGCTCCGGGTCGTCCTCCGGCTGCAGCGGCAGGCCGGTCCAGTTCCGGTCGTGGATCTTGTGGTGGGCCATCCCAGCGAGCGGTTTACCGGTCGGCACCTGCATCCGCATCAGGAACTCCAGCTCCCAGCGGGCCTCGTCGAGGATGTCCGGCACGCCGTTGTCCCGCTCGGGCACCCGCAAGGTGCCGTCGCCGAGTCCGGCCCCGCCGTCGGCGCTGGGCGCGGTCTTGGTCCGCTCGAACGCGCTGAGCAGCTGGTAGGTGGCGATGCCACCGTTGACCACGTACTTGCCGTGGTCGCCGGCGTCGTACCAGCCGCCGCGCACGTCGAGCCGGTAGTCGCAGACACCGGGCTGGCACGGCACGTCGATGTCGCCCTGGTTGGGGGCGACGCCGACGTGGCCGGCCGGGCGGGCGTACTCCTCGCCGACCAGGTCGCCGTCGATCGCGATGCCGCTGCGCTGGATGTAGAAGAACTGCAGCGCGTCGGAGCGCAGTTGCTGGTAGATGTCGCCGGAGATGGCGAACGGGTAGCTGGTCTCGCCGTCGGTGACCAGGGTGAACCCGGTGCCGGTGCCCCGGTACGCGGAGAAGTCGATGGTGTGCGTCTGCTCGCCGGAGGCACTGTCCAACCCGCGTACGGTGCTGGTGCCGCTGGCGACGACGGCCCCGTCGGCGTCGTGCAGCTGCCAGTCGAGCGGCTCGGTGGCGTCGGTGACGACGGTGGCGTTCTTGGGCCCGCCGGGCAGGTAACCGACCTGGTTGACCCGCACCCGCGGGCCGGTGTCCGGCACGTACGGCGGCTCCTCCTCGCCGCCGCGCAGCGAGACGTCGTCCAGGCAGAAGGTGTACTCGTCGGCGTTGCCACCGACCTGGAAGGCGAGCTGGGCCCGTTCGGTGTCCTCGCTGGCGACGAAGGTCGCCTCGACCCGCGACGGTTCGGCGGTCAGTGCCAGGTCGCGGCCGAAGTAGCCGGTGTACGGGTCGGCGCCGAGCTGGACAACCGCCCGTACGGCGGCGGCCGGTTCGGCGGACGCGGTGAAGCCGATGGTGTACTCCTCGCCGGCGATCAGCGGCAGGCTCTCTTGCAGGATGCCGGCGTCCCACGGATTGGCCAGCCCGGTCGGGACGGTGGCGCAGAGCTGTCCGTCGACCACCCCGGTGCTGCTGGTGCCGTAGCTGATCCAGCCGTCGGTGCCGTTGCTGAAGTCGCCGTTGGTGATCTGCTCCGGCCCCCCGGGCGGAGGACCGGCGCTGTCATCGCTGACCAGCGACACGTCGTCCAGGCACAGGATGTAGTCGGCGGCACCGCCGCCGAGTTGGAAGGTGAGGGTGCCGTCGGGTGAGTCGAGGTTCGCGGTGAACTCGTAGGTGACTGTCTCGCCGTCCGGCCCGAGGTCCAGCTCGCGGCTGAGTACGGTGGTGTAGGGCTCCGCGTTGAGCTGGACGTTCGCCCGTACGGTCGCGGGGACGTCGCTGGCGGCTGTGAAGGCCAGGCGGTACGCGGCACCGTCGATGAGTTCGATGCCGTTGTGTCCGATGCTGGCGTCCCACGGGTTGGTGGTGCCGCCGGGCACGCTGGCGCACAGTTGGCCGTCAGTGGCGGCCAGGGCGACGTTCTCGGTGCCCCACCAGGGGGCTGTTCCGTCGTCGAAGGTGCCGTTGACGATATGTTCGCGTTCCTCGGCGTATGCCGTCGTCACGGTCAGGGTGGTCAACGCCAGGACGCTGGCACTGGTGCCGGCGAGTAGCGCGACCGTCCGGCGTCGTCTGGATCGGGTCACGGGGTTCCTTCCGCGCGTGGGTCGGACTGCCCGGGTCGGGGGGGTCCGAGGACCGGACCTGACGTCGGTCCTCCCCGGGCCGCGCCGGAGGGCAGGGTTGGGAGCGCTCCCATTGATCTAAGACGATGTTGCCAGGGCGTTACCGGAGTGTCAATCACGTCATGCGCGGCGGGCCGTGCGACCGGCGCCCGACGTCTGCTTTGTGGCGCTTCACGGCTTATGTCCGTTATCTTGCCGCAATTCTCCATAATCTTTAGCATCTGCATGCTGATCTACTAGAGACATTTCTGCCCTGTTCCTGGCAGGCTGCCAGCCATGACCCTGAAGCTGCGTTCCGCGGCGGTGACCGACCGCGGCCTGATCCGGAGCGGGAACCAGGACTCCGTGCACGCTGGCGACTGGCTCGTCGCCGTCGCCGACGGCATGGGTGGGATGGCCGCCGGGGATCTGGCGAGCAAGATCGCGGTCGAGGCGATCGCACCGCTCGATGCGGCCGTCGCGGACGATGAACTGGTACCGAGGCTGCAGGCGGCGGTCGAGACCGCCAGCGCCGGGATTCGTCAGGCGATAGCCGAGGATCCGGCGCGGGAGGGGATGGGAACGACGCTGACCGCCCTGCTCTTCGCCAGGTCCGGCGCGGCGATCGCCCTGGCCCACATCGGCGACTCGCGGGCGTACCTGCTGCGGGGCGGCGCGCTGGAGCAGGTCACCCGGGACGATACGTTCGTGCAGATGCTGGTTGACGAGGGCGTCATCACTGCGGAGCAGGCCGCCAGCCATCCGCGTCGGGCGGTAGTCACCCAGGCGCTGCAGGGGGAGAACGTCAACCCCGCCTACCAGGTCTTCGAGCCGCAGACCGGCGACCGTTGGCTGCTGTGCAGCGACGGGCTGTCGAACGTGGTACAGGCGGAGAGCATCGCCGAGGTCCTGGCCACCTACGCGGACCCGCAGGCGGGCGCGCAACGGCTGGTCGACCTGGCGATTCGGGCCGGTGGTCCGGACAACATCACCGTGGTCATCGGCGACATCACCGAGGTCACCGGCGACATCGCCGGGTAACGGGGCCGAGCCGCCGGCGGCGGCCGGCCCGGGAGGTCGGGGCCGGCCACAGCCGGTGGGAAAGCCTGCAGCGTGGGTCGCGACCGGCGGCCGGGCAACGGCCCGATCCACCGATCGGCCCGATCAGTACGTCGACTGCAACTGTCCGCGGAGCTTGGTCAATGCCCTGGCGAGCAACCGCGACACGTGCATCTGGGACACGCCGATCTGATCGGCGATCTGTGACTGGGTCAGGTTGCCGTAGAAGCGCAGGGTGAGGATGCGCTGCTCGCGTTCGTCGAGGGTGGCCAGCGCTGGGCCGAGCGCGACCCGCAGCTCCGCCAGCTCGTACTCGCGGTCCTCGGCGCCGAGCATGTCGGCCAACTCGGTGGCGCGCTCGCCGTCGCCGGTCGGCGTGGACAGCGACACCGCGTTGTACGCGCGGGCACCCTCCAGGCCTTCGAGCACCTCCTCCTCGGTGATCCGCAGGTGTGCGGCGATGTCGGCGACCGTCGGCGACCGGCCCAGCGTCTGCAGCAGGGTGCTGTTCGCCTCCGAGATGCTCAGCCGTAGCTCCTGCAGCCGGCGGGGTACCCGGATGTCCCAGGTCCGGTCCCGGAAGTGCCGCTTCAGCTCACCGATGATCGTCGGGATCGCGTAGCCGGCGAAGTCGACGCCGCGCGTGGGGTCGAACTTGTCGATGGCCTTGATCAGGCCGACGGCCGCGGTCTGCGCGAGGTCGTCGGTCGGCTCACCCCGGCCGCTGTAACGCTGGGCGAGGTGCTGGGCCAGCGGGAGCCACGCCTCGATGGCCCGGTCGCGCAGTGCCTCCCGGGATGGGTGCCCGGTCGGCAGCGCCGCCATCGCGGCCAGCAGCTCGGTTGCGCTGTCCTCTGGCGCGGTCGTCCGCTTGTCCAGTGTGGCCGGCGTGGTCACCGCCCGGTCCACTGTCCTGGGCCGGTCCACTGTATTCGGTTCGGCTACTGTCGTCGGCTCGGTCACCGTGCGGTGTCCGGTCAGTGTCGCGGTCATGGTGGTCCTCCCTGCACCTCGTCCGCGGATATGGAAAGTGGTGCGTCTTGATGTGTCCGCTAGGGTCTTTCGGCCTCCAACATTAACCTGGTCGGTCAATCAAAAGCTAGCCGAAAGTACGATGTATTTATCGCCCATGATAGATCAAATCGGACATCTTTTCGCGCGTGAGCACCGTTTCCTGCCGTCGGTTACCCCGTCCGCGGGCAATGAAGCGTCACCAGCGCCTCATGATCGTCGACCGGTAGGTCGCCCGGGGCGACCGCCGTGCGTCGGGCATTCGCTGGTGTGCCGATGGCCGAGCTCAACCCGTTCCTGCATCTGGACCAGATGGGTGAGGTGGAGTACGCGCACGGCCTCCAGCTGTGGGTCGACCTGCCCAGGCCGAAGAAGTTCGCATCGCCCCGCTACCAGGGCATCCGAGGCGACCAGGTCGCCCTGCGCGCCACTGCGGACGGCGGAGCACTGATCCGGGTGATCTCCGGCTCGGTCGCCGGGCTCGACGGCCCCGGCTCCGCCCACACCCCGATCACCATCAGCCACTTGACGGTACAGCCGGGGCGCAGGTGGACCTGCCCTGGCGGGCCGACTTCGACGCTCTTGCGTACGTCCTGGGCGGCCGGGGGTCCGTCGGCCGCAGCTGCGGCCCGTGCGCACCGGCCAACTGGCTGTCCACGGGCCGGGCGACACGCTGCGGATCGCAGCCGACGCCCGGCAGGACAGCCGCGCACCGCAGCTCGACGTGTACGTCATCGGCGGTCGGCCGATTCGGGAACTCATCGCCCGGTACGGGCCGTTCGTGACGAACATCCGGGCGGAGTTGCTCGCCGCGTTGAGCCTCGCCGACGTGCTGCCGGCGGGCACGGCGGGTCAGGAGACCAGGAACACCCCGAGCACCCCCAGCACCACCATCACCAGGACCGCGAGGAGCAGTCCTTGTTCACTCTGGATGGTCTGGTCGGAGTAGGGTCGCTGGGGATCCGGGGTGACGATTTCGGTGCTCATCGTGCCTCCTCAGCCTGCTGCCCTGGCATCTTGACAATGACGGTAGGCAGCAGGTCTCGTCCGTGAATCCCGGAGCCGTGCCACCTACGGGTGTCGCCGCAGCAACCGGGTACCCGGTCCGCCCCACCCAAACACCGTCCCGGGAAGAACAAAGTGATGGGTGCCGGAGGCGCGGGGCAGGTAATGGGCGCCGCAGCGCGGCGGGGCGGGACAGCACCCAGGATGCTGTCCCGCCCCGCCGCTCGTGATCTCCCTGCTGGGGCCGTCCTCGTCAACGGGATTGGTGTCCGGCCGGCTGGCTCGACTCCCGTAGCACCTGGTGGGCCCGGTCGGCGTATTCGGCGTCGACCGTCACACCGTACTGGCTGGCCTGTAGCAGGCTGCGGGAGGAGAAGTCCCGCCGGCCACCGGTCATGGCGTGCGCTACCGCACCGAACACGGCACCCCAGACCGCACCGATCACCACGGCGGTGACGATGATGCCCAGCCAGTTCACCACCGCGAAAATGCCGATCAGCAGGCCGATGAACAGCCCGAACCAGGCACCGGTTCCCGCGCCGGCCAACGCCGCCCGGCCGGTGGTGAGTCGGCCGGTGACCTCCTCCACCAGCCGGAGATTGGTGCCGACGATGGCGGTGCGTTCCACCGGGAACCGGTTGTCCGACAGCCGGTCGACGGCGCGCTGCGCGGAGGCGTAGTCCGGATAGCTGGCGACGGTTACGCTGGTCCGCGCGGGACCGCCGTCCTGCGGCGCGGCGCCGGGCGCGGTGGCTGGTCCGGCTGGTCCGGCCGGCAGGTTGCTGGCTGGGAAGTTGGCGGTGTCGCCGAACATGCCCGGCGACGGATTATCCGTACGCGTCGTGGATCTGGTCATCAGAGTCCTTCCGTGGATACTCCGGCCTTCAGACCGCGGAGGAAACGGAACCCCCGCGGAGCGGGACAGGGAAAGTCGATCCGCCGCCGAGGTGGATCGGCGTCCACCCCACACCAACCCCACGGCTGAGGACCGAATCGCTAGATTGTCGACTGTGTCCAGGACCGTGAAGCGGGCGTTCAGGTACCGCTTCCACCCCACCCCGGAGCAGACGGCCGAGCTCGCCCGGACGTTCGGTTGTGTCCGGCTGGTCTACAACATGGCGCTGGCCGCCCGCACCGAGGCGTGGACGCAACGCCGGGAACGGATCACCTACAACGCCACGTCGGCGATGCTGACCGGGTGGAAGAAGACCGACGACCTGGCGTTCCTCAACGACGTCTCCTGCGTCCCTCTGCAGCAGGCGCTGCGGCACCTGCGGACCGCGTTCACCAACTTCTGGGCGAGACGGGCCCGGTATTTGCCGCAGGGCGCGGCGCCGTCGACGGTGACCGTGTCGCAGGACGCGGCGGGCCGCTGGT